>DATESZ010000048.1:0-2483 GCA_035283845.1 Syntrophales bacterium | reverse complement strand
TTCCTATCCAGAGGAGGACGGAAGCGAGAATGAAAAGGGGCAGTATCTCCAGAAAATACCACTGCATCCTTGAATAGGTCTTGGTAAAAATGTTGGAGAGCTGCGGCAGTCGCATAGGCGGCAGTTCCATATAAAACATGGACGTATCTCCCGGTATCAGTCGTGAGGCAAGATACCCCACGACAAGGAAAACAAAAAGGAGACAGAGACTCCAGATTGCCAGGGCGCCCGGTTCCTTGGAAAGGAGCGCCATGATCACGCCTAACTGGGCCGAACAGGGTATGGCGAGGGCGAGAAGCAATGTGGCGATGATCCGCTCCCGTACCGTCTCCAGCGTGCGCGTGACCATCGTCGCCATGGTGTCGCAGCCGAAGCCGAGCACCATGGGAATGACGGCGCGACCGGTGAGACCGATCTTCTTGAACAGCCGGTCAACCAAAAGCGCCAGACGGGGGAAATAGCCGCTGTCCTCCAGGAGGGAGAAGAAGAGAAAAAAGGTCGCCACAATAGGCAGGATGATCCCTACGGCATAACGCAGTCCCAGTGTAAGTACGCCGTATTCTCCCACAAAAAGTTCCTGAATCGTCCACCAGGGGATGAGTTCTTTGGCCCATCTTGTGATCCAGGGATTGAAATGTTCCTCAAATAACGTTCCCTCAAGGAAATCCACCAGGGTTCCGGCGCCGAAGACTCCCACAAACTGGTAGAGGCCAAAGTAAAGAACGATTATAAGCAGGGGAATGCCGGTCAAAGGCTTGACGGCAAATCTGGAAATCCGGTCGTTCAGGGCGATCCTGCTTTCTGCCGGCGCCTTGAAGACGCCATCAAGTATTCCTTTAATAATCCGCTTCCTTTCCACAGCGAGGTCGAGATGGAATGACTCCCGGCGCATAAAACATTTTTCCTTAACCCTTTGCTCCACGTTCTCATAAGCATCCCCCTCCTGCGCTTCCGCCTGGCGAGCCGCCTCTTCGTCGCGCTGCAAGAGAAGCAAGGCCATTGCCCGGGGGGCAAGAGCGTATTCGCCCCGCAAAAGTATCGCCACATCATCTATGTCTTTCTCCAGTCTCCTGCTGTAGGCTGGCATGATCGCATCTTTACGTTTATAATCAGTAATGGCCTTACGAATCTCAGGGAGACCGCGTTTTCTGGCAACCGCCGCCCCTATCACGGGGATCCCCAGCCTTTTTTCGAGCAGGGAAATATCTATGGAAAGCCCGATCCGTTCCGCCTCATCCATAATGTTGACCACGAGCATTACCGGCAGCCTCGCCTCCATCAATTGCAGCGTCATGGCCATCATCCGCTCGATGTTTCTCGCATCGATTACGTGGATAATCAAATCAGGGTTGTCGAGCAAAAGTATCTCTCTCGCAACGCGTTCTTCTTCCGTAATGGGAAGCAGGGAATACATCCCCGGCGTATCCACGATCTCGAAGCGTTCGCCTTCAATTGTTGCCGCGCCTTTCGCCACTTCCACAGAGGTGCCCGGATAGTTGGAAACGGTGACATAGGCGCCCGTAAGGGCATTAAACAACACACTTTTACCAACATTCGGATTGCCGACGAGGGCTACCCGCCTTGCCCCGCAAGGAGCAACGGAAAGCGACCCGTGACAGGAAGCCTTCCTCTTGAAAAATGCCATCAATACCTTCCTCCATTTATGTAATTGTTAATGAATATCAATTTCAACTACAGGGTAAATCTTTTACTTTTTACACCTGGCGCAAAGTCCGTAAATATCAAGCTTGTGGCTATGGATCAGAAAACCGTAGTTGTCGGCTACTGTCTTTTGAAGATTTTCAATCGTCTCATTTTCAAATTCAGCGATCTTTCCGCATTTTGTGCAGACAAGATGGTCGTGGTGTTCCCCTTCGGCAATCTGTTCGTAACGGGTCTGTCCGTCACCGAAATGGATATCGTGGGCGATCCCGGAACGGGCAAAAAGCTTCAGGGTGCGGCACACCGTGGCGTAGCCTATGCCCGGATGTTTAGCCCGGATTTTCCGATAGAATTCCTCTATGCTCATGTGCCTGCTCGATGAGAGAAAGAATTCAAGGATTAAATCCCGCTGATGAGTGGACCTGAGCCCTTCCCTTAAGATGAAATCCTGAAAGATTTTTTTCTTTGACGATTTCAACATTGCCCCCGTAATTGATATTGATTATCAGTATACAAACGACGTAAATCGGTGTCAAGGATTTTTTAGCGATCCCTTTTTAAGCACTGCTTGTGTAACATTTTATTTAAGGCAATTCGGTGGCCAAATTTCAATTGACACACAAAAACGTACTTCATATACTTCCACCATGAAAAAGCAATGCATTATAAATATTATCAATCTGAAGATGGCCGATCAAGATGAAGCGTATTCTCCAACCTTCCCTTATTTTACCGAGTCTATCTCGTCGGCGATTTCTTCAGGGCCTGGCTGGTGGCGGAGTCATCTTGGGATTGTCGTCCTGGCTCAAACCGACCTGGGC
>DATESZ010000047.1:0-12719 GCA_035283845.1 Syntrophales bacterium | reverse complement strand
TCGCTTACCCGTGCAAGTTCCTCCGGGGTATCGACTTCCACGGAATCATGCAATGTCTCCACGACCTTGATCCGGTATCCATGTTCCAGCGCCCTGAGTTGCTCCAGCGCTTCCAGTTTTTCCAGCTTTCCTTCGGGAAGCCTGGTGAAGATATCCAGGAAGGCCTTTCTGTAGGCATAAATTCCGTGATGCTTGTAGTAGGAAGCCCTTTTACCCCGGTCGCGCACATAGGGGATAGTGGAACGGGAAAAATACAGGGCAAAATGTTCGCAATCAAAGACCACCTTGACTGCGTTAGGGTGGAATATCTCCGCTCCTCGCACTATCTTGTAAATCAGCGTCGCCATGGAAATTGCCGGATCGACAAGCAGTGGTCCCGCCACTTCATCGATCTGAGAAGATTCGAACAGGGGTTGATCGCCCTGGATATTCACAACGATATCCTCTTCCTTAAGCCCCAGGCCGGCAACCGCCTCGGCGATCCTGTCCGTTCCGGAACGGTGCCGGGGGGAAGTCATGACCGCCTGGCCGCCGAATTCTTTCACTGCCGTAAATATCCTTTCATCATCAGTCGCCACGGCGGCATAGGACAAGGTTTCCGACTGCCTGACCCGCTCGTATACGTGCTGGATCATGGGCTTGCCGCAGAGATCCGCCAAAGGTTTTCCGGGAAATCTCGTGGAATGGTAGCGCGAGGGTATTATGCAGACAACGTTCATGATTCCCTCATCACAGGCGGGGATCGGCTTGTTGTAAATACACCGTCACATAGTCCTGCACAGCCGCTTCCAGAGAGAGGAATTGCACCGGGCAGCCGGCATGGCGGAGTTTGTCCATCTTCGCTTCCGTAAAATACTGGTACTGATCGCGGACGGCATCAGGCATGTCGATGTACTCGATCTCCCGTTTCCTGCCCATAGCGGAAAAAACGGCAGCTATCAGATCATTCCATGTCCTCGCCCGGCCTGTACCGAGATTGAATATCCCGTTCACATCGCGATTATTAAGAAGCCACCACATGACATCCACGCAGTCCTTCACATAAACGAAATCCCTCATTTGCTCCCCATCGCCGAACTCCCGTTTATAGGACTTAAAAAGACTCACCTTGCCCCGTGCCATTATCTGGTGAAAGGCCTTGTAGATAACGCTCACCATATCGCCCTTGTGGTATTCATTAGGACCGAAAACATTGAAGAACTTGATTCCCGCAATTTTGTGCTCCGCCCCGTGTCTGAGCGCCCATAGATCAAAGAGCTGCTTGGAGTAACCGTACATATTGATGGGTTGCAGGGTTTGCGTTACGGCCTCTTCATCGGAAAAACCCCTTGAGCCGTCACCGTACGCAGCCGCCGAACTGGCATAGATAAAATGTACATCCTGATTCATGGCCCAGGCGGCAAGCCGGCGCGTGTAACGGTAATTGTTCTCCATCAGATAGTCGGCATCCGTTTCTGTAGTGGAAGAGCAGGCGCCCATGTGGATCAGCGCCCTTACGTAGAAGGGCAGCTTTTCCGCCAGGACCATCTTCATAAAATCATCCTTGTGGATGTAGTCGGCATATTGCCGCCTCACCAGGTTCTTCCACTTATCCGACTCACCTAACTCATCGACAATAATAATGTCGTCAATCCCTTCCCTGTTCAGTTTCCAGACAAAGGCACTGCCGATAAACCCTGCGCCGCCGGTAACGACGATCATGTATACTTTCTCCCTTCCGGGGACACGAAACGGATTGCTGCGCAATCCTATATCATGTCCCCGCACGCTATAACGAATCTGCCGCTTTTTCGATCCCTCTTTTGATGGCGGCAATCCTCTCTACCGGCATCTTCACCTGAATGCCCATCACCAGCGTTCTTCCCAGAATGTCCTCGGCCTGTGGAATATTTTCCCGCCCGTAGTCCACCTTCCCCTTATAGGTTGGATCGGTAAAGGGATATTTCTTGGAATTGGCTGTGGAACGGGCCAGAAAATGTTCCCAGTTGGGGACATAGTGCCAAAGATTATCCTTGTAGCGCACCGTATCTATGCCCTGGGCGCGGAGGGCCTGCTGAAAAGCTTTGGCCTCCGCCTCCGTCGGGAGATTGAAGGCCAGGAAGGTGGCAGTATCCCCGTCGGGATCGGGAATCTCCCGGAATTTGACACCGTTGACGAACTTAAGCGCCTCCTTGACGCTTTCCTTGTTTTTCCTCTGTTCGGCTATGATGTAATCAAGCTTTCGCAACTGGGCCAGGCCCATCGCGCCCTGTATTTCGTTCATCCGGTAGTTGAAACCGAGAATGGTTCTGCCGTCCAGCGCCCGGTTGGTCGCTTTATGATCATGGCCGTGGTCGTGATACCATTCAGCACGGTCGGCAAGGTCCTTGTTGTCCGTCAGTGTCATCCCCCCTTCGCCGGTGGTGACGGTTTTTACATAATCGAAACTGAAAATGCCCATATCGCCGAAGGTCCCCAGTTTTTTCCCCTTAAAGCTCGCACCGCACCCCTGGGCGTTATCCTCCAGAACCGACAGGTTGTATTGCCGGGCCACGGCCATAATCCTGTCTATGCGCGCCGGCGCGCCGCACATGTGGACGGGGATGACCGCCTTCGTATAAGGGGTGATTTTTCTTGGTATATCATCGGGATCCAGTCCCAGCGAGGAATCAATATCGGCCATCACGGGGATAGCGCCGACCTCCAGGACTGCCTCATAAGTGGCAAGAAAGGTAAAAGCGGGAACGATTACCTCATCGCCCGGTCCTACATCCATGGCCGTCAAGGCCACCTTGAGGGCGGCCGATCCCGAAGTCACGCCAAGGGCATATTTGACCCCGCAGTATTTCGCGAAGGCCTCTTCGAATTCCCGGCACTTGAAGACGCCCTTTCTTTCCACATCGAAGTTATATCTTATGAGGATGCCCGTCTCCAGGACTTCCAGCACCTCTTTTATCTCCTCCCTGCCTATCATCTCCGCACCGGCCATTAACTTTCCTCCTTATGCTTGTTTGTAAATCTCTATTGCATCTTCCAAAGTTACCTTACGAGGATTGTTTTCCAGGGGTCTGGCCACCGTCATGGCAACCTTTGCCAGTTCCGGAAAATCCTTCTCTTTGATGCCGAAATCACTTAGTCTGGCATCTATGCCGCAATCTTCGATCATGGCATCCACGGCGTCGAGGGCGAGATAGGCCGCCTCCCTGGGCGGCAGATCATCCGTCACCTCGCCCATCACCTCGGCAATAACGGCAAACTTATCCAGCGCCGCCGGAAGATTGAAGTCCATGACGGGAGACAGCATGATGGTATTGGCCAGACCGTGGGGGATGCCGTACTTCCCGCCGAGAGGGTAGGACAGGGAATGAACGGCCGTAACGCCGGCATTGGCTAAACCCAGGCCTGCGTAAAGGCTCCCCAGGAGCAGCCCTTCTCTGGCCTCCAGATCGCCGCCGTTATGAACGCAGGTGCGCAGATTTTCCGAAATCAACCCGATCGCTTCCAGGGACATCATCTCGCTCATAGGTGAAGCGTTGATCGAGGTATAGGATTCGATAGCGTGACAAAGGGCATCAAGTCCCGTGGTCGCCGTCGGCCCCGGAGGAAGACTCATGGTAAGTTGCGGATCGAGAAGGGCCAGATCGGGATACAGATAGGGGCTGTTCATCCCTTCTTTCTTTTTCAGACTTTTACGGATAAAGACGGCGGTAAATGTTACTTCGCTGCCCGTCCCGGCGGTGGTGGGCGCCATGATTGTGGGCAATCCGGGACCGGGAACCTTGTTCAGACCGAGATAGTCCACGGCCTTACCCCTGTTTGCCGCCAAGACGGCAACCGCCTTGGCCACGTCCATGGAGCTTCCCCCGCAGATACCGATGACGGAATCACATTTCCTTTTCAGTGCCGCTTTTGCTCCCTCGTCAGCCAGCTCCAGCCGGGGTTCCGGTTCCGCTTGTTCAAAGAGAGAAAAATCTATGCCATCCTTCTGCAGCATCTGGGAAAGCCTCTCCCGGAAACCCGTTTCTGCGAGGTTTTTATCAAGAACGATCAGGGGGCGTTTAGCCTTTAGTTCACTCAGGTATTGCGCGAGAGCATCAAATGATCCGGTTCCGAAGACAATTTTTCTGGCTCCCGTAAAAGAAAAAATATTTTTCATGATTACATCCCCTCTTAATTTTTATACCGCTTTGATAGGGCACCCTATCACAAGTTTAGCCGAATATGCAGCCCAAAATTCAAAGACAAGTATTTTTACTTTAAGTTTTTGCCATACCAGTCCAGTTGCCGGCATATACCGCGGATAATCTTTACCTCCCGCGCCTGTAATTTCGTTCGTGAAAGGAAGCGGCGGATATGCATCATCCAGTACTCAGGATTCTCCCGATTGAGGAACCCTATCTTCTGTAATAAGGCGCTTATCTGGTCGTACATGCCCTCTAATTCCACTGCCGTGGCCAGCCTGGGGGTAAAGGCATCGGGGCTGCATCCCGCCGCCATGATCTCGTAACAAAGGATCATCACGGCATGGGAAAGGTTAAGAGATTTGAAGCCGCTGGTGGGAATGTTGACCAACATGTGGCAAAAGCGCAGATCATCGTTGGTCAGGCCGCGGTCTTCAGAGCCGAAGAGGAGCGCCACGCTGTTGTTTTGAGATATTTCGACGATCCTTTCCGCCATCTCCCCGGGAGTCACGACCGGCCCCCGTGAGGCGCCCGTTCTTGCCGTGGCGCCGACAATATACTGGAATCCCGCCAGCGCTTCCTCGACCCGGTCGAAATAGCGAATAGCATCCACAACATCCTTCGCCATATGGGTGGCCATCATCCGGATCTCTTCCTTTGAAAGATGAGTGCCGGAGATCAGGCAAATTTTATTTATTCCCATATTCTTTGCGCATCTTGCCACCGCCCCCACGTTACCCGCATGCTTGGGTTTGTTCAGGACAATGGTGATGTTCTCTCTCGCCGCCCGCATTTTCGTCTTACCTTTGCAAAATCACCACCTTCTCCCCATATCTTCACCTTTCATCCATAAATTTTGCAGTTAACTTGAATTTAACAGTTTTTCAAGATTTTTCTTTGTATCTTCTTTGATGATCTCGTAAAAAGTCCGAAATCTCCTCCCCCTTGACGGGGGAGGGTTAGGGTGGGGGTGATAAGTGACCGTATTACTGAATGTTATTCCCCCCCTCCCTTTTATTCCCTCCCACCAGGGGAGGGAAAAGCGACTTTTTACGAGGCCGTCTTCTTTAAAACAAGTCAAAAACCTTTGCCGCTGGCTATCCCAAACAAGAGTATCTTGACCTCTCCTCATGAATTATTTTATAATAATTAACAAGGAAATTAAAAATGCGCATCTTGAATTATGGAGCTGGCGCCCTTGGCTTAGGGTTAGACAGCTTCCTCATCAAATCCGGAGCCAAGGTCTCCCTGATCGCCCGGCCGGAGACTGTTTCTGCCCTCAAGCATGACGGCCTTTTGCGGACCGGTATTTTTGGTGAATTCCGCGCCTCGGCTGACCGATTCGCATGTGCCTCCTCGCTGATGGACGTCTCTTCAGCCCCATTCGATTTCATTCTCGTCTCCGCCAAATCCTTCGATTCCCAGGCAGCGGCCACGGATCTCCAGCGCCACAATAAACTTTGGAATCAGGAAACAAAAATTGTTCTCTGCCAAAACGGTTGGGGCAATGCCGAAATCTTCTGCCAGTATTTCCCCAAGGAAGAAATTTATAACGCCCGCGTGATCACCGGCTTCGAACGGCCACAGCCAAATCACGTCAACATCACGGTCCATGCCGATGCCGTCCACCTGGGAAGACTTTTTTCCAAGGACTCGTCAGCGCTCACTCCTTTGAGCCAAGCCTTGACCTCCGGAGGCATGCCGACGCAAATCGTTTCGGACATTGCCAAAGACTTGTGGGCGAAAATGTTGTATAACTGCGCGCTCAATGCGCTGGGGGCGATCTTTGATATGCCGTATGGCAAACTCGGGGAGAGTTATTTTTCAAGAAAGATCATGCAGAAAATCTTCATGGAGATTTACGAAGTGATGTCGGCCGCAGGATACCAAACGCATTGGCCCAATACAGCAGAATACGAGAAAGCCTTCTATTCCAAATTTCTTCCACCGACGGCAGGACATCGCTCATCAACTCTGCAGGACATGCAGGCCGGGAAGCGGACTGAAATCGATGCGCTAAACGGCATGATCGTCCATATGGCAGAACGACTAAAGGTTTCCGCAGAAGTCAACCGGACCGTTTACACAATGGTCAAATTTCTGGAAGAAAGCAATCGCCGGGCGCCCGTTGTTTAACCGCCGTCTTTAACCACAGGAGGATTATCAGGAGTGGCATAATGTATCAGGGGGTCTCTTTCAGGCCGTCCATTTATTAACTTTGCAAAGATAAGGAGATAAATTATGAATTATGAAAGTTTTATGAAGGTAGTTCGTGGTAGAAGAAGCATTAGATTATATAAGCCCGATCCAGTAAATGACGAAATCATTAATCAGATAATCGAAGCAGGCAAATGGGCGCCGAGCGGCAATAACACGCAGCCATTTGAAATCGTAGTGGTTAAGGAAAAGCTTCTTATCGAACAGATAGAGAAAATTATCGGCGAAGGGTTAGAACCAAAAATGACGCAAAGCTTTGGAAATCCGGTAATTATGCTTGTCCTGGGAGACCCTCGATTTTGTGATGCATACCCGCAGGGATTCATACGGGAGGAAATATTGCATTCAAGTTTGGCCGCAGCCATCGAAAATATGATTCTCGCATCAACTGTGCTTGGTCTGGGAGGTAGTGTGTGGAAAACGGTTCCTTACTCTGCTGCTGTGAAAATCAAGGATTTATTGGAAATCCCTCAACTCTTCATTATAAAGGCACTGCTGCCTTTGGGTTATCCGGAAGGGCAAGCAGAGGCGCCGCCCAAAAGGGATATTTTAATTCATCAGAATCGTTACGACACAGGCAAGCTGCTAACCGAAGAAAAAGTTATTGAAATCATTAAGAAGTACAGTGCAGTAAAGCAGCTCAATAAAATCCGTGCCCTTTAATCAGTCGATGAAATTTTTTGATGAAATTTTTTCTTGACAGGCGCCGGATTATTTGTTAGTCAGCGCTCCATTTTGTTGGCTGCTTAGCTTAGCGGCAACAGGAGGAAGCTCAATAAATCGTAAACAGAAGGAGGTGATTTATATGATTTGTCAAACCATCAAGAATGGACAGGACTGCGGCTTTATGACGAAAAAAGGTTGCGGATATAACGGAGGGAGTTGCCATGCCGTTGTAGATTTATGCGGCGATTGTAACAAGGTACTGGAAATTTTAATAGGCAAATACTGCAAAATTTACCCTAATCCTGCCGCTAAATGGACTTCCGGGAAATGCCCTACAGCATCGCACATCAAGAAAGAAGTCGTAGAAATAACTCAGAAGATCAATCCGCTTAAGGCGTCTAAGCGGGCAAACAAGCACTAAACAATTGCCTTGGTAGAACCACCGGCTCGGGAAATGTGACGGAATCGCACTATTTTACCCATCGGTCCCCTTTTTGCCGCTCTGAAAAAGGCGCGGCAAAAAGGGGCTAACCATAAAATAAGCCGATAGGCAGGTTTATTAACTGCTACGTCCTCTTCGTTAATTTGTCAATTTGTCTTTTATCTCCTGGAGTCCTTTTTTGATTGCAGAAAGTATCTCACGTTCATGCCCTGCGGCCGCACTCTGAACCATAATTTCTAACAATCGCTTTTTAGCGCCGCTGATGGTAAATTTCTGATCATAAAGAAGAGACCTTACGGTAATTAGTTCCTCTACGTCTTTTTTCCTGTAGAGCCGCTGATCCGACTTTGTCCTAATGGGTCTGATTGATTTAAATTCCGATTCCCAATACCTGATTACATGAGGCGCCACGCCGAGTATCTTGCTTACCTCGCCGATACGAAAATAGGACTTATCGGGGATTGAATCGGCCATTTTTGGTTCGCCCCTGCCAGAAGGATTAGGGAAAACAATATTCTTATTTGTCCGAATTTCTTATCCATTCAATGCTCGGCGGAGCACCTGGCTTGGCTTGAAATTCAGCACTTTTCGGGATGATATTTGTATTTCCTCGCCCGTCTGCGGGTTTCTACCGCGACGCGACTTCTTCTCCTTAACAACAAAATTACCAAACCCAGAAATTTTTATCTTCTCGCCTCGCGCCAAGTCGGTTTTGATGATCTCAAACACCGACTCAACAATGTCCGCCGCGTCCTTCTTGGAAAATCCCAGCTTTTCGTTTACGCTCCTGATAATATCGATCTTTGTCATCTCACTCCTCCCTTTTCAAGTTGATACCGTTTCTAAATTACTATCCTCTTATCCTGGCTCCTGATAAATCAAGAATCCCCTTTACAATCATGCTGTGCAATCCCGCTATTTCTTCATCCGTCAAAGTCTTTTCAGAAGAACGATAGACAAACCTCAAACCTAAACTTCGCATGTCCTCGGGAACCTCCTCGCCCTCATATACATCAAAAACATGCACCTTTTCAAGCAATTCTTCACCGACATCATGAACAAAGCTGAGCATTTTATCCGCATCTATCTGCTTGCTGACTAAAAGGGCCGCATCTCTGGTAATAGATGGGAATTTGGAAATTTCCCGGTAAGTAATCTTGTTAGAAAACGCTTCATCCACTATATCCAAATTTATTTCCAAAACAAAAGCCGTGTTTTTTAATTCCAAAATTTTCAAGACATTCCGATGCAGTTCACCCAGGAAGCCGGCATATTTTCCACCGACCATTATTGCGCTGGATTTTCCCGGGTGGAGAAAAGGTTCCGGCAGATCAGGCCGAAACTTAACTTTCCTTATTCCGAGATCGGCAAATATACTTTCCGCGCATCCCTTCAGGTCGTAAAAATCCGCTGCCCTCTTCGACTGCCAGTCTTCGCCATTCTGCATCCCCGTGAGGAGACAACAAAGATGGTTCTTCTCCAGCGGAAGTCCCGTTTTTTCACGGGAGATAAATACCTTTCCCATCTCAAACAGCTTCAGATCAAGGGAACCCATACGGACATTTCTCTTCATAGTCTCAAGAAGGCCGCAAAGCAAAGTGGTGCGCATAACGGATTGGTCTTCTGCGAGTGGGTTATTGATGCGTACCGGGTTACGCCGATCATCGCCTTCCGGGAGCCCGAGGCGGTCCGCCCAGTGGGGAGAAACGAAGCTATATGAGATGACTTCGGAGTAACCATTGCCGATCAATATTCCCCTGGCCCTCTCCTCAAGGGAAATTCTCGTTGCCTTCATCACCGGCGTGAGAGAAACAGTCGGCAGGGTCGCCGGTATGGTGTCATAGCCGCGAATTCTGACTATCTCCTCAATAAGATCTACCTCTCTCTCAATGTCCACCCGAAAAGTCGGAGGATCAACAAGGTAAGCCCCCTCCCCCTTCCCTTTTCCGTCCTTGCGGACAACCATCTCCAGCCCCTCTAAAATAGGAATGATTTCATCCGCCTTTATATCCGCGCCTGCCAAGTCGCAAACCCGCTTTACCCGCAACCGAATGTTTTTTGCCGTCTCAATTTTGCGCGGATAATTGTCGATGACACCTCGGCAAATTACTCCGCCTGAAAGTTTCGCCATTAACCGGGCGGCGCGGTTCTGTGCCCTAATCACGCCTTCCGGATCTATGCCCCTTTCAAACCTGAAGGAAGCGTCGGTATTCATACCCAGCCACCTGGCAGACAGGCGGATGGAGGCAGGATTAAAATAAGCGCTTTCCAGCAGTACCGTTTCCGTACTTTCCTTGACTTCAGAGTTGATCCCTCCCATGATGCCGCCCACAGCCACAGGCTTTTCGCCATCACAGATAAGCAGGATGTCAGACTTCAGCAACCGATCTTTGCCGTCAAGAGTGGTAAAAGTTTCCCCTGCCGCGGATCTTCTGACCACAATTCGCCCGCCGGTTAGAAAACGATAATCAAAGGCATGAAGAGGCTGCCCCATTTCCAGGAGCACAAAGTTGGTTGCATCGACAATATTATTGATAGCCCGAAGCCCCGCTGCTTCCAGTCTAAGCCGCATCCAGAGAGGAGCAGGCTTGACGATGACGTTTTTTATGACCCTTGCGGTATAGCGCGGGCAAAGATCAGGATCATGGATGGCAACCGAAGTAAGGCGCTCTATATCTTCCTCATTTTCAGTGATCGCTATATCGGGCATCTTAAGTTGTTTACCCGTCAGCACTGCTATCTCCCGCGCGATACCGATCACGGAAAGGCAATCGGAACGGTTGGGGGTAACGGCGATAGTAAAAATGATATCTTGCAGAGCAAGCGCCTCGTTTAACTCTTCGCCCAAAGTAAAGGTTTTTCCAACGCCTTCGGATATTTCTAAGTTATTTTCGGTTGAATTATGTCCATTCGGCAGGCGGGAAAGGATCATGATGCCGGAGCTGCCGCTGCCAATACCCAATTCTTCTTCAGAACAAAGCATCCCCTTGGAAAGTTCTCCCCTGATTCGTGACTCTCTGATGGTGATTCCCCCCGAAAGAACGGCGCCTTCTTTTGCTAAAGGGACCACGTCTCCAACCATAATATTGGGGGCGCCGCAGACCAGCGAATATATTTTTTCACCATCCGTAATGTCGCAAAGAGTCAACTTATCCGCCCGCGGGTGGGGTTTTACGGCAAGAATTTTAGCCGCCACTACGCCTCTAAAAGGCGGCTCCCTGCTCTCTACTGCCTCCACCTCGAGACCGGCCATGGTAAGCTTCTCGGCCAGAAGCTCCGGTTCAATCTCTATATCTACGTAATCTTTAAGCCATCTGAGACTTACTTGCATAATATTAAAATTGCTCTAAAAATCTTCGGTCATTCTCAAAAAACATTCTTATATCCGAGACACCATACTTTAGCATGGCAATCCGCTCCAACCCTAGGCCAAAGGCAAAACCTGAAAATTCCTCCGGATCATACCCCACGTTCTTAAAAACCTCCGGATCGACCATGCCCGCCCCAAGTATCTCCAGCCAGCCGCTCTGCCCGCAAACCTGGCAACCTGAACCGACGCACATCGCACACTTTATATCCACTTCCACACTGGGCTCTGTAAAGGGGAAAAAACTGGGACGGAATCTGAGTTCCGTGCCTTCGCCGAAAATCTCTTTCAAAAATGCTGTCAGCATACCCTTCAAGTCACTGAAGGCAATCCCCCTGTCAACCAGCAAGCCTTCAATCTGATGAAACATCGGGGTATGAGAGATGTCGGAATCGCGTCGGTACACGCGCCCGGGTGAAAGGATTCTCAAAGGGGGCCGCCTTTTTTCCATGACCCTCACCTGCACGGGAGATGTGTGGGTACGCAAGACGATATTGTCCGCTACATAAAAGGTGTCCTGCATGTCTCTGGCGGGGTGATTTTTGGGAATATTCAGCGCCTCGAAGTTGTAGTAATCAAGTTCGACCTCTGGTCCTTCAACAACGGGGAAACCGAATCCGGCAAAAATATCACAAATTTGGTTGCAAACCTGCGTTATGGGGTGGAGGCTGCCCGGCCTAACACCCCTGCCCGGGAGTGTCACATCCAGCCTTTCCAGGAGTAGAGCATTTCCCATGTCTTCCAGGAACTTTTCTTTAAGAGCTTCCTCTATTTTACTGGAAAGGTGATTCTTAATTTCATTGCAGCGTTTCCCAAACAAGGGACGTTCCGCGGGGGGAACATTGACTATATCCCGGAGGAGTACTGTTAAAAGACCTTTCCTGCCTAAATACTTTATCCGAAGGTTTTGCAGCTTCTCCTCCGTATCGGCAAGGGCAATCTCTCCCCTCGCTTGTTCTTGAAGCTCGTCGAGCGCTTCCATCATGTCGGCAACTGCCCTTTGGCAATATTGACAACCGCAGTAAATCCCTGTGGGTCATGAACAGACAGATCGGCAAGAATCTTACGATCTATCGTCACGCAGGCTTTATTCATACCATATATCAGGCGGCTATAGGAAATATCGTTAATGCGGGCAGCGGCGTTAATCCGCGCAATCCATAGTTTCCGAAAATCTCTCTTGCGCACCCGTCTGTCACGATAGGCGTATTTCATCGCCCTGTTGACCGCTTCCGTAGCGGTCCTCAATAAACGGCTCCTGGCTCCAAAAAAACCCTTCGCCAGTTTCAGAATTTTCCTTCTTTTCTTTTTGGCCGTAATGCTTCTTTTTACTCTTGGCATATTTCATATCTCCTTACAAATATACTTCAGACTACCAATTTGCGATCAGCCGACATCATAGATAGGGAAGTATCTTTTTAATGGACTTTTCGTTCGTATAGTCAAGGACAGTAGATTTTCTCAAGTTCCTCTTTCGCTTTTTTGTCTTCGTTGTGAGGATGTGGCTGGCATAGGCCTTACTTCTTTTTACCCTACCGGTTCCCGTAAGGGAAAAACGCTTGGCCGCTCCCCGATGTGTTTTGATTTTCGGCATTCTTTTACCTCGTTATAATTTTTATTATCGCTGATACTTTCACTCGAAAATGCACATCTAAGTATTTGATTTCCTTATATCCACCTAGGTAGCCATTTTCATCCTTCTTTGTGACGGGTACCGTCATGAGTGTTTCACCAATAGGAAGATACACGAGGTCAATATCGACGGAGATACGGGGAAGATCTCAGGTAAAGAAATTGATAACCGTCCCGCCTTTCAGGGCGAAGACGGCTTCTCTGTCGATTAACGGAATGATCCGCAGGAGCAATT
>DATESZ010000046.1:0-6460 GCA_035283845.1 Syntrophales bacterium | reverse complement strand
CCGTATGCCAGAACCGCTTCTACATTCTTGGTCCTTGAAGATACGACAGAGAAAAATACCCTCCGACAGTCACAGCCTTGTTCATCACAAAACATCTCAAGGAAAGCATATTCTCCCCACGGGAGATCAGCTTTAGACCACGGCAGGACTTTGATAGTTCTTGTTTCCCTTTCCGCTATTTCTGGGAAGTGATTGTGGAAGAGGACGAAGGGCATTTAATTATTTCCTATAACACAAAGTTGGCAATCAGTCGTCAGCTCGGCTGGACGACTGCTTTTGCCTTGGTCTGTGTCCCTATACCTTTTTCTGTCACCAATTATCTCCGAAGCACGATCGAGGTATTCCTTTGTAATCTTGTCCATGCTATTTCCCTTATCACAATTGCATATAATGATTTATATGAAAATGCCCCCCTCCCTTTATCCCTCCCCCTCGACGGGGGAGGGAGGGGTGGGGGTGATTTTCATCCTTCGTTGTGCCCGACCAGGGCATGGGGGTTATTGAGAAGATGCCTATCAATTATTACCGTTTGAAATTCAGCATCCTCGTCATGGTAGGAGGGAGTACGCATCAACCGGATGAACCATCATTTTTCAGCTCGGCGCTCTTATGATTAACGCTATCCTCGCGAAATTGCATATTGTATAGTTTATGATATTCGCCTTTCCTGTCGAGGAGTTCTTCGTGTGTCCCTTCTTCCACGATCTCACCGCTTACGATGACCACAATACGATCGGCGTTACGAATAGTGGAAAGCCTGTGAGCTATGACGAGGGTGGTCCTTCCCTTCATAAGATTTTCCAGGGCTTCCTGGACTTCAATCTCAGATTCCGTATCAAGGGAGGATGTAGCCTCATCAAGAATCAAAATCGGGGCATCCTTCAGCAAGGCGCGAGCTATGGAGATCCTCTGTTTTTCTCCTCCCGATAGCTTCATACCCTGTTCTCCTATCACCGTGTCGTACCCCAAGGGCAGTTGCATTATGAAATCATGAGCATTAGCCGTCTCTGCCGCCCGGATAACATCTTCCTCAGACTTTTCAATGTCGCCGTAGGCAATATTGCTGCGCACTGAATCGTTGAAAAGGATCGTCTGCTGGGTGACGATGGCAATTTGTCCTCTGAGTGATTCAATGGTAACATCACGCACATCATGCCCGTCAATCAGGATTTGTCCCTCCGTAACGTCGTAAAAGCGCGGAATAAGGTTGACAAGAGTTGTTTTGCCGCCGCCGCTCATTCCGGCAAAGGCAATAACTTCGCCTGATCTGATTTTCAAATATATATTTTTTAAGACGGGCGCTGTTTCGTAACAGAAAGTGACGTTATTTATTTCTATTCCTGTCGTAATTTTAGGCAATACAACAGCCCCGGCCTTATTCATTATTTCCGGCGCCAGGTCGATAATGCTGAATACCCGCTCGGCGCCGGCAATTCCCTGCTGAATGGTGTTATTAACATTGGTCAATCGCTTTATCGGCTCATAGAGCATGATGATAGCCGTGAGGAAGGAAAAAAAAGTGCCTGGCGTGGAGTTCCCCTTTATTACCTGGCTCCCGCCGTAAAATAATATCGCCCCAATGCCGATGCCGCCTAAAAATTCCATAAAGGGACCGGACAGGGCGCTTACGGCAACAGATTTCAGGGTTAACTTAAAGAGGCGCTCGTTTCTCCGGGCAAATCTCTGATTTTCATAATCCTCCCGTCCAAAGGCCTTGACGATGCGCGTGCCGGCAATGGTTTCCTGCAACAGAGTGTTCAGCGAACCCATGGTTGTCTGCGTGCTTGTCGCCACCTGTCTCATCTTTTCTCCAAATTTGGCAATGGGGAAAATGGTTAACGGGAAAACGAGCATGCCAATGATAGCCAACTGCCAATCTCGATAGAAAATGACAAAAACAAGAAAAATCAAAGTAGAAGAATCCTTCAAAAGACTTGTTACCGCCTCCGATACGGCGCCCTGTATATAGGAAACGTCATTGGTAATCCTCGACATGAGCATGCCTGTGGGATGTTTGGTAAAAAAAGCAAGCGACTGCCTTTGTATCTGCCGGTAAAGGCTGTTTCGCAGGTCGGCAATAATACGCTGACCGATGAAACTCATAATAATCGTCTGGCCGTAATTGCAGGCGCCCTTCAGGAGATAAAGCATAATGACGAAAGTGGGTATCCATACAAGCATCATACCGTTTTTATTAATGAATATCTCATCCAAGGCGGGCTTGACGAGAAAAGCAAGCGAGGAGGTAATAGCACCCACCATAAGCATGCAAAACATAGCCAAAATAAACTTCAGCATATGCGGTTTGGCAAGCTTTAATAAACGCTTAAATATTTCCATATCATCCCTTCAGCATATTGTATACAATAAGCGCCGCCCGTTCGGCCGCGCCCGGCGTTCCAAGTTTATCCCTAATTTTTAATAAGTTCGCTTGCATTGCTTCTCTTTTATCCCGATTATTAAGCAAATCTTCCGCCAGGGCGGCAATCGAATCGGAGTTCGCTTCAGACTGGATCAATTCGGGGACTATGGACTTGCCCGCAATGATATTTACCAAACCTATATTCTTAACACTGATGAACAACCTGCCCAAAATGTAGGACGGCCAGGAAACCCGGTAGATGATAATCATGGGTGTTTTCATAAGTGCAGCTTCAAGGGTCGCCGTGCCGGAGGCTACAATAGCCAGATCGGAAGCGGCAAGGACATCGTAGACAGCATGAGGAATTACTGCAATATCGACTTCATAGCGCCTTATGATCTCCTCCACAAAATTCTGAGACAGCGTACTTGCCAGAGGCATGACAAATTGCATATCCGCATGCCTGTTCATTTTTTCGGCTGCCTTGAGGCAGACCGGCAGCAGTCTCGTCACTTCCGATGGCCTGCTTCCGGGAAGGATACTTACTGTGCGGATCCCCTCTCTCATCCCTAACTTTTTGCGTGCTTCCTCCGGGGAAAAATGCGCAGGAATGGCATCGAGAAGAGGGTGGCCTACAAATTCGGCATCAACGCCTGCCTCGCAGTAAAGGGGATATTCAAATGGTAATATAACAGCCATTTTATCGACGAACCGCCTGATCTTACGAATCCTTCCCCTCCGCCATGCCCATACCTGGGGGCTTATATAGTAAAAAACCTTGATGCCCCTTTTATGCGCCGCCTGGGCCAAATGCAGGTTGAAGTCTGGATAATCGACAAGAATGACGGCATCGGGTTTTGCCGCGTGGAAAGTATGTTTCAATCTTTTCATCACTTTCATTATGAGCGGCAGCTTGAAGAAGACTTCCGTAAGTCCCACCACAGCCATATCGGAGGATTCGGCCAGAATATCGACCCCTGCTTCGCGAAGCCTTTCTCCCCCTACACCGTAAAACCGGATTGCGGGATCGAGACGTCGCAACGATTTGACGAGTGAAGCGGCATGCAGATCGCCCGAAGCCTCTCCTGCCACTACTAATATATTTCGATTCTCAGGAAGCATGATTTATTACTTGAGAAATCAACCTGATTTCTGCATCTTCAAGTTCAGGAAACATCGGTAGGGAAAGGACTTCTGCGGCACAGGCCTCGCTGTTCGGCAGATCTTCGGCAGGCGCGTTTTTCTGTAAAAAAGCCTCCTGACGATGAAGGGGAATTGGATAATAGATTGCCGAAGCTATGTTATTTTCTGTGAGCGCCTGTATTATTTTCTCCCTGTTAATAGAGCGGATGGTGAACTGGTGGTAAACATGATGACAACCCGGCAACTCTTCGGGCAGAATAACATCATCACGCGTGATCAGGGCACGATATGCCTCGGCACGACGGCGACGGCAATCATTAAACTCATCGATCTTACGCAACTTTACACGCAGGATTCCTGCCTGTATCTCATCGAGGCGGCTGTTGTAACCGATGCACTGATGCCTGTATCTGGAGCTGCTTCCATGATTGCGAAGAATTTTTATACGCTCCGCCACCTGTTCATCGCTGGTTATGACCATCCCGCCGTCACCGTATCCGCCAAGATTCTTACTGGGAAAAAAGCTGAAACAACCACAATTGCCCATAGCGCCCGTCTTCCGCCCCCGATAGGAAGCGCCAAAGGCCTGGGCGCAATCCTCGATGATCTTAAGGCCGTATTTTTCCGCAACATAAAGCAAGGAAGACATCTCTGCGGGATGACCGAAGAGGTGTACAGGAATAATGGCCTTTGTCCTTGACGTTATCTTCTTCTCCAGATACTCCATGTTCAGATTGAACGTCCGGGGGCAAATGTCCACGAAAACTGGCGTTGCCTGAAGATAGGCTACTGCCTCTGCTGTGGCAATGAATGTAAAGGGAGTCGTTATCACTTCGTCGCCCTCGCCGATGTCACATGCTTTCAGAGCCAGAAACAGGGCATCGGTGCCGTTCGCCACTCCTATGGCAAAGGGAACGCCATGGTATGAGGCAACTTCCCTTTCCAGCGCCGAAAGTTCCTGTCCCAGGATATACTGGGCGCTGCTCACAACATCCAGGATCGCCCGGTCTATCTCCGGTTTAAGAAGCAAGTACTGCCTTTTAAGATCAACCATGGGTATCACTGGATTAGCCCCGATGTTGACTTCATTTTTTCAATGATTTTAGATGCAGCCTCCAGTGAAGCTAAGGCATCCTCCCCGGAGACCAGAGGGACGGAGCGATTGCTGACAGAGTTCAGGAAAGAGCGTATTTCCTCTTCAAGGGGATCATGATCAATAACCTCAACCTGATTATTAACAATATCCACCTGGTTGCCGACGCCAGTTTTTTTACTTAAAGATACAAGCTCACGTTTCGAGTAATCCACCGCATGATAGCCATTGATACCGAAAAAACGGATCTTCTGCATGGTCTTAGCGGTAACCCGGCTGGCCGTAACATTTGCCACACATCCATTCTTAAAGGAAAGCCTGGCATTGGCAATGTCAACCCTGTCGGAAAGGACGGAAACGCCTACAGCAGAAACTTCATCAAGGGGGGATTTGGCAAACTTGATTATGATATCAAGATCGTGAATCATCAGATCAAGAATTACATCCACGTCCGTCCCCCTGGAAAAAAAGGGATGGAGACGATGGGCTTCCACAAAGAGGGGCGTGTCGATAACCTTTTCCAGGGCAATGATCGCCGGATTGAATCTTTCAACAAATCCAACCTGAAATACAAGGCCTTTGCCTCTGGCAATCTCATTCAGTTCTTTTGCCTCCTCAGTCGTTGTCGCTATGGGTTTTTCCAAAAGGACATCGATGCCGGAAGCAAGAAAATCTCTTGCCACATGATAGTGAGAGGCAGTAGGTACGGCAATGCTTACGGCATCAACATTACCGATTAATTTGCGATAATCTGTAAAGGCTTTACATCCATAAAGGCTGCCGGCCTTTTGAGCCCTTTCCTCCAATACATCCGACACACCGAAGATTTCCGCCCCGGACAATTTCCGGTATTTCTGCAAGTGATAGGAGCCAAGATGCCCTACCCCTATTACGCCGATCCTGACTTTATTCATAACCGTTATTGCCTGCAGACACCCCGCTCGGACGCCAGTATGAATTCCAGAAAATGACGCACTTCAGGGATGTCGTTCCCCTCTTTTTTAACAATTTCGATGGCGCGGTTAAGCAATATGCCGGAACGAAAGATGGTCCGATAGGCGTCCTTCAGAGCCTTGATCGTTTCTTCCTTGAATCCTCGCCGTTTCATACCGATAAGATTGAGCCCATAAAGTCTGGCATGATTGCCGGACACCGTCACGAAGGGGGGCACATCCCTTGTTACCGCTGAAGCGCCGCCTATCATGCAATGAGCGCCGAGACGGGTAAACTGATGAATGCCCGCTAAACCGCCGATCACAGCATAATCTTCAACCAGAACATGACCGGCAAGGTGGGAGGCATTAGCCATGACAATGCGATTTCCGAGCTGGCAGTTGTGGGCAACGTGACAGTAAGCCATAATCAGATTATGATCACCGATTGTAGTTACACCCACACCTTCACGAGTGGCGCGGTTTATGGTAACAAATTCCCTGATATTGTTATAATTACCGATGACTACCCTGGTTTCTTCACCTTGAAACTTAAGATCCTGCGGGATGCCGCCTATAGAGGAAAATTGGGAAATTTGGCAGTTTTCTCCGATAAAGGAACCATCTTCAATCACCACATGAGAAGCTACCGCCGTATTATTTCCAATTCGGACACCGCGGCCAATAACGCTGTATGGACCTATTTCCGCACCTTCCCCGATATAAGAATCGGGCGACACTATTGCTGTGGGATGAACTTTCATCTGAAAATACCTTTCACCCTCCCCCTAACCCCCTCCCCTTGAGGGAGGGGGGAAGGGGGAGGGGTAATTTTCATTCTCCTTTGTGTCGGGCACCGTCATGAGAGTTTCATGCTTTTTCTTTTATTTTCCTCTCCTCTTCCAATTTTCTCACCTTATTGGAAAGCAA
>DATESZ010000045.1:0-3575 GCA_035283845.1 Syntrophales bacterium | reverse complement strand
TATTTTTCCGTCAGTGTATGGAACTAGTGATTATCTCTTTGAAAAGGCCCTCCTCCGGAAGAGACTGGGCCTGGACGGCCAATATCTGTACCGTTCATATGTCTTCAAGGGCGAAGTTGCTTATGGAAAGGATGAAGACCGTCACGTGTTGAGCAGTCTTTTTGAGGTAGATTATACCTTGCCTAAGTATCAAAAATGGCAGCTTGAAGCCCAGGTCAAATCATTTGTTAACGATCTGGAGAAAAGCAGTTCTGATGATACGATGACGACTTTAGGGGTGTCTTTCAAAGTGACCGATGAAGTTACCTTAAGGGCCAACTATATCCACGATTTCAATCTCAGATTAGGCGGAGAAGAAGACATTATCGGTTTTCAGTTATATTATTACGGTTTATAACTTTGTTCTTCTTATTTTGTAAAACATACATGCCGACAAATGTGCGAAAAGGGGTAGGATTTCTGGTGATGCTTATCCTCATGGGAGGATTTGTTTGCCCTGGTGAGCACGGTGTGCCTATATTTTCTTGACACGCAAGTCCATTCTATCTATACTTCTCTCGTCAAAACGCAATGACTTATCAAATAGAACAAATATCAAACAAAAAAAGAAATGAAATTATCAATGGAAAGCAGGTTGTTTAAGTTTAAGAAACTTAAACGATCGAAGAGCGGCTGGAGGTCAAAAAATGGGAAAAGGCACTGTCATCATTTTAGGAATTATTGAGAAAAGGGGTGAAGAAGTCGCGTTCTATCGCAAATGTATTGAAGATAAAGGCCATGAAGTTATTGTGATTGACATGAGCAGGGAATCGGACGCCCCGATTAAAACCGAGATCACGCGCCAGGATGTCGCCAGAAGTGCCGGCACCACGGTGGATGAACTCAAAAAACTTCCGCGGGATGAAGGACAACGCGTAGTAAGGAAGGGTGTAATCCCCATACTCAAAGACCTATGTGAGAAAAAGAAGCCAATCGGTATTACCTGCCTCGGCGGCACAACAACCGGTCTCATGGCCTCCATGGTCATGAGGGAGCTGCCCTACGGCGTCCCGAAGCTCATATTATCCAGCTCAGCAGGCGTGCAGGTGGCAATGAGGTGGTGGGATATCATGGACATCAACATTATGCAGGCCCCGGTACACCTGGTAGGGCTCAACAATCTGGTTAAAAGTCTCATTGTGCGGGCGGCGGCAGGTATCTGCGGGATGGTGGAAGATTCACTCGTCATTGATTTGAATCCCGCCAAGGACAGGCAAACCGTGGCCATTACGCTCAATGGGATGGTGGAGAAGTGCGTGGCCGTTGTGAGACAGGACCTGGATGATCTGGGATATGAAACGGTCGTTTTTCATGCACAGGGCATCGGGGACCGGGCTATGGAAAAGCTGATCATGGAGGGGAGATTCAGCGCTGTTGTCGATGTCTGCTCCAGGCGGGTGGGTGAGCAGTTGTACGAGGGACGAACGGGGGCGCCCAAGGGCGAGCCGGTCTTTGAAGCAGCCAGCAAGATGGGAATTCCCCAAGTGATCGCTCCGGGCGGCCTCAATTTTCTTGGTGCGCCATTAGAAAATCCCCAATTCCAGGGACGCAAAAAGTTCTGGTTGGATGAAGCGCGGCCCTTATCGCGCTTCAATAAGGAAGAAACCGCCAGGATCGGGGAGGTAATGGCTGAAAAGGTAAACAAGTCAACCGGCCCGGTCAAATTCGTCATACCTTTAAAGGGTTGGTCTTCAGCCGATCCGGTTGGTTCCGACCTTTACGAACCGGAGACGGATGCAGCTTTTACAGCAGCATTAAAAGGGAACCTAAAGCCCGGAATCGAGGTAAGAGAGATCGATGCCTGGTTGGAAGAACCTCAATTTGCCAAAGAGATAGTCAAAGCATTCAACGAAGTAATGAAATCAAAATAATCAAGGAGGATAAAAATGGCCGTTAAAAGTAATAGAGATTTTATCACCAAGTTGGAAGAGGCGGGCGAACTTGTCCGTGTCAAGGAACAGGTGGACTGGGATGAGGAAATGTCTGCCATCGTGCGGCGGATTTGCGAGATTCATGGCCCCGCGGCGCTGTTTGAGAACGTGAAGGACTATCCGGGCTCCCGCTGCCTGGGGGCGCCGCTGGCCGAAAACAGGCGGTTTGCCGTGGCCCTGGGACTGAATGCCAATATTTCCTACCAGGAACTCCGCGCTGTCTATGCCGAACGGATGCAGAAGCCGATTCCCCCGGTAGAGGTAAAGAAAGCGAAAGCGCCCTGCAAGGAGAACATCATCGCTGAAAAAGATGTTGATATTTTTGATTTCCCAAGCCCTATGGTGCATGACGGGGATGGCGGTAGGTATGTAGGAACCTGGGCCTATCAGATAACCAAAGACCCGGAAAACAATTGGGTCAACTACGGTATCTACCGTGTCATGGTTTACGATGAGCAGCATCTCGCCGGTTTGTTCACGCCTTCCAAGCATATCGGACAGCAAATCGAAAAATATCGGAAAGCGGGAAAGAAGACGGTGCCGGTCGTCATTGTGGTGGGCGGCGATCCGGTAAGCAGCCTCATGGCCTCCTTTGATGCACCGGTTGGTGTAAACGAGATCGATTGCGCCGGCGCTCTTAGCCAGAAGCCGATTGAGGTAGTGAAATGCGAGCACTCGGATCTCCAGGTGCCGGCCCAGTCCGAGATCGTCATTGAGGGAGAAGTGATGCTCGATGTCACCGTCCCGGAAGGTCCTTTCGGGGAATTTACAGGATACCGCTCCGGATCGGGAATGCGGAACCTGATCAAAATTAAGGGTATTACGCACCGCAACGATCCTATTTTTACTATCAGCAATATGGGCATACCTTTCCACGAATCCAGTTTGCGGGGGCTTTCCAGATCTCTGACCTATGAAAAGTTTTTCAAGAGCCTGGGTATTCCCATTACGAATTGCCATGTGCCGCCGGAAATGTCGGAAATGGTATTGGTTGTGGGGGTAAAGACAACCCATGCTGATATGGCGGTGCGGGTGAAAAATGCCTTTTCCGCCTGGCGGCCTTCCTGTATGCATAAGATAATCGTTGTCGATGAAGACGTGGATGTCTTCAATCTGAACGAAGTTTTGCATGCCTTAGCCACGAAATGTCATCCCATCCGCGGGATAAAGGCCTACGAAGAGCATATCCTGCATCTGGTCCCGGCCTTAAGCGCGGAAGAGAGAGCCAAGGGCAAGGGGGCGGTGGCTTTGTTCGACTGCACCTGGCCTACGGAATGGCCCTTAGAGGAAAGACCTCCCAGAATATCTTTCAGCACCTATCCGGACGATTTGGTGGCAAAAATTACCAAGAAATGGACCAAATACGGTTTTAAAAAAGTATAAGGAGGACAAGATGTCAGAATATTTATTTGTGGACTCAGGGGCGGAAATCTTGAAAGAGGGGGAAAGTGTGATCACGGTCAAGGATTTGTCTCCGGGAAGGAAGAAGTACCGCTGCAGTCTTGTGCGGGCCGAACTTTCAAGCAATCCGGCAAAACTCCCGAAAGCAGATGTATTACGGGTCATCGGCAAGTTGGGTCATTCAAGACCAAAGCCCTGGGCGAT
>DATESZ010000044.1:0-20230 GCA_035283845.1 Syntrophales bacterium | reverse complement strand
GGAATTTCTCGCACGGTGCGTCAAGTGCGGCGAATGCATGAAGGTCTGCATCACGAACGGTCTCCAGCCCACGCTTATGGAGGCAGGTCTTGAAGGCATCTGGTCGCCTGTACTCGTCCCGCGCCTGGGTTACTGCGAGTTCCGTTGCACGCTCTGCGGCCAGGTTTGCCCCACTGGCGCTATCAAACAACTCACCCTTACTGAGAAGGCAAAAACGAAAATCGGACTGGCCATGATCGACAAGGGGCGGTGCCTCCCCTGGGCGCACGGGAGGCCCTGCATAGTGTGTGAAGAGGTCTGCCCCACGCCAAAGAAGGCTATTTGGCTCGAGGAAATTAGGGTGAAAAACAGAGAGGGCCGGAGCGTTGCCCTGAAGCAGCCCTATGTGGACCTGAAGCTCTGCATCGGTTGCGGCGTCTGTGAGACCAAGTGCCCCGTACTGGGAATGCCAGCTATCGCTGTAACGAGTATAGGCGAGAGCAGATCCAGAGAGAACCAACTCCTGCTGGACTTTTCATCTCCACCCTACCCCGTTAAGGGGGAGGAGAACGGGACAATTTCTCCTGTAAAAACTCACCGATCTGTGGTAGAAATTCGAGTGAGATAAACCGACACCGTTCGCGAGGAGAGAGAGTATGATCTTGGCCGAATCTTTGAACAAGGCTTTCAAATTTTTCTCCGAAAAGCCGGCGATCGTCTGCGGTTCAAAAAGATGGACCTACGCACAGTTTTACGATCGTACTACCCGCCTGTCCCATTCTCTGCGAGATCTGGGGGTGGGGAAGGATGATAAAGTTGCCATCCTCCACCCCAACTGCCACTACTTCCTGGAGGCCTATTACGGTGTTACTCGGATCGGCGCTGTTTCCGTTCCGATCAACTGCCGTCTTTCCCCGGGGGAGATCGCCTACATACTTCAGGATTCGGAATCGAAGGTATTGATTGCCGATCCCGCCTTCCAGGAGCAGATCGATCTGATCAGGGAAGAGATCCGGGGAATCGGCAAAATCATCTGGACAGGAGAGCGGGACGTCGTCAAAGAGCCGCTCGACGTAAATTATGAAAAGATTGTCCGGGAGGTCAACGCAAATCTCCTTCCGGAGGTTGAGACCACGGCGGAAGACGTCGCACAGATCTACTACACCAGTGGCACCACAGGACGTCCGAAGGGTGTGATGCTGTCTCACAAGAATGTCTCCACCCATGCCCTGGGAACAGTTGCGGAGCTCCATCTCACGGATAGCGACGTCTGGATCCATGTCGCTCCGCTCTTCCATCTGGCCGATGCCTGGGCAACGTGGGCCATAACCCTGGTGGGTGGGACCCATGTCCTGGTGAGGGAATTCGAATCCAAGACCGTCTTCGAGGCAATTCAACGGGAAGGGGTCACCCTCACGAACCTCATCCCCACCATGCTCAACCTGATGGTTAATCATCCCGACGTGGGTAAATACGACTATCGCAGCCTCCGGGCGCTCCTGAGCGGGGGCGCTCCCATTGCGCCGGAAGTGGTTCGCAAGATCGTCGAGACGTTCCAGTGCGACTATATTCAGACCTACGGGATGACAGAGACCAGCCCCTACCTGACGCTCTCCATCCTCAAGGATCATCTGAAAAAGTTATCTGCCGAAGAGCAGCTTCGGTTCAAGTCGAAGACCGGAAGAGAATTTATCGGCGTGCAGCTCAAGGTGGTCAATGAGCGGGGAGAAGAGATCAAAGCCGATGAGAAGGAGGTCGGTGAGATCATTGTCAAAGGTGACATTGTCACCATCGGATACTGGAAACTGCCAGAGGAGACGGCCAAGGCGATCAAAAACGGCTGGCTCTCCACGGGGGACATGGCCGTCATTGATAACGAGGGCTATGTGACCATCGTAGATCGGAAGAAAGACATGATCCTGACGGGTGGAGAGAATGTGTATTCTACGGAGGTTGAAAATGTCCTCTATATGCACCCTGCCATCCTGGAATGTGCCGTCGTCGGCGTTCCGGACGAGAAATGGGGCGAGGCCGTGAAGGCGATCGTCGTATTAAAGGCGGGGCAGAAGGTGACTGGCAAGGAGATCATCCGGTTCTGCAAAGAGCGGATCGCCCACTACAAGGCCCCCAAAGCAATCGACTTCCTGGACGCCCTCCCAAAGATCGGGTCCGGGAAAATCCATAAAAAGGAACTCCGGGACAAATACTGGCAAGGCTACGAGAAAAAAGTCCACTGACCGTTACCGCATCGGGTTGCCATGCATTCCCCTGTCATAACATTCCCCTCGGCACACAAGACTCCTTGTCGGTATCCTCAACTGACGGCAAAGCACGTTCATATCGGTATCAATTGCAAACGGTATCGAATCAAATCAAAGCCGGGTGTAATTTTATTTGTTTGATTTTTTTTGATAGGGAATCAACTGCTTCTAATTTTATAAAGGACTCTTGATATGATTTTTTGTGAAACATTCATAAATTAAAAGAAAAGTCACGGGAAATCTGTTATAGAAGTGAACAGTTATCTTAGATCCGAAGGAATTAAGAACGTCCATGGCTAACGAGGATATCTCCAAGCTCAAGATCGACAAGTCCGCCGCCGTAGTACGCCCCGGCCTGCGAAAAACCCTGGTCCGATGGATCGTGGCAATCCTGCTCCCCGTAGCGGCAGGATTGCTCTATTTTATGGGGATGCTGACCATGGCTGTGCAGGTGGAAGTTGCGACCATTTCCCATGTCTATCCCTCACAGGCCTTTACGCTCTTGAACGCCAGCGGCTATGTCGTTGCCCAGCGCAAGGCCGCGGTGGCCTCCAAGATTTCCAGCCGTCTTACCGCCCTCATGGTGGAAGAAGGAAACGTAGTGAAGGAAGGGGATGCGATCGCCCGGCTGGAAGGGGAGGACGCACTGGCCGTCCGCAACCAGGCAACGGCCAATCTCCATGTCGCAAATTCCAACCTCGACCAGGCCAAAGCCGAACTGCAGGATGCGACTCTGAATTACACCCGCAGCAGGGAATTGGTGGAAAAAGGTCATATAGCCAAGGCAGATTTCGATTTCGCCGACGCCCGGCATAAAAAAGCATTGGCGGCTGTGGCAGCGGCTGAAGCGGCCATCAAGGCAAGTGCGGCAGCTCTTAAGAACGCCGAGGTACAATTGGGATATACACTCCTTCGCGCACCCTTTGATGGGGTCATACTGACCAAAAACGCCGATATCGGCGACATGGTCACGCCCCTGGGAGCAGCGGCAAATGCCAAGGCTTCCGTCGTGACTATTGCCGACATGAATTCGCTCATGGTGGAAGTTGATGTCTCCGAGGCAAATATCGAACAGGTGAAAAAGGGGCAACCTTGTGAAATAATGCTGGATGCGCTGCCGGAAAATCGTTTTCGAGGGGCCGTACATATGATCGTGCCAACGGCTGACCGCTCCAAGGCAACAGTGCTGGTCAAGGTGCGCTTCCTGAACCGGGACCGCCGCATCCTGCCGGAGATGAGCGCGCGGGTCGCCTTCCTGACCAGAGAGGTGCAGGACAAAGAGCAAAAGCCCCGCATCGCCCTGAATCCCGGCGCCATCATGACCCGTAATGGCCGGACACTGGTTTACCTCATCAAGGATAACCGCGCCTTTACCTCCCCCGTGCGTCTTGGGGAGCCAATCGGTGACATGCGGGAGGTGCTTGCCGGTCTCAAGGTCGGGGACAGGATTGTCGTCAAGCCGCTCGACAGGCTGAAAAACGGCATCAAAATCAAGCTTGCCGGAGAATAAATGGAAAATTCACCTGTCCCTTTGGTGTCGATTAAAGATCTGAACAAGTCTTACCACCGCGGCAATCAGGTAATTCCCGTCCTACGCGACATCAACTTCAGCATCGAGGAACGGGAATTTCTCGCCCTCATGGGGCCTTCCGGATCCGGCAAGAGCACGCTCCTGAACCTCATTGCCGGTCTCGACAAGCCTGACTCCGGCAACATTTTGATCGCCGGAACAGACATCGCCACACTGACCGAGGCGGAGCTGGCCCGGTGGCGGGCGGCAAATGTCGGCTTTATTTTCCAGTTTTACAATCTCATACCGGTTCTGACCGCTTTTGAAAATGTGGAACTTCCTCTCCTCCTCACTTCCCTCTCAAAAAAAGAGCGGCATAAACATGCGGCCACGGCCTTGGAAATAGTCAATCTTTCGGACCGGATAGATCATTACCCCGGCCAGCTCTCAGGGGGGCAGCAGCAAAGGGTCGCCATTGCCCGCGCTATTGTGCCCGATCCGGCGATTATCGTGGCTGATGAACCAACAGGCGATCTGGACAAGGTTTCCGCCCAGGAAATCCTGGATTTGATGGAGAGGCTGGTTCAAGGACTGGGCAAAACGATCATCATGGTTACCCATGACCCCCGTGCTGCGGAAAAAGCGCATATTATCAGGTATTTGGAAAAGGGTATCCTGAATTATGTTCATCCTTAAGATCATCCTGCGGAACGCCTACCGCCATAAACTGCGCACCATCCTCACGATCGTCGGCGTAGCTATCGCGATCACGGCCTTCGGCCTGCTCCGCAGCCTGGTGGAACTCTGGTATCTGGGGGCGGAACGCTCCTCGGCAACGCGTCTCGTCACGCGCAACGCCATTTCTCTCATATTTCCTCTGCCCATTGCCTATGGTGACCGGATCAAACAGGTTCCCGGGGTCAAAACGGTATCTTACGGCAATTGGTTCGGGGGAATATACATTGATGAAAAACACTTTTTTGCCAATTATGCGATAGAACCACGGACCTATCTTAATCTCTATCCGGAATTCATCCTGCCTCCCGAACAGAAGGCCGCTTTTATCCGGGACCGGAAGGCCTGCATCGCCGGACGGAAACTTACTACCCTTTACGGTTGGAAGATCGGCGACACCATCACGCTCCGGGGAACCATTTTTCCCGGTCAGTGGGAATTCGTCCTGCGCGGGATCTACCGGGGCGCCGACAAAAGCACGGAAGAGCGCGCCATGATGTTCCAGTGGGACTACTTAAACGAGGTTATGAAAAAGACATCGCCGCGGCGGGCGGATCAGGCGGGATTTTACATGATTGGTGTGACCCGTCCCGATCTGGCTGCGGCAACGGCGGTGGAAATAGACAAGCTGTTCAAGAATTCGCTGGCCGAAACGATGACAGAAACTGAGCGGGCCTTTAACCTGGGATTTATCTCCATGACCGAGGCCATCCTGATTGCCGTACAAATCGTCTCCTACATGGTAATCGTGATCATTATGGTTGTGGCCGCCAACACCATGGCCATGACGTCCAGGGAAAGGATGGCGGAATACGCGACACTCAAAACCCTGGGCTTCGGGGCAATCTACATAGTTGTCATCATTTTCGGTGAATCCCTGGTAATCTCGCTTGCCGGCGGTATCTTGGGTGTGCTCCTCACTTTCCCCGGCGCCCACTGGATCGAAACCGAATTGAGCCAATATTTTCCCGCCTTTTTTATCTCGCCCCTTACCGTTTTCCTGGAGATTTTAGCCGCCCTGATCATTGGGACGGTGGCAGCCGCCTTCCCAGGCTGGCGGGCTGTTAAAATCGGCATTGCCGAGGGGTTGCGGAGGATCGGTTAAATGGGCGTCCCCTATTACTACAGCCTGCGCAATCTCTGGGCCAGGCGGCTGACCACGTTCCTGACGGCTTCGGGTATGGCCCTTGTTGTCTTTGTCTTTGCCGCCACCCTGATGCTCACGGAGGGGCTTAAAAAGACCCTGGTTGCTACGGGCTCCACGGACAATGTGATCGTGATCCGTAAATCCGCAAATTCCGAAGTGCAAAGCGCCGTGGACCGCCTCCAGGCGTCAATCCTGGAAAGCCAGCCCGAAGTCGCTGTCGCCGCAGACGGACGGCCTCTGCTTGCCAAAGAAATGGTCGTCCTTATCAACCTCTCCAAACGGCGCACCGGACAGCCGGCAAACGTCGTGATCAGAGGGACCTCCGTTCGCTCCCTGATGCTCAGGCCGCAGGTGAAACTGATCTCCGGACGTATGCCTCGGCCGGGTTCTACGGAAGTAGTTTCCGGAAATAGCATTGCCCAACGCTTCCAAGGCGGCGGGTTAGGTGAGACGGTGCGTTTTGGTATGCGTAACTGGGCGGTTGTCGGGGTATTAGATGCGGGTAATTCCGGTTTCAGTTCCGAGATCTGGGGTGATGTGGATCAACTGATGCAGGCCTTCCGGCGACCGGTTTATTCGTCTGTGATCTTCAAACTGCGGTACCCGGCAGATTTTGAAGCCTTCCGGGCACGCATGGAAAGCGATCCCCGGCTCACGGTGGAAGCAAAACAGGAAAGGATATATTACGAGGAACAGTCGGAGATGATGGCAAAGTTTCTCAACATCCTCGGTCTCACACTGACGATCGTCTTCTCCCTCGGCGCGGTGATCGGCGCCATGATCACGATGTATGCCGCCGTGGCGCAACGAGTGACGGAGATCGGAACGCTGCGGGCCTTAGGGTTCCAAAAGAACAGTATCCTTACCGCCTTTATCATCGAATCCCTTTTCCTCGGCTTCATCGGCGGGTGTGGCGGACTTTTCATGGCATCCTTCCTGCAACTGATCACCGTCTCGACGATGAACTGGCAGACTTTCGCTGAACTGGCCTTCAGCTTCAGCCTCACGACGAGTATCGCCTGGAAGTCACTGGCCTTTTCCCTGGTCATGGGGCTCGTGGGCGGATTTTTCCCTGCCCTCCAGGCCGCCAGCTTGAACATCGTGGATGCCTTGCGGACCAGTTGATATTTTAGGCACTTTCTCATTTCAAGTGTGTAAATCCCCCGCCCTTGATGGGAGGGGTCAGGGGAGGGTGACATAAACAGCGCTCCCTTAATACCTATAATAACGCCGTTACCCGAAAATAGATGAAACATACTCTTGACGAAATTATACGTTGGTAGTACTATTAGTATCATCATAGGAGGTACAACCAATGCGAACCGTCCCCAAAATTATACCAATTTCCGATCTTAGACAAAACGCCAGCGATGTGGTCAAGAGTGTGTCATCTTCGAGAGAACCTGTTTTCATCACCCAACGAGGAAGAGCAACCGCAGTCATGGTCAGCATGGAAGTCTATGAGAACTCACAGCACGAAATGGATGTTTTGCACTTGTTGGCCGGAGGGGAGAAAGAAATAGAGGCAGGCATAGGTTATGAACTTGATGACGTACTGAAAGAGGCTGACCGTTATCTTGAGGCGGCAAAACCTTGAAAATTCTATTTACACCCACAGCTCGTCACCAGTTTCTTGAAGCTATTGCCTATATTCACCAAGACAACCCCTTGGCGGCGGTAAGCTTTCGCCAAAAGGCAGAAAAAACGCTTTCCCGTCTTAGGGAGTTTCCCGAGTCTGGAAGGCTGCTCCCGGAGTTCCCGGACTTACCTTTTCGCGAGGTGATTGTGAGGCCTTATCGTTTTTTCTATAGAACCAAGGGTAAGACCGTGTGGATCGTTGCTGTATGGCATGGAGCTCAGCAACCAAATGAACCTGAAAAGGAGAGCGGGTAACGAGTCGCTGCACCGGATGCGCAATAAAACCGCGCCCCGGTGAGCTTTGTGATGGGCCGCCTATCGGCGGCCCATCGCCCCGGACGAGGAGCGCGCGCCTTAAATAAGTATGTTGCAATGCGACCATCTGGCCCATCACCCTGTTTAACCAACAAGCAGGGCTTGCAATCGTATGTCCCATAACCAACACCGATCGCGGTTACCCTTTTCATGTGGCCATCACTGATAACCCTGATGTCAGAGGATTCGTTATGGTTGAACAGGTGAAGTCCATCGATTTCCGTGCACGTAAAGCCAAGCTTATTGGAAAAGCATCAGATGACGTACTTGACGATGTTCTGTCAATACTTGATGCCTGTATCTATTGAAGGCCGAACAAAACGGTCCAGCCCATCGGCGGGAAAAGGCCACCGCCTCTGGCTGACCGTACGGCGAGTTGCGCGGAGCGACTCGCCGTTAGCAGGAGGAATAAATTGTAATTTTGGCAGGCCCTTCATTAGCCCACTGGAATTATTTCCTCGCTTTAGAGAAGGATATTGAAGTGCTGTCACGATATGTTGAATTCACACAAAAGAATTTCACTTGCTATTCACTTGAGATATTAAGGATTCTTTTCTCGGCAGCTTCAGAAGTCGATGTAGTTGCAAAGAAATAAATTCAAATTCGTCAGCTTCAAATATCAACCACTATAGGGATGAAATCAGAACTGCTTATCCAAGCTTACACACATTTAAGGTGACAATTCCCAGATTTGGTCTAGAGTTAACTCCTTGGTCGAATTGGGGTGACGTGAATGGAGTGCCTGATTGGTGGACAGCGTATAATAAAGTTAAACATCACAGAAATACCGATTATGAAAGAGGTAATCTGCAAAATTGTATGAACGCTGCGGCCGGCCTCTTTGTTGTTATTTTGTATTTCTATAAAGAAAAAGCTAAAAAAGCTGAACTAATTCCAATTCCTTCTCTTTTTCGAGTTACTGATGAACATCTTAACGGAACAACCTTTAATGATACCGAATTTGGCATTAATTACCGATTATGATTCTGCTAACTCGGCCCTCAACCGGTCTTCAAAAATAACAAAATGGATTCATTTAATCTCGGTGGGGGCAAAGGTGATCACCACATTTTCACAAAGGATGATGTCGAGGAGATTCTAAATTTACAACCTACAGACGGTAAAGGTAAGCCTTACCAAGTTAAACAAGTTAGGGATGTGATCCTGAAATATCAGATTCGTATTGGAGAATGACAAGAGAGAAGGTAGCGCGCATTCTCTACGGATGAATCCCTCTTACACTGGGATCAAGTCTTCACTCCGGATGGGCAATCGCCGGGCCCGTTTACCCGTGGCGACGAAAATAGCGTTGGCCACGGCCGGCGCAATTGGCGGCACTCCAGGTTCTCCAACGCCACCCATCGCTTCCGCACTATCCACAATGTACGTCTCGACGACGGGCATTTCGTGTACCCGCAGCATAGGATAGTCTTGAAAGTTCCCCTGCTTCACTCTCCCTTTCTCAAAAGTGATCTCGCCGTAGAGCGCGGCAGTGAGGCCGAACACGATACCGCCTTCCATCTGAGCGCGGATGGCGTCCGGGTTCACGACAGAGCCGCAGTCGATGGCACAGACGACCCGATGTACTTTGACCTTACCCTCTTTGGAAACCGAGACTTCTGCCGCCTGGGCGACGCAGCTCCCGAAAGACTCGTGCACGGCCAAGCCGAGGCCCCTCCCCTCGGCTAAGCGTTTTCCCCAACCCGCCTTGGCGGCGGCGAGTTCCAGGACTGCTTTGTGACGAGGGTGCTTCACCAGCAGGGCGTTGCGGAACTCATAAGGGTCTTTTCCCCCCGCGTGCGCCACCTCGTCGATAAAACTTTCGACTACAAAGGCCGTGTGGGTATGTCCCACCGAGCGCCACCAGAGAGTGGGGACGTCATCGGGAGCCCGCTGCCAATCCACCTGTAGATGGGGAATCTCGTAGGGAAGATCGGCAGCCCCTTCGACAGCGACCAGATCCAGACCATCTTTGACCATAGCGCCCTCGAAGGGCGTGTTCATCATGAAAGACTGACAGACGATCCGATGCCTCCACGCCACGGGGTTACCCGCCCCATCCAGGCCGGCCGCGATCGAGTGAAAAGCCGCGGGCCGGTAATAACCCCCACGAATGTCGTCTTCGCGCGTCCAGACCACTTTGACTGGCGCTTTGACGGCCTTAGAGATTTGCACCGCTTCCCGTACGAAGTGACTGTCTAAAACGCCGCGACGGCCGAAGCCGCCGCCCAGCAGCATGGTGTGGAGTTTGACCTGGTCGGATTTGAGTGCGGTGATTTCTGCAGCGGCATTGCGGTCTGCGGTTTGGAACTGAGTGCCGGTCCAGACCTCGCAGCCGTCGGGACGCACGTCGGCGACGCAATTGAGGGGTTCCATGGGCGCATGGGCGAGGTAGGGCAGCTCATATACGGCTTCGAGCTTTTTGGCAGCGCGGCCCATGGCGGCCCCCACGTCGCCTTCTTGCCTGGCCATGATCCCCCGCTGTTTGGCGAGTTCCGCATACTGCACTCGCTGCGTTAGGCTGTCAAGCGCGGCCAAGGGTCCTTCCTCCCAAACGATCTCCAATGCCTTGCGACCTTTCAAGGCCGGCCAATAGCCCTCGGCGACGACCGCGACACCCCGGTCGATCTCGACAACCTGCCGCACACCCGGCACGGCTTTTGCCCTGTCTGCATTGAACCCTTTCACCTTTCCACCGAAGACCGGCGGGCGGGAGACCAGGGCGGTGAGCATGCCCGGCACCTTGACGTCAAGACCAAAAACGCCCTGACCATTAATCTTCTCCGGCGTATCGAGGCGCTTCGTCGGTTTGCCGATGAGTTTGAAATCCCCTGGGTCTTTTAATGCGACGTTCTGCGGCGGCGCCATGGTTGACGCCTTCTCCACCAACTGTCCGTAGGAGAGCCGCCGCTGGGAGGCCGTGTGAATCACTTCGCCATTTTCCGTCCGGCAACTCGTGGAATCAACGTTCCACGTCTCCGCTGCCGCGGCGATCAGCATGGCCCGAGCCGTCGCACCGACTTTGCGCAGCCGTTCCCATTCCGCCCAGGTGCTCGTGCTGCCACCGGTCGCCTGCATGCCAAAAAAAACGTGGTCGTAGACCGGGTCAACCGGTGCGGCCTCGATCCGGATCTTGCTCCAATCAGCGTCGAGCTCTTCGGCGACGAGCATCGGGAGCCCGGTATAAACCCCCTGGCCCATTTCGGAGTGGTTGACGATCACGGTAACAGAGTTGTCCGCGCCGATACGGACAAACGATAGGTCAAGGACATCGCTCATTTCCCACCTCCTTGTTTTTGCTTCATATCGACCGCCAGGTGGATGGCCGCGCAAACGCGCTGGTACGTACCGCAGCGACAGATGTTGCCGCTCATGGCACGATCAATGTCGGCATCAGTTGGGCGGGGATGGTCGCTCAGCAGGGCTGCGGCAGCCATGAGCTGACCTGGTTGGCAATAGCCGCACTGGGGCACGTCCTCGGCGATCCAGGCACGCTGCAGGAACTGGCCCAGGTCTGAGGAGGAGAGGCCCTCGATCGTCGTGACCTCTTTGCCGGCAGTAGACGAAACGGGTGTAACGCAGGAACGGGCGGCTTGTCCGTTGATGTGGACTGTGCAGGCCCCGCACTGCCCTATCCCGCAGCCGAATTTCGTCCCCGTCAGACCGAGGTTTTCCCTGATGGCCCACAAGAGCGGCGTGTCCGGGGCGACCTCTACCTCATTCATTTTTCCGTTCACTTTGAGTAAAACCATAGCCACCTCTTTGTTTGTTTGACAAGGTATCGCTTTTTCGCGATGGGAGTATAGGAAGAAGTATTTTGTGTGTCAAGAGGATATTGGCAACACGTGGCCAATATCTCATTGACATACAAGTTCGTTCTTCTTATACTTCATCTGACAAAAACAATGCCTCATCAAAGACAAACCTTATCGAATCAAAGAATAAACAAAGGAGTTGATGGTATGGCAAAAACCATTCGGTATGACCGCGAGATGTTCAAAGAATATCGGGAGAAAGGATATTGGGATGCCACGACCCTTGCTGATGTTTGGAATCGCAACGCGCAAGACTATCCCGACAGCGAAGCAATCTTAGATTCACAAACCAGGCTTACATGGGGAGATGCCAAAACCTGGATAGATCGACTGGCTTTAGGTTTTCTGGAATTGGGTTTTAAAAGGGACGACATGATCGTTGTCCAGCTCCCCAATAGCGTCGAACTCTGCCTGATAAGGGTGGCCTGCGAAAAGGCAGGGCTGCTGTGCCTGCCTGTTTTACGAACCTGGCGTCATCGTGAAATGGAGTACGCCCTCAAGCAGGTGGAAGCGGCAGGTGTGGTAATCCCAGGAAGGATGAGAGAATTTGACCATTTTGCCATGATGGGGGAAATTCGTCCGCATCTCCCTCAACTGCGTCAGGTATTTGTAGTGGACGATCAGGCGCCGCCAGGGGCAATTTCTCTGCGGGAAATGGTCGAACGACCCCTCGAACAGAAATATCCTCCGGCCTACCTTGAGGAGAGAAAATGTCAAGCTGAAGAATTCTCCCTGGTTGCCCAAACCAGCGGCTCTACGGGGTTTCCGAAGTTCGTTGAATCGCCTTTATGTTGTCGCATGTACGAGGGGAAGGTATTTGCCGAGAGGTTTGGAATTACGGCAAAGGACGTGATCGGCGCCTTTAGTCCGGCCACTGGGGGTCCCAATATTCCGACTTATTTCAGCGCCCCCATAACGCGTGCCAAGGTAGTGATGCTGGAACATTTTTCTTCTCAAGAGGCATTCGAGATTATCGAAAAAGAAGGAATTACCTTTGCCGGCGTGGTTCCTGCCATGCTGTCGATGATGATGCAAGATCCCAGACGCAGCCATTATAACTTAAAGTCATTGCGTTGCGTCTACTGCACTGGCGCCACGTTGCCTCCCGAATTGGGGAAAGAGGTGCAGGATAAATTCGGCTGTCCGATCGTTCAAGTCTACGGGGCAATGGATGCCGGCGGCATGACCATACATTCGGTCTATGATACCGATGCGGTGCGACTGTCCACTGCCGGAAAGCCCGGTCCAGGGAATGAAATCAGGCTTGTTGACGACGCCGGCAGGGAAGGGCCGGAAGTTGAAATGGGCGAAATTTTGGCCAGGGGACCAATGCTGGTAACGGGCTATTACAAGGACCCGGAAGCAATTAAAGCGGTTTGGACCGCTGATGGCTGGTATCAGACGGGTGATTTGGGCAAATTTGACAATGACGGCAATTTACTGATCGTGGGCCGTAAAAAGGAAATGATCATCCGGGGCGGGCAGAATATATACCCTATCGAGATAGAAAATCTCCTCATGACCCATCCCTACATTTCACAGGTTGCGGTAGTCAAGATGCCGGACCCGGTGATGGGCGAAAAAGCCTGTGCCTATATCGTGCCGGAAGGGGGACGCGAGCTAACCCTTGGGCAGATGGTATCTTTTCTTCAAGAGAAGGGCGTGGCGGCCTATAAAATCCCGGAACGAATGGAGATAATCGATGCCCTTCCCTTGCTTGCTTCCGGGAAAGTTGATAAAAAACATCTGGAGAAGGATGTTGCAGAGAAGCTTAAGCCTTATCAAATCAAATAAAGGTGAATTTATGAAGATAAAATTGTTTGAACCAGTCAGAATACGCGGTATGGAGCTCAAAAATAGAGTTACCATGCCTGCAATGCACCTGAATCTTGGCTTCCTGGGAAAAAGGGCTGTAGCCTTTTATGAAGAACGTGCCAAGGGGGGAGTAGGCTGCATTACCACCGCCGCTATAACGCCCGACCCGTTCATATCCGATGTCCCCTGGGAAGGGAAAGGAACAGCCGCCTCCTTCGTAGCCAAACTTAGAGATACTCTGGCGCCTGCCGCTCACAAGTATGGCGCCAAAATCGGGATGCAGCTATGGACCGGAAACATGTTTCCCGCCGGCATGTGGGGAGGATACAATCTCGGTGCGGACGACATCGTGGGCGATTGGGTTGCTCCCTCGGCCAGGGACAAGTTTCGAGCTCTCACCACCCAGGAGGTCAAGGAGATTATTGAGAGGCTCGCGCAAGGCGCGGTAAAGATGAAAGAGGCGGGCTTTGATTTCGTGGACTTCAATTTGGCCCACGGTTATCTTCCCAATCAGTTTTTTTCTCCCCTTTATAATCAACGGACCGATGAGTACGGCGGCGACTTAAGGCGACGCATGCGCTTCGGCAGCGATCTCGTAAAGTTGGCGCGACATTACCTCGGCGAGGACTTTCCCATACAGATTCGCCTGGGCGCCCAGGAGTACAGGCAAGAGGGAATTACTATCGAGGACAGCGCCCGGTTTGCCGGGGAATTAGTCAATGCAGGCGCTGATATCATCAGCGTCTCGGTGGCCGACGTGTTTCCCTATATCTGCCCGCTGGGAGATTCGTCGGCTGGCACCTATGTCCCGCTGGCTGAGGCGATAAAAGACAACGTGGACACCTTAGTCGTGGGCGTGGGGAGAATCAATACCCTGGAGGCTGCAGAGAGAGTGCTCGCCAGCGGCAAGATCGACTTGATAGGGATTGGGAGGCAATCGATCGCCGACCCCCACTGGGCGAAGAAGGTCTCAGAGGGCAGAATCAAAGACATCATACCCTGTCTGAGCTGCAATACCTGCGTTGATTTGGTGACTGTGGGGCATTCTGCGGTTCGATGTGCGGTCAATCCCTTTACAGGCAAAGAATACGAATACGGGTTGCCCCTCACGCCTGCCGAAAAACGCAAGAAGGTCTTTGTGATCGGCGGCGGCCCGGCCGGCATGGAGGCCGCAGCGGTGGCCGCTGCAAGGGGGCATGAAGTCACGCTTTTTGAGAAAGAATCCGCATTGGGGGGCCAGCTCAAAATTGCCGGCGTCCCACCCCATAAGCAGGAAATCAACTGGCTCAACGATTACCTGGTGAGGCAGGTAGATAAGAGCAATGCTTCCATCCGGTTGAACGAGACGGCAACTTCAAAGCTAATTGAGAAGGAAAGGCCTGATGCGATAGTCATGGCCACAGGCCTTACCTCTTTTGTTCCGGATATTCCTGGAAAAGATCGCGAAAACGTGGTCTCGGCAGAGGACGTGCTCAGCGGGCGAAGAAAAGTAGGCAGGAAAGCGGTCATTATCGGCGGCGAGCTCGTGGCCTGTGAAACGGCCGACCTTTTGAGTATAAAGGCAGGAAGGAGCCTGACCGTTGCAAGAAGGGGTCCGGAGATGGCCGTCAAGATAGGCCCGACGGCAAGGGAGCGTCTCCTGGGGAGATTGAGCAAGAAAGGAGTACGTTTGTTGCCCGGTGTTCAGAAGTATGAGGAAATAACGGATAAGGGATTAGTTCTCATAGACAGCGATGGGAATAAGCAGACCATTGAGGCTGATACTATCATCATTGCCACCGGTTCCATTGGAAATGCCGGGCTCTATGAAGAATTGAAGGGCAAGGTGCGGGAAATGTATTCCGTCGGTGATTGTAAAGAACCCCGTGATATTTTAGAGGCTTTAACCGAAGGTGCAAAGGCCGGGACGGAACTGTGAACTAAAAGGAGGACGGAGAAATTTATGACGCAAGACCTGCCGAGCGATATGCAAGTCATTAAGACTGATTGCGCCCTGTGCGTCAACTGCTGCGGCATCGATGCCTTTGTGAGCCGGGGAAAGTTTGTTAAGGTCAAGGGAATGAAGGAGCATCCGGTAAACCGGGGCGGCTTGTGTCCCAAAGGCGCAAATCTGGTCGCCTACGCCTACGCTGCGGATCGGCTCAAATACCCGATGAAAAAGGAAAGCGGGGACTGGAAGCGGATTAGCTGGGATGAGGCCCTCAATACCATAGCTGCAAAGCTTAGGGACATCAAAAGGAATTATGGCGCCAGAGCACTGGCGGTCCATTGCGGATCAGTAGGCGTAGAACACGTGGAGGCAGCAATTTTTGCCCAGCGGTTCAGGGGCGCCTATGGGACGCCGAACATGCTCTCCGTGGAAAGCGGGTGCTTTCGCCAGCGCATCCTGGCCCGGCAGATGACCTTCGGGAGATATATCACGGAAGACATCGAACATGCCGGCAGTATTGTGCTTTGGGGCCACAACCCTGACGATTCGCGCTGGATTGCAGCCGATTGGATCCGTACGGGATTGAAAAGGGGAGCGAAATTGATTATCGTTGATCCCCGGCGCATACCGTTAGCCTCAGAGGGACTCCATCTGCAACTCAGGCCAGGCACCGATTGCGCCCTGGCACTGGGCATGATGAATGTGATCGTTTCCGAGGGTCTTTATGACCGGGATTTTCTGGATGAATGGACTATCGGCTTTGACAAACTCAAGGAACACCTCAAGTCCTATCCACCGGAAAAGGTGGAAGCGATCACCTGGGTGCCGGCAGATGATATCAGAATGGCGGCCCGCATCTTTGCCGCTCATAAAGGGGCCTCTATTGTGCAGGGAACCTGTGCCCTGGACCGTCAAATCAATGATGTCCAGAACTCGCGCGCTCTTGCCCTGCTCCAGACCATAACCGGTAATATCGACAAACCGGGAGGGTGGGTGGCAAACCGCATCGTACCGCTTACCGATCTGGGTATTCCCGTTGAGGAAGCGCCCTTGGGGGAAGAGGAGTACCCCTTGCATAACTCCCTCTGGGGAAGAAGGCTCCCTTACGGCCATGCCATGCTTTTCGCCAAGGCTGTCCTTACCGGCAAACCATACCCTGTCAAGGCGTTGATCGTCACGGCCGGAAATCCGGCGCTGACCATGCCGGGTTCCCAGACCTTCCGGCAAGCCCTTGAGAAGCTCGATCTCGTAGTGACCATAGACCTCTTTATGAATGAGACTGCCGAGCTCTCCGATATTGTATTGCCGGCCTGCAGTTTTCTGGAACAGACCGGCATCGGGGGTTATCCTATCGGGCTGATGCACGGCATCTCCTACATCATGAAAAGAAGAAAGGTCATCGACCCCATCGGTGAGAGCAAGCCGGATTGGATGATCTGGTCTGAACTGGGACGGAAGATGGGATATGATGAGTATTTCCCCTGGAAGACGGACGAAGAGATGGTGGAACACCTCCTGATCCCCAGCAAGATCACCCTGAAGCAGTTGGAAGAGCATCCCGAAGGAATCCTCTACGCGCCCAAATCCTACGACCTTTACAAAAAGATCGGCTTCAAGACGCCATCCGGGAAGATAGAAATTTACTCTGAGACTTTGAAGCAGGCGGGATTCGACCCCCTGCCGACCCATAAGGAGCCGACGCGCAGCCCCGTCAACACCCCGGATTTGGCAAAGGAGTATCCCCTGATCATGATTACCGGGGCCAGAAAGCGGGAACGCATCCACACGCAGCTCAGGAATATTCCTCATCTTCGCCGGCTCGCCCCCGGGCCAGTTGCGGAACTTCATCCGGTCGCAGCGGCCAGGTACGGGATCGTGGACGGAGAGCAGATGATTGTCGAGACTAAAGAGGGGAGCATCACGCTTAAGGCCCGCGTGACCCCGTCCATCGCCGAGCAGGTGATAAGTGTGCCTCATGGTTGGGCCGAGGCCAACGTTAATGAACTGGTCAATATTGACTTCCGGGACCCCATCCTGGGATGCCCGGAAGACAAGGGATTGCTGTGCAGGGTGAGACCTGCTCAAGTACGTTAAGCATTGAGTCGTTCCCAAAGAACCCCCATGCCCGGGTCGGGCACAATGAAGGATGAAAATCACCCCCACCCCTCCCTCCCCCGTCGATGGGGAGGGATACAGGGAGGGGGGGGGCATTTTCATATAAATAATTTTTGATAATAATTTCGATTGTGGAAGGAGTGTGGACATGGCGGATAAAACTTTTGATGTAGTTATTGTAGGAGGTGGAAACAAAGGCCTGGTAGCCGGTATGTATCTTCAGAAATATGGGGGCTTGAGCGTGGGCGTCTTTGAGAAGAGGCATGAGCTTGGAGGAGGCTGGTCCTCAGAAGAGTCCCCTGCCCCGGGGTTCATTGCCGACCATCATGCCACGGACTTTGGCTGGTTCTACGCCGAGATTCTGGAACAGGACTTCCCATTTAACGAGCGGGGGTTCAAATTTGTTCCTTATTACGTGGCCGGCGGAGGGGTATTTCTGGAGGATCATGAACAGTACTTGCTGTATAGCCCCTTTTATGATCCAACGCAGGAAAAGACTGCCATATCCCTTGGCCGGTTCAGCCAGAGGGATGCCGATACCTGGCTGAAGCTCTGGGATATGTGGGAGACGGTGGGGAGAGATACCATAGTGAGAAAATATCTTCATACCCCCGCTTTGAAATATCCCGAGCAGGCATGGGAGCTGGATGACTCGGAGAAGCTTCTTGCCCATCCCAAGATGCAGGCTCTGGGCATTGATCCCAGTTTCATCTTGAGATCGCCGATCGAGGTGGGCAGGGATCTGTTTGAAAATGATGCCATAGTGGCCGGGTTGCTCCGGATTGCCCATAGCTGGAATGGGTTTTCACCTGACCTCAACGGAGCGGGACTCATGTTTTTTTTCACCCTGATGGGTTTGCTTGAATTTGGCGGCGCTTACGGGGGCACCCATACCACTGCCCATGCTGCCTATAAGTGCTTTACTGAGGATGGAGGAAAGAGTTTTGTTGGGCATGAGGTGGAAAAGATCCTCGTTGAGAACGGACGCGCAAAGGGAGTAAGGCTTGTCGACGGCACCGAGATCGAGGCCAGAAAGGCAGTGATCTCTACCCTTCAGCCATCTCAGCTTGTATTTGAGCTTACGGAACCTGACATGTGGGACTGGCGGGTCAGGAGGAGAGTGGCCAATCTTTCTAAATGGCGGATTACCATTACCTGGTATACCTGGGCATTGCATGAGGCCCCCCACTATGCCGAATCGTGCAAGATCAATCCTGATGTTGACCGGATAGGCTGGATGACCATCGGGTCCAAGGACCCGGAGGCGCTCATCTATAATCATTGCAGGAGATTTCTCGGAATGGAATGTGAGGATCATCCTAACTTGGTAGTTTGCTCTCATCCTGCTTCAGGCGGCGACCTCAGCCGGGTGCCGGAAGGGAAGTGGTCAATCCTGACGGAAGATTTTGTGTTGGGGGCAGACAAGAGGACGGAGAAAGAGTGGAGGGAATACCATAAACGCCATGCCAATTATGTAATCGACCTGCTGGGGAAGGTCGCCCCCAATATGACCTGGGACAATGTGATCGGCTATACCCCCCAGAGTCCTTTCCACTGCGCCCGGCTGACTAATATGGCGCCCACCGGCAATTGGGCGGTGATAGATCACATCCCCAGTCAAGTTGGGAGATGGAGGCCGATTCCTGAACTTGCCCGTCACGCTACCCCGATCAAAGGTCTGTATGCAACTGGAGTGGCCTGGCACCATAGCGCCGGGGCTGCGGCATCTCAGGGCTATAACTGTTACAAGGTAATGGCCGAGGATCTGGGTCTGGACCTGCCCCCCAATGCAAAGGTTCGTGGATATTGAATAAAAAAATTCTGCTAAAAAAATAAAGGAGGAAGAAGATATGGCAGACGCAACTTATGATGTAGTAGTAATAGGAGGAGGCAACAAGTCTCTCGTTACCGCCCTTTATTTGGCCAGGTACGGTGGGATGGAAGTGGCGATTTTCGAGGATCGACACGAAATCGGGGGAGGCATCTCCTCGGAAGAAGGGCCGGCACCCGGCTTTATTGCCAGTACCCACTCTACCCTGCATAATGATGATTATTATCCTACCTTGTTCGATGATTTTCCCCAGTTTAAGGACCGCGGCGCCCGGTATGTCCACCCGAAAAGCGCCTGGGGCGGGGTATTTGAAGAAGATCAGGCCTGTCTTTTGGTTTATCATCAAGAATTTGATCCCACTCAGGAAAAAACCGCTCGAGAAATTGCCCGCTTTTCGGAGAAAGATGCCGAAACCTGGCTTAATTTGTGGGCCAAATGGAAAAAGTATCTGGAACCTGCTTTCATAAAATGGCTCCATAATCCTCCTCCCCCTCCGGGAGTCCCTGATCCTCTGGAAGAGGTGATGCGCAATCCTGAAAGTGGCATAGAGCCCCAGTGGGCGGAAATGTCTCCCTCCCAGGTATTGAAGGATGTATTTGAAAGCAAGGAGCTGCGCATTGCCCTCAACCGGGTGATGCATTCCTATCACCTCCATTCCCCGGAGGACTACGGGCTGGGTCTATATACGCTTCTGGGAGGACCAATGTTTACCAAATGCTGTTTTTTTATTGGAGGCACCCATTCCATCGCCCACGCCCTGGTTAAATGTTATGTGGAAGAGGGGGGAAAGATATTTACCAAGTGTCCGGTAGATAAAATCCTGGTGGAAGGCGGCAAGGCTACGGGTATCCGTCTGGAAGACGGAACTGAGATCAAAGCCCGCAAGCTGGTATTAAGCGGCGTGGACCCGCAGCAGTTATGTCTTAAACTGCTGGGAGAGGATAAGGTTTCTCCCCGGGTGGCCAGCAGGGTAAAAAACCTGGAAGATACCCATACCACTATTACCTGGTATGACTATGCACTGCATGAGCCCCCCGATTATTTAGCCAAGTCTTTTAATCCGGACATAGGCGAGTGTGGGTGGTTGGTGCTCAGCAATCGGGACGAGGAACGTCTGGCCAAGGAACATGCCTGGTTCA
>DATESZ010000043.1:0-4152 GCA_035283845.1 Syntrophales bacterium | reverse complement strand
TTACCTGCTCCATTAATATCTCGCGCGGGAGGCTCAGGTAGACCGGCCCGGCCGGTTCGGTACCGGCCACCTGGAAGGCCCGCTGAATTACCTGGGGCGCGTTTTCTTTCCGGGCAAGCTGGTACTCCCATTTGACAAAATTGCGCACAATTCCCCCCTGGTCGAAGTCTTCCTGCAGCCAGTGGATGTACATGTCGCGCGAACCGGGCAATTCACCCTGGTCCGTCAGGGGCGTGCGCCCAGCGCAGAAAACTACTCCTGCGCGGCCCCGATAAGCATTATGCAAGTTACCACCCACATTCATGGTGCCCACGTCCACATGGACTAAAAGCACCTGCGGCCGCCCCGTTATCATGAAGTATCCATGAGCCGCAGCCATAGCCGGGATTTCATGAATGCTCATTATGAGTTTAGGCGTCTTTTGGTGCTGGCGTTGCCTATGGGCAAAAGCTTCCTGAAGCGGGAAGGTATCGGTTCCGGGGCATATAAAGAGACACTCGACCCCGTTTTGGTTGCAGACCTCTATAAAAGTATCGGCTACGGTAGAATTGGTAAGGACAACCGGTTCGGCAGGGACATTGGAAACTAACCTGGGATAGTCATCAAGATGTTCGGTAAAACCTGCTTCGGCCGCCTGTGCCTTTCCCGCCCGGCCGGAAAGGCCGGCGGAAGTCGCAACTGCCGCGCCTCCAGCCAGTCCCAGCATTTTTAAAAATTGCCGCCGTTCCAGGGCGGCCTGGAACCCTGAACCATCGCTATTTTTACACCGGTTTTGTTTTGCCGCGCTTTGCCTCATTTTTTTCGCCCTCCTGGCCGTATAATTATGAACCGTACAACTCCTTCAAGACCTCGCGCTTTACCTCCAGAGGGATCTTCGCAATGGCAGCAACAATAGCCAAAACGTCTGCCGGGCCCCTAAACACCCCCTTCCCGCCGTCCTTTAAGGCCTTCCACCGGAGGACCGCTTCATAATCGCCCTCCACGATTCCGCTTATTTCTATGCGCGCGCCCTCCATTCCAAGGGCTGTCAATAACTCGGCCATTACATGGTAAACCGTTCCCCCTTTGGCGATCCACTCGCTTAATCCATGCACAACAGTGCCGTTCAACCTGTCGGCCCTGTCCAAAGGCAGGGTTAATGTCGAACCGTCTTCGAGCTCAAGCACCAGGGCGGCAACCGATCTCTCCGGCAGAGCTAACCGTATGGGCTGAACATCAGTTACTGTGAGGACGGGGTGGCTGGCCACTATTGAGTTCCCTCCTTGCTTTCTGGGGCCAGGTAATGGTTTATGGCAGGTCTTGGGACTTGCCTAATAAAGCCTGAATGAAACAAGAAGGGGCTGATTGCCCCAAAATATCCTCATGTTTCTACTTCTATTGATAAATTGAAATTGATAAGGCATTGCTTTTTGACGGTTTGAGTATAGGACATGGTAATCTTGTATGTCAAGGGGAAAAGGCGGCAAAATTGGGAAGTCGAGCCGAGAATTGCGGGGAGGATATGTCAGGAAGACTCTTGTCTTCGGATTTTTACAGTCGGGCCTTTTTTTGATCGTTTTTCCCGTCGCGATGGCCGTTTTGGCATCATTCTGACAAACCTATCCTGCCCTCTCAAATTCTCAAAGCGTTATGTCTGCTTGTGCCCTTCAGGGTAGATGTAGTCCTCCCAGGAGTATTCAGAGTCCCGATAAAGGTGATCGTCATTGAATCTATTTCATATCAACCTCGCCTCCAAAGAAACTAAAGCCTCCTCGAAACAGGCCATCTCTCCTCCGGATCGATCTTCGAGGGAAGAACCACAGTGGCCGTACCGGGCATCGCGTCCTCTCCACGCTGGTTAAAGGCATTGGTTTCTATGTCCACGCAGCGCTCACCGCTCTCGTCAACATACTTATTGATCACCCTTCCGGTAATACGCACAACATCCGAAAGATAGACAAACTTCCTGTACTCGGCCCGGCTCTTTTTGAGCCATCCTTCATCTCCCATCCAGTTCGTCAGCAAATGGATCTGCCAGCAATGCCTCTGCGTGCCTACATCATAAGGCGAGGGCAGACCCATGGCATTGGCGGCCTGCCGGTTATAATGGACGGCGTAAATGGGCTCTAAGGCAAAGGTGCTGGTGTCACGAAATGCCCAGGCAGGCGTTTTCCGATATTCCCTGAGCGCGACTCCGTGAGCCATTAACCTTGCCGGCGCAAGACCGGCAACACACATGGCCACAATGTCAGTCAATCCCAAAGGTCCCTTCACTACAGGCTTAAGTTCGTCTCCCACATTTACATCCTCCCAGTAACGGGTGTCTGATCCTCTCACCTCCTCGGAAAGGACCTCTTCCTCAATGGCCGTCAATTCCTTTTTCGTCCAGGGATGGGGCAACTCTATCTTTTTATATTTCCCTTTTTCCCGGGCCGCCTTTCGCTCGGTCCTGATTACCAGTCTGATGACCTTGGCCGCCAATTCGTCATTCTGCGTGAAATACTTGTCTTCAAAATAATCAAATATCATCCTGCCGGCAAACTGACTGCTTTTCGGCCCCTCAAAATCCAAAAACGTTTCCTCGGGGCGGATCTTGTCATTCATCTTTATGGGCTTGTAAAATTCCATTTCGCTTGCCGAGTGAAAACCCGCCAGCCCTCTCCATCCAAACTGAATACCGGCAAGAACGCTAAAAACCCAGGAAGGGGGAGCTATGATACAGCCGTATCGCGTTTTCTTTACATACTCCTCATCCCTCCAGAGCTGATTAGGATCCCCGATGCCATAGGCGAATCGCCGTATGGCCCCCCGGGTCGCCTCTTCGTTGAAACCATGCTCGCCCACACGGAGTTTAAGGCCCCTCTTTGATCTCATCTCCTCTATCAGTTCGGGTGTAAACTCCCCCTCTTCCATCTTAACAGCTTTTTGCATTTTCACCCTTTCCTTCCGCGTTAAAACAAATCTTCGTCGGACGCCAATGTCTCCAAAAATGCCTCTGTCCGTATGGCAAAGGGACCTGCGGATAAGGTCGCGTCAAATTCCAGGAAATAGGTCGGGATGCCATTGTCTTCCATAAATTTTCTCAGTTGAGGGATATCGGCCTCATGGGGATCACAGAATTTCTGCTGTACTACTATTGCGCCATCCACACGCCATTCCTTGGCAAATTTCAATACGGTCCCGAACCTGCTTCTATTAGGCCAGTCTTTAGTTGGACAGGGAGTGCGCGTGATATATCTCTCGGCAATGGCCGTAAGCGGATCTTCAATATTTGTATCCACTTCATTCCAGAACGCCCTTGTTGTGGTGCAATGCTCTTCGATGACCACCGTACAGCCCACGGACTCTCTTTCGCCAAGTGATTCAATTAACTTTAAGTACTCAATGTCGTCATCCTCGCTTCCCACGAGCATGATGCGTTTGCCGGGATCCCTGTCCAGCTTCCGGTCAGGCAGCTCTCGAAGGACTTTCTCAGCCACTTTAGTAAACTCTTCCTTGTCCGTAAAAACGGAACTCATAGTCATGTACATGCTTTCCGCCCCCGTTATCGGCGGATTGTCCATTTTTCTCAACTCATAGATCTTTTTCATCACCTGCCTGGACTTATTGACAATATCAATTCCTCTCCTCAGGTCATCATCGGTAATCTCGCGGCCAATCCAGTCTTCCAACTTTTTTTTCATAACTTTGTACTCCTCGACGAGAAAAGGCAAAGCCCTTTTGCTTTGGACGTGATGGGGCATAGGCAAATAATGACTCCATCCCGGATTCTTATGGATGTCCCAACTTACGTAAGCCTGCCGCAGATGCAAGCATGACTGACCGATCGTTATCCCGTCGAGATAATCATATTTTCCTTGTAGACCCTGGGCCAAAACGTCACGGCAATAAGGACAATACATGCCGAAGATATGGGGTTCCGTTACGTTCTGGGCCGTGTGCGATCCCATAATGCGTACCGGCAGGATATCGGCAGCATAAAAAAGTTCCTCAGGTTCATAGGTACAGAAAGAGCCTACGATCTTTTTACCTGTCCTCTCTTTGTAAGCCTTCTGGTAGATGTGTCGATTCTCATACCACTGTTGAAATTGCTCTATCATTTCAACTATCCTCCTTGTGTCAATAGGACAATTTTATTTACCCAAAAAGAGTCTTTGGGGGTCAAGATTACGC
>DATESZ010000042.1:0-22694 GCA_035283845.1 Syntrophales bacterium | reverse complement strand
CCATTTTTCTATCGCCTTCATATTGGCCTCGATTTTTCTCAACTCAATAAGATCAGGCGAAATATTTGCTCTCTGCAATCTGAGCGACTCCGCTTCCGCCCGGGCTGCAGTGATTTTCTGTTCCGCTTCTATCCTAATTCTATCAAGATCCCTTTTGGCCTTTAAGGCAAGCTGTTCCGCCGCCTGTTTTGCTTCAATGGCCTCGATGAAGGTTTTGGAAAAACTGAAATTAACTATGGAAACGGCGTCCACGGCAATATTATAAGCCGCAAGCCTTTCCTTCATGGAGGAGCGTATCGCCTCGCTGACGGCCGGTCTCTTGGTGATCAGCTCCTCGGCAGTGTATCTGGCCGATACCGCCTTCACGACTTCCAGAATGGCCGGGTCTATAATGCGCTCCTTAAATTGGATGCCTATGGTTTGATAGACGATATTGGCCTTGTCGGGAGCCACATGATAGTTCAAGGCAACGCGGGAACTGACATCCTGTAGATCGGCAGAAGAAGCCTCCGCATCGGTCAGCGCCTTTTGCACCTTGACATCCATAATAACGACTTCCTGCATCACAGGTATCCTGAAATGCAAACCCTCCGCCAGCACTACCTTTTGGACAGCGCCGAAATTCATGACGATCCCCCTTTCTCCCGCACCGACCTGCACCCATGGTCTCAAGAAAAGAAGGAAGATCGCAACGGCGCCGATAATTATCAGTGTTTTCAAAGGGCCCTTCCTCATTATTTCCTGCATTGCTTCCTTTGCCCGATCAGCATCTCTCTCGTACATAATGTTACCTCCTTAGTTCCCACTTTAAGGGCTTGCCGATATGTTATTCCTATCCTTAACTTACTTTTTTTCTCCTGTTCGGAAGAATACCCTAAGGATAGGGCTGTTGTCAATTTATTACAGCAATTTTTACAGCAATTTATTACGTGAAGCCCGCTATCTGTTTTTCCCAATCTATCGGGAAATGAAAAAACCCCCATGCCCGGGTCGGGCACAACGAAGGATGAAAATCACCCCCACCCCTCACTCCCCCGTCGAGGGGGAGGGATACAGGGAGGGGGCATTTTCATATAAACAGAAATGAAAAAAATAGTGGCAATTTTATGGGAAATTTATTAGAATCTTCTGTGGACATTGAGAGAGTGTTATATTAATTACCGTCAGGATTTCAAAAATAACGAAAGGCCCGGTTCGGGTCTTTAATTTTTAGGGAGAAGAATTATGGGAAAAGAAAACCAGATTAGCAAGTTTGAGGGTGCGGCGCGATACGTCCTGGACGACGAACTTGCCAGCATTGTTAACGTTTCCATGGCGCTGGAGATGCCGCTCCTGCTTAAAGGCGAGCCGGGCACAGGCAAGACCATGCTGGCTCACGCCATTGCCGAAAGTTTGAAGATGCCATTGGTTGTGCTTAATGTAAAATCCAGTATGAAGCTCCTGGAGGCGCTCTATCAATACGATACGCTGACCCGGCTTAATGACAGCCGTTTCTGCGATTCGAAGCGCGATGTGAGCAACATTGAGGAATACATCAAGATGGGGAAAATCGGTCAGGCCTTTGTGGCCGACATTCGCACCGTCCTCCTCATTGACGAGATCGACAAGGCCGACACGGATTTCCAGGATGATATGCTCGATGTTCTGGATCAAATGCAATTCGACATCATGGAAATCGATAAGACCATCAAAGCAAAACACAGGCCGGTGATCGTCATTACGTCCAACGCCAAAAAAGACCTGTCCGACCCCTTCCTGGGGAGGTGCAATTTTCACCACATCGCCTTCCCGGAACCGGACACGATGAGGAGCATCATTGGCGTGCACTTCCCCGGATTGAGCAAAGACCTTGTGGAGGCCTGCATGGGCGCTTTTTATCGCCTCCGGACATTGCGGGGAGTGGAAAAGAAACCGGCCACACGGGAATTGATTAACTGGATCAGGGCGCTGAAAGCCGATCCAGATTTCAAGGTAAAGGCGCTTAATTTGGGGAATGTGCCCTACCTTGGCGTTCTGTTCAAGAAAAGCGGAGATCTTCAGATCGCCGCCCAGCAATCCGTCCGTATGCGTTTGTAAAGGGGGAACGTCTTGTTTGTAGGATTCTTTTACGCCTTGAGAGAAAAAGGGGTCCCTGTTACACCTACATCATTTCTGAAATTGCAACAGGCCATGAGCATGGGGCTGATTAACACTGTCGACGATTTTTACACAGCGGCCCGCGCCATCCTTATCAAGAGCGAACGGTACTTTGACACATATGACCGTATTTTTGCGCACATTTTCAAAGGGGTGGCCGTAACGGAGCCCGATGAACTGGAATTGACGGAGATTGCGCAAATGCTTCTTCAGGAATGGCTAAACAATCCTGCAGACATGGCCAGGGCCTTAGGCATCGACGAGAAAGAGCTGGAGCAATACACCCCCGAAGACCTGTTAAAATATTTCCTTGACCGGCTCAAGGAACAGGATGGCCAGCATCACGGAGGCCACAAATGGATTGGCACGGGCGGCACCTCGCCCGTGGGACATTCCGGGTATCACCCCGGAGGGATGCGCATCGGTGGGGCCTCCCGGAATAAATCGGCTATCAAGGTCGCCATGGAGCGTCGCTATAAGGATTATTCCCAGGATGGTCCCCTGACGGAGTTTCAGATCGGCGAGGCCCTGAAACGGTTAAGGCAAATGGTGCCATCCGGTCCAAAAGACGTGGTAAACGTCGATAAAACCATCTATGAAACCATGCGCAACGCCGGAGAGATTGAAATTATTTTTGACCGCCGGCTCACCGATCGTCTCAAGGTGATCCTGCTGATAGACAACGGCGGCTGGTCAATGGACCCTTACATAGCTGTCGTTAAAACCCTCTTTAACTATGCCCGGTCGCAGTTCAAGGATCTCAAAATATATTATTTCCATAACACCATCTATGATCATGTCTGGCTTGATCCCCAGCGCCAGTATAAACCGGAATCCATAGATGAATTCATTCGAAAAGATCCGGAAACGAGACTGGTCTTCGTAGGCGACGCCAGCATGGCCCCCTACGAACTCACGCACCCTCAAGGCGCCATTTACATAAATCAACGCCAAGCGATGCCGAGCATCGACCGCATGAAGTTCCTGGCCAAAACCTTTCGCCATGCTGTCTGGTTGAATCCTCAGGCCGAGAAGATCTGGGGTTATACCTGGACCATCAGCGCTCTCCATGACGTCTTTCCCATGTTTGAACTGTCTCTTGACGGGCTGGAGAAGGCGGTGCTGCATCTTATGGCCCGCAACTGAATTTTTCGGAAGGTGTAATGTAGACATGATGAAGACTTTTGCTGCTGCGGTAGCCTCCTTATGCGTTATCGGTCTAATGATGCCTGCTGTTGTCTCAGCCATGGAAATCGTTCCCTTTGAAAGTTCCAATCAAAACCCTCTGGTGCAGATATATGGGCTGCCGGGTGCGGGTAACGCGCTCCTGCTTCCCGAGGGGCGTACGGAAGTGGGACTGAACGCCGTTTTATCCAGTAACTACGTTGTCGATGATTATCCTCAGGAATCCATCATCCTTGACGGTGAAACAACCCGTTTTACCCTGATGGCGCGTCATGGCTTATTGCCCCGCCTGGAGGTCGGCGTTAAGATACCCTATATAAGCCACGGCGGCGGATTTCTTGACAGTTCTATAGAAGGCTTTCATAGCGCCTTTGGTCTCCCGCAGGGAGGACGCGATCAGGCGCCGCGGAACCGCCTGCGATATCGTTATCGGCGCAACGGCGTCGACAAAGTCCGTGTAGATAACTCCAATTCCGGTATAGGAGACCTGGCCTTGACTACTGCATTTCAGTTGTATCAAAGGGGAGGCGAGACCCGGCAGGGGCTGGCCTTAAACCTCGGTCTTAAACTGCCCACGGGGGACAGCGATCAGCTCCGGGGAAGCGGTGGCACGGACATCGCCCTATGGCTTTCAGGAAAGACGGAAAGCATGCTGGCTTCCGGCAGTATTTGGGGACTTTACGGCTCCGTCGGCGTGCTTTACCTGACGGAAGGCAATGTCTTGCCGGAGCTGCAAAAAAGATGGGCCGGTTTCGGCACCCTGGGGCTTGGGTGGGCGCCTTTGTCGTGGCTTGTACTTAAGGTGCAGGCCGATGGGCATACCCCCTTTTTCAACGACAGCGTTCTTGACGAGATTGCGGTCACTGGTTCACAGCTTATTGCCGGAGGAACTATCGGATTCTCGGAAAAAACAACGCTCGACATCGGGCTTTCGGAAGATCTGAACGGCAAGGCATCACCGGACGTAGGCTTTTATCTCACATTGCGTACCCGGTTTTAAGGCAAACCAACCTGAAAAAACAATTCACTGATGGACTGCCTCAATTTGCACCCTTGATGATCCTTTGCGGAATGCGTTCGATTTGTCCGATGTCCATGATGATAAATCGGGAGGGATCAAGATGTCGATCCGCAATGTTCCTCCGCAAATCCAAGCCTGCATATCCGGGGGGCTCATCTCCGAGAGAGAAGGCGCCCCACTGGGTGGGAATGAAGTGTTTTGCCCCCAAGTCTTGGAATGCATCGAGAGCTTCCGGAATATTCATATGGGCATAATGCATGAACCATCGGGGATGGTAAGCAGTGGTAGGGAGAAGAGCGTATTCGACGGGTGGAAACTTTCTGCCGAATTCCTTGTAGCCGACGAAGTAGCCGCTGTCTCCTCCATAGTAGATCGTGGTTTCAGGGGTAAGCACCATAAAGCTCGCCCAAAGGGTGCCGTTGGTATCTTGGCCGATCCGTCTTGACCAGTGCTGGGCCGGCAAACAGATGACCTTTTGACCTTTCCCCGCATCGTTCTCTTGCCACCAGTCCAATTCCCGAACTTCCCCTTTGTGAAGGGATGCAACGTATTCCTTGAGACCAAGGGGTACGAAAAATCGTGTATTTTCCGGCAAGGAATGAATGCTGTTCTCATCAAGATGATCGTAATGATTATGGGAAATCAGCACGTTCAGCTCTAAGGTAATCTCTTTGAGTTCCTCAACCGTAATAGCTGGGGGGGTTGCTCGCTTGGGGAGAAACGCCCTCTCTGAAAAGATCGGGTCCGTGATCCAATAACTCCCCTGCAGACGCATGAGAAAAGTACTATGACCAACCCAGGCAATAAAATCCCCAGCCGGCAAGGTTTTAATTCGGGTTTTCAGGTCAGGGATGAACTTCGGCAGAAACACTTTTTCTTCCTCTGTGTAAGAAGCCTTTGGGGAGAGTTTCCATTCCAAAAAGCGCCAAAATCCTTTGCCTTCACTGGACATCCAGGGGGCGAAGTATTTACCGTATTTAAAATGAGCCGCGTAAAGTTTCTCGGCACTTTGATTCTCCACCTGTTTACGCCACAGCGCCTCGTTGAAAGGAACGGGATTGTGCGTGCAGGAAAGCAATAACAATGCTATACACAGGTATAAAAAGATATCGGACAGTTTCATATGGATTCATCAAGTGCGAAAATGGAGGCATAGGGGACAGGAATATAAGGACAGACGTCCCTGTCGCACTGTTCATAGAATCAATTTTGGGAAAATCTATGACGATTAGTCAATAATGTCAAACAGTATTTGTGAGGCTTTTGTCAAATGGACAATGGGCATGACGATCTTAAGCGCCATACTCCGGCTTTGCTGCTTCAGGAGTGTGCAGATTTTTTTTGCCGGAATGCGCCCCCGGGGCCGATTCTGGATCTCGCCTGCGGTAACGGGAGGAATGGAATATTTCTCGCAAAAAAAGGCTTGCCGGTGATACTGTGTGACGTTTCCGAAGAGGCCCTGGCAGACGCAGGCATGCTGGCGGAAAAAAACGGTGTTGCGCCCCTTCTCTGGCAGGTGGATCTGGAAAAGGCTGAGGGAAGCCCCCTGGCGGTAGATGAATATGCGGGCATGCTCGTATTCAGCTACCTCCATCGTCCCTTGATTCCCTGTATTCAGAAAAGCCTTAAGAAAAAGGGACTCCTGGTCTACGAAACGTTCACGGTCGACCAGTCCCGCTATGGAAAACCCCACAACCCGGCCTTTTTATTGAAACATGGGGAACTGCAGAGCTGGTTTTCCGATTGGGAGATACTTTACTATGACGAGGGCATTAAACCCGACCCCGAGCGTGCCGTGGCGCAGATCTTCTGCCGGAAACCGGAATCGGGATAGGGGAAGATCGGGAGCCCATCACCTATCCCGATTCAGATGACCTGTCTTCCGCAATTTCAACTGATAGTTTTTACATCCCCTTCATAAGAGAAGATTCAGGCTATTTTTCCCCTCCGCCGGGGATGTCTTCGCCGCCTTCCGAATGACAATCGCTGCAGTTCATAGCTATGATCGCGTCACCAATAGAGGACATCCATGTAGAGCCATTCCCCGAATTCAACCACGAGCTTCTGATGACACGGAGGACAGAAGCGGCGGCGCTTGCAAGAAAAGGCTAAAAGTATTCATGGCCATTCTGCATTGTTTCCTATTCCTATAACCATGTTCCTGGGCCACTCGCGCCGCATCGGGGGCCATAACGTGCCCGACATCGAAAAGGAACTGGGTGGAACCTGAAAATTTACCAGCATGGGATGCTATCCTTGTCCCTTTTCCCCAGCGACCAACTTCAACGCTTCTTTTTGCGCCTGGTGGCCGTCGACGGCATACGCATCGACCGCCAGATGTGCCGCGGCATCCGGTGTGATCCCCATGCCCCCGGCCATGGTTTTTATCCCCAATCCTTTTTCCCTCACCAAGTTCGTTACTTCTTCAGCCAAAGATACGTGGGCGTTAAAATAAACTCCCATGGCAATTATCTTCGCCCTGTTTTTTACTGCTTCCTCGATGAAACGTTCGGACCCTATACCCGTGCCCAGGTTGATCACTTTGAATCCCGCCCCCTGGAGCATCACCTGGATGCCCCTGATGCCCGTTTCCTGGTAAGATCCCTTCAGTGAACCAATGATGATGGTACCCCGGTAATAATCCTGCCGGAAGGAATCACCAAGCGCAGCGAGCCCTGCCTGATAGGACAGGTCCGCTCTCATCATCTCGGGATAGAAATAGTCAGCTTGATAAAATCGGTCGGTGGCCAAAGCCAGACCGCGACAGAGCCCCTCCTTAAAGATTGCCTCCGCAGATGCCTTATTTATCATTGCTTTCGTTACTTCTTCACGAACCCCGCCGGAGTTACCGGCGCAGGTCTCACGGGCGATTATGCCGCTGATGTCATTTTCCAGGGGAGGGGTTTGGGGCGGACTCTTCGAAAAATGAATGGACATAATTGTACGATACTTTTCAGGAACACTTTCTGTTTTGGCGGTTAAAGGATATTTGCCGAATCTGCGGGCAGCCTGCACCATCGCGTTTATATTTTCCCAGGGTGTTTTTCCGGCAGGGTCCAGGCCGCCTCCCGATGATAAAATCAGGCCGCCTCCCGGCCCGCAGCTCGAAATTAACCATCTGGCGCATTCCTCCACGTCTTGCGGCTTGCCCTGCGTAAGCACGTAAAGAGAGGGTAAGTTGCCCATCAAGGCCATTCGTCCCTCAAAAGATTCCTTGAGTAGGCTGTAATCGCTGAAGTTGCCAAAAAAAACATTGGCGCCGAGTCCTGTGATGACATCCGGCATATGGGTTATCCTGTTATCGCAGTGTAACACTTTTATTGCCGCCCGGCTGGTTTGATAGATCGATTGTAAATAAGGAAGGCAGAATTCCCGGGCATGGGCGGGAGATATCATGGGGATGATTTCTTCCGCAATAAAGAACTGGCCGGGATCCCATCCCGAACGAATAAAAACCTGCTCCACGGCCTCCACCCACAGCTTGGCACTTAGCGTATGGAATTCCAGTAACTCCCTTAAAAACCCCTGGTCTTCATAAAGAAGGCGGAAAGTATCAGGATAAGAAAGGATTGTTCCCACCGCTGAAAGGGGACCGAGCATACTGAACATCCATATCAGGCTGCCGTACTTTCGCCGCACCGCGGCCGGAATGTTTTCGATATGCCGCTGCCAGTCTGCAAGCGCTTCGGGCATCCAACCATCACGGTACGGATTGGGGATTTTCGCTTTCTTCAACCTTCCCTTTACCTCAGAGATGCTCCAGTGCTGGGACGGAGGTGGAGTGTCCGAGGGCAGGGCTTTCCTGTCAAGCCAATTGAGAAGTCCCACCGCACCTTGGCCGGACGGCCCGGTAAGGGAAGGGACCACGTCCGGCCATTGACTGAAAAACTCGATTTCCGACTCGATCCTGGCAGCAAGGTCGCCGCTCATCGGCCGCCCTTTCTCCTGAAGCCACTTCCGCACGTAGATCGGCTTGAAGTTCAGGCTGACCGGCACTACATCCGGTTCCCGGCAATTTACAGTGGCTATCAAACGCTCCGCAGGTGTCATCTCAATCGACACAGATCCTCCTCATTCCCTCGGTTTTTTGATAAGGCATTGACTTTCTATGGATGGAAGTATAGGGGGGCTGTTTTTGCTTGTCAAGGGATATTGTGACGGTTATTTTTCCGGGAAGAATCCCGAATCTGGCGAGGTTGCCGAAGCTCTGGGCGTCAAGAAATGGGAGGTCGAAGAGATGGACGTACGCATGGGGCACGATCTTTCCCTCGATGCTCATGTGGGTGAAGGATCCGAATTAACCTTCGGAGATGCCGCAATGACGAAGGATGAAGCGCAACGCAGCATCCGGCCTTTATACGAAGCCATCAAAAACTCACTTCATGCGAGGAGATTCAGGCTATTTTTTCCCTCCGCCGGGTATGTCTTCGCCGCCTTCCGAATGACAATCGCTGCAGTTCATAGCTATGATCGCGTCGCCAATATCCGTAGGATGGATAAATCCTTTCGCCCTGCTGCCCGGCTTTATATTCTCCTGTTTCTGGCTCAGAACGGTGTGACAGAGGTTGCAATCCTTGGAAATGATCTTGCCGTCCGTCGATTTGTGTCTCCCACCGTGGCAGCGGAAGCAGCCGGGAGAGTAGAAATGACTTATGTGATTAGGATAGGTGTTCCATCGGACTTTCATGCCGGGAAAGTAGTTTCTGCTGTAGATGTCCTGGACTTTTTCTATAGCCTGCTCGATGGCTGGGGCTTTTTCTTTTGCCACGCGGGGATAATTTTTGGCATAATACTTTTCCACGCCCTCGACGATGGAGTTTCTCCCTTCTTCCTTGGACTTATAAGGTTTGTTAAGAAGTTCCACGGCGATCTTCTTTATGTAAGGAAGCGACGGATCAATGTGACCGGAAACAAAGTGCTCATCCATTTCCTGGCCGGGAGACCGGTAAATATGGGTCGGCCTGTTGTGGCAATCGGTGCAGTCCATCAGGCGTTTTGCTCCTTTGGCTATTTCCTCTTTTGACAGCGGATTATCAACGTCCTGATATTCCGTTATCTTACCGTATTTGTCCTTGACGGCAACGTAAGGCAAATCCAGACGCTTGCGATCCCTGGCGATGTAATAAACTTCTCTTCCAATATGCCAATGGATGCCCATGGCCGTGGGAGTTTTGGGCGTGCCGCCGACATTTATCAGCAGGTTGATTTCCCGTGGGGTGTTCTTCTCGTCCGGCGCGTAGTGGTAATATACCTTCTGTCTGCCTGAATAGAATTGTTCCGGCCAGTGACAGCGTTCGCAGATGTCCCGGGCCGGGCGAAGATTGGTAATCGGCGTTTCTATAGGGATGGAGTAAGTATGGGCCAATACGGCATAGATCTGCTTAAGGCCGGAAATTTTCGCTTTAACATACCATTTGGCGCCGGGACCAATATGACACTCCACGCACTGAACCCTGGCGTGGGGAGATTTGCTCCAGGCAGTATATTCGGGGGTCATTACGGTATGACAGAGTTTTCCGCAAAAATTTGTCGACTCGGTGAAGTGGTATCCTTTGATTGCCGCCAGGGCAATAATGATGACAAAAACCACCGTGCCTAAAATGAAAAAGACGAAAAGATTGCGTGTACGCTGATCGTTGAGGTCAATATCAGGATATGGAGGGATCTCTTCCGGCGCTAGTTTACGTCGTTGCTGCCTCACCTGGAAGGCGCCAATCGGTACCAGGAACAGCCCAAGGATGAGCATGGCCGGAAAAATGAAATAAACCAATACGCCAAGGTATGGATGCTCAACCCCGGTCATTGCTTCCAAGGAGAGAAAAATAATGATGAGGCCAGTGGCGACTATAGCCAGTAGCATACCGATGAGACTGACAACATTAAAAAAATAACCCATTATATTGTTCGCTTTAGGCATAAAACCTCCTTAACATGTTATAGGAGAAAGGCATAGAGCATCAGAAATAGGAGAGCAATTCCGACAGAAAGGGAAAGGAAACCGAATCCTTTAAACAGGAAATCAAAAAATACGCCACTTCCTTTGACGACAAAGAATTTGTCCGTTAAATTAAGCGTTTCATAGCGTTTCCACTGGTCAGCCCGTTCTTCCATGAACTCATGTTTTGAAATCTGGCCGTTAAAAATTACGAAGTCCATGGGAAATTTTTCCGGCCGGCCGTGGGTATTGAAGAAATGAACCGTAAAGATGAAGCCTGTTGCCAGCAACGCCTCGTCGGAATGAACTATGGTTGCTATATTGAACATCCAGCCGGGCAGGAAACTGCCGAAAAATTCCGGAAACCAGAGCATCATCCCCGAACCGCCGATAGCGAACATTCCCCAGAAAACAGCGAGGAAATCGAATTTTTCCCAGTAGGTCCATCGGTCAAAGGTGGGTTTGGGACCTTTGAAGAAAAACCATCTGAGCATTCCCGCTATATCATTTATGTCTTTCTGGTTCGGACAAAGGGAATCGGGCCCGAGCAATCTCTTAAGCCAGTTCCCCGGTATATCTTTTCTGATGAAAAGGAAATGCAGACACATGAAAATGGCGGAAAAAAAGTAGATGAAAGTAATGACGGCACATGCCCTGTGGAGAAAAGCGGCGATCTCCGGGCCGCCGATAATGTGCATAAGGCGCCTTGCCCACTCCTGGTCGCTGAATTTCAGCGGCAGGCCGGTCAGAGCCAACCCCAGGAAGCTCACAATAACCAGTACATGCAGGATGATATGACGGGCATTGAAGCGGCGGTATTGTTTGAATCCATCGGGCACAATGTGTCCCAGTCGTCCCTCCGCCAGTATCGCTGCTTTTTCCCGGTTTTCCACAAAGCCGCGGAACATCCAGAGAAGCGTATGCACCCAGAATACCGCGAAGGTGCCGGCCAGCAACCCCGTCATACCGATAAAAGTCCAGTAAAGGAGGGGAAACTTTTTCCTGTCCGTGTGTTCCCCGTGGGCGTAATATTTTGCAAACAATGATGTGGCGTCTTTATGGCACTGCCGGCAAGTTGAAACAATGCGCGACTTGCCCACGGAGGAAAGCGGATCCGAGGCTTTCATCACTGAATGGGAGGTATGGCAGTCGGCGCAACCCGCCACTTTTTCAGGATAGCCGAGGCGGTAATTTTTGCCGTGATAACTTTCCATATAGGTTTCTATCGCCACATTGAATACATTGTTGCGCTTCATCATTGCTTCATTGCTGTGGCATTTCATGCAGACCTTGGTGTGAAATTCTCGGTTGGTATGAGATTGGCCGTTTCCCAGTGCCTTGATGTCGTGGAGGTTGTGACAATCGTTACAGGCGGCGGAATCCTGATTGCCTGCTGCTACCGTTATGCCGTGAATTGATCTTCTGTAAACAGCTTCATGGTCATGGCACTGGATGCACTTGGCAACGACAATCCGTTTATCCTTTTTCCAGTACCGGTGACGATGTACGTCCGTATGGCAGTCGGCGCACAGGATATCCTTTTGTATATGAACGCTGGCGTAATGTTCGGCATTCTCCTTTTTGTGACAGCGTTCGCAATGGACTTTTTCAACCTTGATTTCGCCCTTCATGTGCATGGAAAGATCGGTAAGCTGCACATGACAACTGTTGCAGCCGTTTTTACCGTGCACGGAATCGGCAAAGGCGGCAGCGGAAATTCTGCCGCTATGGCATCCCAGACAGGTTTCAGGATCAATGGCCATTTCCTGGGAGGCCCAAAGGGTATGGGAAGAAATCAAGGTTAAGACAATAAGAGGAATTATTCGATAAGCGTTTTTCAACATGATACCTCTCCAAAGGAACTCAATGTGTTTCCATGAGAAACACAGAGATCATAAATGGAAAAAATAAGCACTGACTCACTGCATTGCAGCACAGGCCCATCATCTTAAGTTGCACTACGGCTCTTACTACATGGCCGCCCCTGAAAATGCAACATTACTGCCTGCAATCTTTGTTCCCTGTTATATTATCAATCTGCATGCCGTCTTCTTTATTCAGCGCAATAATAGAATTTTTTTGCCCTCGCAGTAAAACCGCCTTATGCTTATGAGCCACAGGATAGTCCTTCGTGGTGAAAACACCAACTGGAAACGGTGAAATCACCACCCCTTTAGAAATGTTAGACGCTCCTGCCGTATATTTAGCGTGCTTTCTATAAGATTTAAATATAAAATACAATGGCATATTGATTGCTTGTACGGGGAACCGCGAACACGCCTTTTCTCGTGGAAGGTAATAAAGGTAATAATGGAAAGGGAGGAATTGCATGAGCGATTTTTTTAAAAAGATTCCCGAACAGGCGTTAAGAATTTTAACATTGTTTATCATATTGGCGGCTTTGTTGTTTGTTGTGAGGCAATTTATCATTCCTCCAGAACTGAAAGATACGGATTTACAGAAGATATCTTCCATGGAAAGGGAAGCCGCCAGAGAAGTCAAGTATGCCGGCACTCATATCTGCGGCGAGTGTCATGAAAAAGAAAAAAATATCAAAAAAAGCGGATATCACAGGGATCTGTCCTGTGAGTCCTGCCACAGCGCCGCTCAAAAACACACAGAAAATCCGACGGAAGTCAAACCCTCCTCGCCGAGAAAGAGAGACTATTGTTCCTACTGTCATACCTACAATTCATCTCGGCCGACAGGGTTCCCGCAGATAAACCCTCATACGCACAATCCCATGCGGCCCTGCATCACCTGTCATAATCCCCATAATCCCGTACCACCCAATACTCCCAGTTCCTGCGCTGCCTGTCACGCCCATATTGAAAGGAGCAAGGTGGCGTCTTATCATGCCGGGCTCGAGTGCACCGTATGCCACACCACACCGGATAAGCATAAAACAACACCACGGGCTGTGAGCCCGACGAAGCCTGATAAGCGGGAGTTTTGCGGCAAGTGCCATGATAACAGTGCCCGCGTCAAGGGTGTGCCGACAGTTGACATGGCCACCCATGGAGAAAAATATGTTTGCTGGCAGTGCCACTATCCACATATGTTAGGAGGGATATAATGGATCGACGAGACTTCTTGAAAAATCTCGGTTTGTGTATTTTTTCCGGCGGTATCATAGGAGGTTCATCTGCAGACGCCTGGGTAAAACTTATTCATAAAGATTATGATCCCGCCAAACATTACTACGGCATGGGAATCGATATTGACAAGTGCATCGGATGCGGAAGGTGCATGCAGGCCTGTAAAACGGAAAACGATGTTCCAATCGCTCCTTTTTACTTCCGCACCTGGGTGGAAAGATACGTAATCAAGACAGACCACAGCGTTTCTGTTAATACCATCAACATGGGTCTTGATGAGCCGAGCGACCTGTTTATCGAAAGGGACCTGCTGAGAAGCTTTTTCGTTCCGAAACTCTGTAATCAGTGCGACCATCCCCCCTGCGTACAGGTATGCCCCGTGGGGGCCACTTTCAAAACCGATGATGGCGTCATTCTGGTAGACAGCAAGCGTTGCATGGGTTGCAGGTACTGTATTCAGGCCTGCCCTTACGGCGCCCGTTTCCTTCATCCCCAAACCAGAGTAGCGGATAAATGCACATTCTGCTACCACCGTCTTGTCAGAGGCCTGCTCCCCGCCTGTGTGGAAGTCTGCCCCAAACAGGCAAGGGTATTTGGGGACGCGAAAAGCGTGGCCAGCCCTCTGGGAAGATTCTTTCGCATGAATAAAATTCACGTTCTTAAACCCTATCTGAATACGGAACCAAAAGTTTATTACGCAAATCTTGATGGAGAGGTGAACTGATATGGAAGCACCCCACGGCTTATCAGAGCTTTCTAAACAGGTGGTAGGTTTTATTTATCCTAACGAGATTGAGATCCACTGGTCCATACTCATAGTTGTATATCCCTATATTACGGGACTCGTGGCCGGCGCCTTCATTCTGGCCTCGCTCGTCAAGGTCTTCAATGTAAAGGAACTGCAGCCCACATACCGGCTGGCGCTTCTTACGGCACTCGCTTTTCTGCTCATAGCGCCCCTTCCCCTCCAACTGCACCTGGGACAGCCTACCAGATCCTACGAGATGTTTCTCACCCCTAATCTTGCTTCGGCAATGGCTACGTTCAGTTTTGTCTATCTCTGGTACTTAATGTTGGTCCTTTTGCTGGAAATATGGTTTGAATATCGCCGAGACATGGTTGCGTGGTCCCGTGAGGAAACCGGTTTGAAAAAATGGATACACAAGGTCCTTTCTCTTTTTTCAACAGACGTAAGCGAAAAAGCCGTTGCCTTTGATCAGAAAACCGTGAAGGTCATAACTATTATCGGCATACCGTCTGCCTTTCTTCTCCACGGGTACGTAGGGTTTATATTCGGTTCCATCAAGGCTAATCCTTGGTGGAGCAGTGTCATGATGCCCATCGTGTTCCTCTTCTCGGCAATTGTATCGGGAATTGCCATCGTTATGCTGCTCTATATGATCATCATACCGCTGCGCGGCGCGAAAATAGACATGAAATGCCTCGACAAGATTGCCTCCTTTCTATTTTATGCCGTAATTGTCGACTTCTCCATTGAAGTCCTGGATTTCATTCATCGCCTCTATGAAAGCGAAGAATCGATAAAAATATTATCGCAGTTGGTTGACACCAAGCTTTTTATGAGCCTCGTGGTGCTCCAGGTGCTCCTCGGAATGCTGCTGCCCCTGGGGATTATGATCGTCATCAAAATTTTCCGTCTCCACGAGGAACTGAGAAAACTGTTATATTTCGTTTCCGCTGTGCTCATCCAGTTGGGAATATTCAGTACCAGGTGGAATGTGGTCATAGGCGGTCAATTATTTTCCAAGAGTTTCCGGGGGCTTACAACCTATAAATTAGAGCTCACTGGTATAGAAGGATTCCTTGTGGCACTGGCGCTGTTGATCGCTCCTTTTATTGTCTTGGCGATTTTAATAAAGATCCTGCCCCCCTGGAAAAAGGAGGAGTTGGCAGGTCAATAAGCGGATTACAACGAAATTTCACTTTTGCACAAAGAGATATTTTGCCGGTCCATCTATCTTCCGGGCCGGTTTCCTGATTTGTCTTTCTCCGATCACCGTCATATTCTTTCAAAATATTCTGTGTATGCTACATTTTTTTCGCAACTGAATCATGGATACATCTTGGGTGAAAAATAGGCTCCTGATATAGAAAAATTATTGCTTGAAGTTGGCAAGTAAAGCATATATACAGCGGCTTCAAACATATGTACGGGAGATGACATTATGGCTGAAATATTGGTGGACACCTTGAAAAGGATAGAAAAATACAAAATAACAAGTCCTCACTATAATGATTTGTTCGAGATCCTGAGCGATATTCTTATCCTAAGAGAAGAATATCGGCAGAAAATGAGGGAGCCGGCATTCGCCCTCGATGAAAAACTGATTGCCAAGAAACTTGCGGGGGGATTGCCCCTCCTTGATTTTACCACCGGTGACTTCGATCTTACGATGGCCAAAGAGTATTTTCTTCACCTTCTGGAAATAGCGGAAAAACGGATGCCCGGAGAAACAAGTGGATTTGTCCGGCGGATTAAGGAAGGGGAAATCGTTTTTGAAGATTTGATACGCAGTTCTTTTGATCCCGAAGCCGGCAAAGAATTTGCCCATGAGGCTGAAGGGGATGCCATTGACGATGAGAACACCTTTGACCTTGTGGAGTTATTTGTGGAGGAAAGTTTGCGGCCTGCCCTGGAGAACTTCGCGGAGGAACATGGGGGAATAATCGACGCGTTGGGATGGTCGCAGGGATATTGCCCCATCTGCGGCAAGGAACCGAAAATAGGCGAGATAAAAGGGGACGATGATAGCCGCTTTCTTTTCTGCAATCAGTGCGGTTTTGAATGGAAATACAGCCGCGTAAAATGTCCCTTTTGCGGCAATGAGGAGCAGCACTCGTTAGCCTACTTCACAGTGGAAGGAGAAGAAAGATACCGAGTTGACGTGTGCAATGTATGCAAAAGATATGTGAAAATTGTGGATTTCAGGGATTCCGGAGAAAAGGTCAACCTTGACGTGGAGGATATCGCCACGCTGCACTTGGATATGCTGGCCTCTGAAGAAGGCTATGAATGACGGCTATATAGAGGAGATTATTTCTATCCTTAGAGGAGAATTAGAAAAACGGGAGCTTCCGATAGTTTCTCATCTGGCCAAGGAAAAGCGGAATCCCTTTGTCATACTGATTTCCACGCTGCTCAGTTTGAGAACGAAGGATGAGGTGACATCGGAGGCGACAAAAAGACTCTTCAGTCTGGCTTCCACACCTCAGGAAATGCTGCAACTCTCTTCTGAGATCATAGCAAAGACTATCTATCCAGTAGGTTTTTACAAAAATAAGGCAAAGACGATCCTTGCCACCTGCCGGGAACTCATGGATCGTTATAATTCCCTTGTTCCCGATACCATGGAGCAATTGCTTGCCATTAAGGGGGTCGGCAGGAAGACGGCCAATCTTGTTTTAACCCTCGGCTTTAACAAAGAAGGCATTTGTGTGGATACCCACGTTCATAGGATTTCAAACCGCCTGGGATACGTACGGACCGGCACCCCGGAGCAGACAGAATTTGCGCTGAGGGAAAAGCTTCCCCATAAATACTGGTTAGATTACAATACCTTGCTGGTGGCATTCGGTCGACATATCTGCCGTCCCATTTCTCCCCTTTGCAGAAGTTGCCCGGTCAGGTATTATTGCGACAGGGTAGGCGTCACGAAAAACCGTTGATAAGCAAGGAATGCCTTTCTGACGGGAACGCTTCTTGTACCCCGTGGAATACGTCGTATTGCGAGCTTCATTGGGAAAAAGGCTTGCTGTTCCGATCTTTCTTGACAGGCCATCCACTTTTCTTTATGCTGCGTACCCGCAAAATAGTGTCCAATTACATAGTTTAAATGATTAAGGAAGCATGATTGGCTTTATACTCTTACGAGGGAGTCCTTATAAAATGTAAAAAAGGGGGGAATAATATGATAGACACCGTCAAATATCAGCTCAACGAGAGCGATATGCCGCGCCAGTGGTACAATATCACTGCGGACATGCCCAATCCATGCATGCCGCCGTTGCACCCCGGCACCGGCCAACCGGCAGGTCCACAGGACTTTGCCCCGCTGTTTCCGATGAACATCATCGAGCAGGAGGTAAGCACCAAGCGCTGGATTGATATTCCTGAACCGGTGCTACAAATTTATGCCCAGTGGCGTCCTTCGCCGCTTTACCGGGCCCGCCGCTTCGAGCAGGCGCTGGGGACACCGGCAAAGATTTATTTCAAGTTTGAGGGAGTGAGCCCTGCAGGAAGCCACAAGACCAACTCCTCGGTAGCGCAGGTCTATTACAATAAATTAGCCGGAACCAAGCGTATTACGACCGAGACCGGCGCCGGCCAATGGGGCAGCGCCCTGAGCTATGCTTGCAATATCTTTGGCATTCCGTTGAAAGTGTACATGGTAAAGGTAAGCTACGTGCAGAAACCATACCGGAAGAACATCATGCAGGTCTATGGCGCCGAGGTGGTTTCCAGCCCCACAGACACCACCAACGCCGGGCGAGCCATCCTGGCGCAAAACCCTAACAGTCCTGGCTCACTGGGGATCGCCATTGCCGAAGCAGTCGAGGATGCAGTGCTGCGTGAGGACACCAAGTACACCCTGGGTTCGGTGCTCAACCATGTATTGCTTCATCAGACCATAATCGGCCTGGAGGCGCAGAAACAGTTCAAGCTTGCGGGTGACTACCCAGATGTCGTGATCGGCTGCTGCGGCGGTGGCAGCAATTTCGGCGGCATAGCCGGGCCGTTTTTGATGGATAAGTTCAACGGAAAGGAAGTGCGACTTGTAGGAGTTGAATCGGCCGCCTGTCCGACACTCACCAAGGGGCATTTTCACTATGATTTTGGCGATAGCGCTGCCATGACGCCGCTGATGCCCATGTACACGCTGGGTCACAACTTTACTCCGTCCGGGATCCACGCCGGCGGACTGCGATATCATGGCATGTCGCCCATTATCAGCCAGCTTAAGAAGGATAACCTGATTGAAGCCTATGCCTACAATCAAATAGAGTGTTTTACCGATGCGGTAGCCTTTGCACAGGCTGAGGGGATCATTCCCGCCCCCGAGGCGTCTCATGCCATCCGGCATGCCGTTGTGGAAGCCCTGCGGGCCAAGGAAGAAGGGAAGGAAAAGGTCATCCTGTTCAACCTGTCGGGACACGGGCACTTCGATATGTCAGCCTATGAGAATTATCTGGCCGGTACCATTGAAGATGTGCCGCTGCCGCAGAGTTCTTTGGATGCGGCTTGGGAGAAGATCAAGGGGCTGCCGTCGACGTCATAGCGGCAAGGCTGCTATGGAATTGCCTGAAGTTTCTATCGGAGGTTTGGATGGGTGGAGTAAAGGAGTTATACGCTGCGGTGCACGCCCGCGATCTGTGTTGCCGGTGCGGTGCCTGCGTTAACTTGTGCCCCTACCTGCTCCAGGTCGGGGGTCGCATTGCCCCGTTGCTTGATTGTCAATTGGCCGAGGGGCGCTGTTATCACTACTGCCCCCGCACCGCCGTGACCGCGGCTTCGCAGACTGCGGCTTTGGGCACCTTGGTGCTGCCGCCGGCCATGGCAAGGGCAGTTGCCCCAGCGGCCGGCCAGCAGTATGGCGGGACCGTCTCGGCGCTGATCAGGTTCGCTCTGGAGAGCGGAAGGATCGATGGGGCGGTTTTGACTGCCGCCGCGGGATTGCAACCCCGGTCGGTGACGGTGCGGCAGGCAGCGCAGATAGACGGCTGCGCCGGCTCAAAATATACCATTTCGCCAACGGTAGCGGAATTCAATCGCAGCCGCCAGGAGATCGGGGGGCGGCTGGCAGTGGTGGTTCTGCCCTGCCAGGCGCTGGCGCTGCGCCGGATGCTGGCCTATGATCCGGCCGAACCTGCCTGGCGGGTTGAACCTCCCGCCTTGGTCATTGGATTGTTCTGCACCTGGGCGCTCGACCAGGTCTCCTTTATCCGTATGCTGGCGCAACGATTAAACGGAAATACCATCCATAGGATGGACATCCCGCCGCCGCCGTCAAACGTGTTTCAAGTTTTCACCAGCGATGGCCGGATGCTGGAGTTGCCCCTCGATGACGTCAAACCACACATCGTGAATGCCTGCCATTCCTGCCCGGATATGACTGCCGAGGCAAGCGACATCTCGATAGGATGCGTTGAGAACGAGCAAGACTGGAATACGCTGCTGGTGCGCACCGAGCGTGGCGCGGAGCTGCTGGCGGCGGCGGCGGCGGCTGGAAAGCTGGAGATTCTGCCCTTGGCGACGACGGCGGAAGCGCACCTGGCAGAGGCGTCTCTCGCCAAGCGCCGGCGCGCCATCCTGCAGCAGGCACCGAGGCCGCAGCCCTTAGCCAGACAGGAGGCGTCCTGATGTCGTCCAGCCCAGATGTCCGGTCTGAAGCCGTCCTGATGATGGGTAATGCCGCCATCGCCCGCGGCGCCTTAGAGGCAGGTGTGCGCTTTGCCTCCGGCTATCCTGGCAACCCCTCCTCCGAGATACTCGGTTTTCTCAGTAGCAGCGACGCCAATCGGCCATACGTGGAATGGAGTATCAACGAGCCGGTGGCCATGGAGGCTGCGGCGGCCGCCTCATTATCCGGTTTGCGTTCCCTGGTGACCATGAAACACAACGGCGTTGCCCTGTGCATTGATTTCATGTCGGCCTTCAGCATCACCGGCTGCCGTGCCGGCATGGTTTTAATCGCCTGCGACGACCCTGGGGCCATGACCAGCAGCGTCGAACTTGACTCACGCAGCATGGCCGTTATCGCCCGCCTGCCGGTTCTGGAGCCTTCCACTCCACAGGAAGCGAAAGAGATGGTGCGGCAGGCCTTTGACCTTTCGGAAGAGTTCGGCCTGATGGTAATCGTGCGGGTGGTAACCCGATTGTGCCATGGCCACGGAGAGGTGGTATGTGGGCCATTGCCGGCAGCCAGCACTCCAGCCTGTTTTGACATCAACCGTCCCTTTACCGCCGCCCCCAACCTGTTTGTGCCGTTGACCCGCATTGTCCTGCAAAAATTGACCACCGCCCAGGAGCGCTTTGAAGACTCACCGTTCAATGCATACCAAGAGACGCCAGGGGCGGATGTTCTCGTCGTGGCATCGGGGCTGGGGTGGCTATATGCCCTTGAAAGCGCCGCCGCCCTTGCCTTACCGTCGTTGTCCTTCCTCAAGATCGCAACGGTATACCCCTTTCCCGATCACCTGGCGATGCGGGCCATGCGTGGCAAGCGGCGCATCATGGTCTTTGAGGAAACAGATGCATGGCTGGAAGAGCGACTGAAGATTCTTGCCGCCGACTTAGCGGTGGAAGGCCCCGCGCCTGTGGTTTCGGGCAGAGGACGGCTGGGAGAAAGCGGTGTGCTGGAACGCTACGGTGAGTTGACTAACGACACGGTACGCCGCGCTTACGGACAGGTCTTTGGTACAGCCCAGACGCCGCGCCACCCGGCATTCATCATGCGGACCTCCCAACTGCTGAAGGCAACGTTGCCGGTCAGACAGTTATCTTTTTGTGCCGGGTGCTCGCACCGCGAATCCTACTGGGCCATCAAGGCGGCTCTGGCCGTTGATGGACGGGACGGCTTTGTTGCGGGAGACATCGGTTGTTACGGTCTGGCAACCGGCCCGACCGGCTATAACCTTATTAAGACCCAGCATTGCATGGGATCGGGAGCAGGCTTCCTCAGCGGCTTCGGCAAGATGGCGCAGTTCGGTTGCCGGCAGCCCGTGATCGCCCTGTGCGGAGATTCCACCTTCTTTCACTCGGCCATTCCCGCACTGATCAATGCCAGGATCAACGGGAGTCGGGGATTGTTTGTCCTGCTTGATAACACCGTCACCGCCATGACAGGTATGCAACCTAACCCCGGATCGGGCTGGTGCATACAAGACGGGCAGCAGCCGGCCGTTGCTCCCGAGACCATTACCCGGGCCATCGGCCTGTTCACCGCGGTGCTTGATCCCTCCCAAGTGCATGACAACATCTCCACACTTTTCCAAATGCTCCAGGAGTCTACTCTTTCGGTGGCGATCTTCCGCCGTCCCTGCGTGATTCACTCCACTCGCCAGCACGGCCGTCCGGAGGAGCGGGTGTGGGTGGAGCAAGATGATTGTCGAGGAGACGCCTGCGGCTGCAACCGTTTTTGCGTGAGGGTGCTTGGCTGTCCGGCAAACAAATGGGATGCCACGCTCGGCAAGGCCTATGTGGATGCTGATGCCTGCAGTGCCTGCGGCCTGTGCGTGTCTCTCTGCCCGTCCGGCGCCATACACCGAGAGCCCATTGCTGCGGCTGGAGATAAGCAATGACGACGGAAGCGGCAGTGATGAATGTCCTGATCACCGGGGTGGGCGGGCAGGGAAATGTGGTGACGGCTCACCTGTTGGGGGTGTTGGCGCAAAGCCAGGGTTACCGGGTGGTGATAGGGGAGGTCTACGGTCTTTCGCAGCGGGGCGGTTCGGTGGTGAGCCACGTGCGACTCACGACCGGTGCAGCGGTGCCGCCGCTGGTGGCGCAAGGGGAGGCGCAGGTCATTGTGGGTCTCGAGCCCTTGGAAGCGTTGCGGCAACTCTGTCTGGTGGGCGACCGAAGTACCTGCATGGTGGTGAACAGCCGTCCGGAAGTGCCGGTAAACGTCATGACCGGTTTCTCGCCGGCCCTGCCGGTAGAGGAAATCCTCCGAGAGTTGCGCCTCTTGGCAGATAACGTAACGATTCTCGATGGTCTGGAATTGGCACGCCAGTCGGGGGGGGTGCAAACCCTCAACCTGGTAATGCTGGGTGCGCTTATCGGCAGCGGTTGCCTGCCGCTGCGAGCAGCGGGGATGGCCGAGGTCGTGGCCAAGGTGTTGGGTGTGGCAAAGGCGGCGCTAAACATGGCGGCCTTCCAGACCGGCCTGGCGGCGGTTACCGCCTGACAGGGAGTCGGTACCCCTTCACCGCCGGGGCTTTGGATCAGGAAGTCGCCTGGAAGGAAAGAAGGCCATCCTGGGGTGCCCCGCAAGGTCCCGCAAAAAACAGATCACCGTGAAGAACATACCATGGTGAGTTGTCCCGAATGCCAGACCATTGGGCGCACCAATTAACGCATTTTGTCGCATCATCGAGGACATTCCGGAAGTGAATCCGTTTTTTCGCAGAGCGGCCACTGCCCGCGTTCTTTCAGCACCTCGCGATAGACGGCCAGTGCCTCGTTCACAGCAGGCATACCGGTATATGGCGCCATCTGAAAAAAAACTTCCGCCAGTTTTTGGGGATTACAACCCACATTCAAGGAGGCATTTACGTGGAGCTTAAGTTCATCGCGGGC
>DATESZ010000041.1:0-5738 GCA_035283845.1 Syntrophales bacterium | reverse complement strand
GGCAATACGGAAAGATGAAACAGGCTTCCCATGGAAGTTCTTACCACCTTGGGGTTGGTAAAATCCACCGAATTGTCGCTGAGCAGGATCGCCCCGAAACCGAACCAGTGGGCGGTGCGCAACAGGGCGCCAAGGTTATTGGGATTATTTATCCCGTAGGCAAGGAGGATATGTCCTTCCCGGGGCAAATGGGACAGGTCGGGAAGGAAGGCCGGTTCGGCAACGGCCATTATCCCCTCAGGATTTGCATCCTGGCTTAATTTATCCCACTGCGCCTCGGATAAAACAAAAACTTCTGCTTTATCAGTCGCTTCCCGCAATAGAGCGTTCCACCGCGCTTTTTTTTGCTCCACTACCAGAAGCGCCCGAACCCTCCAGGGGCTTCTCAGCAGCTCCGATACAACTTTATACCCTTCCGCCAAAAAAAGCCCCTCCCTCCTGCGGACCTGCGCCCTATCGAGATTTTTCCATAGCCTAAGCTGAGACCTCGATGGGTTATAAAACGTTGGGAGGGACATGGCTGCCCTTATTCAGATCTGTCTTGCCAGAGCCTGCGCGGCAACGTGTATCACATCCCAGGCGCCGCTGAAGGGAGGGGCATAGGCGAGATCGAGATAAGCGATCTCATCAAGGTCCATCTCCGCCCACAGGGCTAAGGATAATAAGTTGATACGGCTGACGGCCCCCATTTCTCCCAGAGCCTGAGCTCCCAGGAGTTTTCCTGTAGCGCCGTCGGCTACTAATTTGATTCCCACCTTTTTTGCGCCGGGCATGGAAGCCCCTATGGCGCTTCCCCATACTATTCCACTTACGGGATGATAACCGCAGGACAGGGCTTCCCTTTCGTCCAGACCGGCGGCGGCCGCCTCCAGATTGAAGAGCTTGAAGGACTGGGCGCCGACTATGCCGGGGAAAAACGCCTTTCCGCCCCCAATATTGCGCCCCAGGATTCGTCCCTGTTTGTTGGCGATATCTCCCAGCGGCAGATTTACCCAGCCTTTGCTTATGCGGTGGAAAACCTCACAGCAGTCTCCCACCGCATAGACCCCCCCGATGTTTGTGGCCTGGGAAAAGTTCACCTGAATGGCGCCGCTTTTGCCGATCTTGACTCCCATATCGGCGGCGAATTTTACATTTGGCCTGGTCCCTAAGGCAAAGAGAATAAAATCGGCCGGAATCTCGCCCTCGCTTGTCATAAGGCAAAGAGGAGCATTTTCTCCTTTCTCGATGGACGTTATTTCTCTGTTTGTCAGGAAGGAGACGTTGTTGCGGTTTAGTTCCTCCAACATCAGTTTGGAAAATTCCCTGTCCCAGCGGCTTGCCGGAAGCGCCCCCCGGTGGACGATTACCGTCTCCATGCCGATATTCCTCAGCGCCTCAGCCATTTCCATGGCGATAAAGCCGGCCCCCACAATGACGGCCTTCCGGCCTTGTCTTTCCTTCAGATAGGTCTTCATGCGGAGGGCATCGGGAAGATTCCTAAGGGTAAAAACCCCGTCACTTTCGATCCCGGGGATCATGGGCAGGGAAGCAACGGCGCCCGTTCCTATTACTAAAAAATCATAAGGAATAACTGCGCCGTCGGACAGGCGCACGGTTTTATTTACCCCATCCGCGTCCTCGGCGCGGGTATTAATCTTCACATCGATCCCCGACTGGCGGAATTTTTCCGGCGTGCGGGCGACAAGGCGGCTTTCATCCTTTATTACATCACCGATGTAATAGGGCATGGGTCAGGCGGCAACAGATACGTACGGTCCTTGCTCGACCATGGTAACCGCAAGGGTTTCATCCCTTCTTTTTGCCTCGGCGGCAGCGGAAGCCCCTCCGGCGCCGGCGCCTATGATAACCAGTTTTTTCCCCATGATTGCAGCCTCCTTTCCTTTTATATTGAGCCTTTTTCCCCGGTTTTCCTGACGAAAATAATACCAAACCCTGCGATGATCATGGCTATGCAGAGAATCTGTCCCATGCTCATGGTTTTCCAGATAAACCCCAGGTGTTCATCGGGCTCGCGGTAAAACTCGATAAAAAAGCGGATTATTCCGTAGCCGATAATATAGAGCGCAATATGGACACCGGCGAAGGATTTCTTTTTTCTCATGATCCAAAGGACGACAAAAAGAACGACGCCCTCGAAAAAAGCCTCGTAAAGCTGGGAGGGATGGCGAAGCTCATAGCTCGGGGCAAAGGGGAAAAACATGCCCCAGGGAGAGGTGGTTACCCGTCCGAAAAGTTCGCCGTTGATGAAGTTTCCGATCCTGCCGAAGGTATATCCCAGGGGAAAGGTGGGACAGAAAAGGTCGGCAAAATTCCAGAAATTTATCCCCCTTTTATGGCAGAAGATAAGAGCTGAGATAATGACGCCCAGGGCGCCGCCATGATAGGACATGCCGCTGATGCCTACGAAGCGGATGCCCTGGGAGAAACTCAAGGGGAGGATGATTTCCAGTGGGTGCCGTAGGTAATATAGGGGGTTGTAAAACAGGACATAACCGAGACGGGCGCCAACGACAAGCCCGAAAATCCCCCACACGAAAAAATCCTGTATCGTCTCTAAGGAATAATTAAAGTCCTCTCTTTTCAGCCGGTAAGACACGAGCTGGTAGGTCAGGAAGAAGGCCGCGAGGTACATCAGGCTGTAGTAGCGCAGTTGAAAGGCGCAGATCGTAATAATATTGGGATTTATATGGGAAGGCAGCTCCTGCCAGTAGTGAATCAAATTTTCCATTTATTATAATCCTTTCGGGATGTTTAGTAGGTCTCCCCTTTGAGCGCTTCAACGTAAAGCTGGGCGGAGAAGGCGGCGGTGGCCCCGTCTCCGCAGGCCGTTACCACCTGGCGAAGCAGCTTGCTTGTGCAATCACCGCCGGCGAAAACGCCCTTTGCCGATGTCCGCATATTGCCGTCCGTGATGATGTAGCCATTTTTATCGAGCTCTATTATGCCCCGGAATATGCCCGTATTGGGAGTCAGGCCAGCGAAAATAAACACTCCGGCAGCAGAGATATCTTTTAATTGCCCTGTCTTGAGATTCTTTACCCTTACCCCCTCAACAAAATTGCCGCCGGAGATTTCTTCCACGACACTATCCCAGAGGAATTCTATTTTGCTGTTGGCAAAGGCTCTTTCCTGAAGGATTTTTGTGGCGCGCAGACGATTACGCCGGTGGATGACCGTAACCTTATCGGCAAAATGGGTCAAAAAGATGGCCTCCTGAATGGCCGTATCTCCACCGCCGATGGCAATTACCTCTTGATTCCGGTAAAAAGGTCCGTCGCAGGTGGCGCAGTAGGATACGCCTTTCCCCGCAAAAACATCTTCACCGGGCATGCCGACTTTCCTCCAGTTTGCTCCCGTGGCCACAATTACCGTAAGGGTCCTGTAGTCTCTTTCCGCCGTGACTTTCCATGTTTCCATGCCGGCAAGAGTTTCTTTGACAAGGGAGGCAACGTCGCCCCGCGTAATTTCCAGGCCGAATTTTTCTGCCTGGTTCTGAAAGCGCTGTACGAGTTCAAAACCGTTGATTCCTTCCGGTATTCCCGGATAATTCTCTAACAGATCCGTGGCGGTGATCTGGCTTACCGTTGTTGCCCCCTCGATCAGCAATGCCCGGAGATTCGCCCTCGCGGCGTAGATGCCGGCAGTATAACCGGCCGGCCCCCCGCCAATGATTAATACGTCGTATAAGCTATCGGACTTCTGCGGCAATTTACTTACCTCCTGGCTTTTTCTGCGTTCCTTCACTTGGTGTCATACTACTGGGACTGTTAAGGAGAAGTCAACAAAAAATGGCCTTCTCTCAGCGCCCTATTGAAAACCGTCAATACCGTAATATTTTAGACGTCTCCGGACTCTGCGGATATTGGTGATCCTTCCAGGAGTAGATCCAGTGGGCTTTCCGGCGCCTTCGACATGTTTCTGACTACATGGGTATAGATCATGGTCGTTTCTACGTTCTTGTGACCGAGCAACCCCTGAATCTCGCGTATATTCACACCTTGCATCAGGAGATGAGTGGCAAAACTGTGACGCAGGGTGTGGACGGTGGCGTGCTTGGCAATCCCGGCCTTTCTTACTGCCGCGGCCACAATTTTTTGTATGGAGCTGGGGCTGATGTGGTGGCGCCGCACCTTTCCCGACTGGGGATCGAGGGAAAGCGAAGCGGCGGGAAAGACATACTGCCATTCCCATTCCTTGCCCGCATTGGGATACTTACGTTCAAGACCATCCGGCAGATATACCTCGCCGTATCCTTTTTCAATGTCCCTCTCATGGATTTCCTTTACCAGCATCAAATGCTTCTGCAACGACTTCCTTATCGCAGCCGGCATCATGGTTATTCTATCCTTGTCGCCTTTCCCCGCCCTGACAATGACTGAATTCATGCCGAAATCAATATCCTGGACGCGCAGCCGGGCAAGCTCCATCAGTCTTATCCCCGTACCGTAAAGAACCTGCACCAGCAGCAGATCCCTCTCCTCCAAATGATCAAGAATTTTTCGCACTTCCTCCGTTGTCAGAACAATGGGCAGCTTCGGCCCCCTTTTGGCGCGCACCGTCTTGCCAAGATCTTTAAGCTCTATTTTCAACACCTCCCGAAACAAAAACAACAAGGCGTTGAAAGCCTGATTCTGAGTAGCCGAGGACACCCTTTGCCGGATGGCAAGATGACTCAGAAAATCCCTTACTTGCGTTTCCTCAAATCCTTCCACCCGGGAGTTCTTATTAGTTTCCTCAAGATAGGCAAAAAAACGCCGGCACCAGTCCAGATAGGTCCTTTCCGTACTATAGGAATAATGCTTGATCCGTATGGCCTCCCTGAGTTTCTCAAGAATTTCCCTGGCGTCGGCCTTATTGGTTTCCGAAACCTGTTGGGCATCTGGAGAAAGTGATGCTGTATTGCCGGACAAGAAGTGGTCCGTATAAAGACGGATGGCATTTCCTGCCTGCTCCACCTGCCAGTCCGGCAGTTGTTTTTCTTTCACAAGAGAGTCGAGAAACATCGATATCCTTGAGTTGAGATTCTTGTCCTGTCGCTCATTTGAAAAAGCAAGAAACTTGCTTACCCAAAGGGCGTGGAAAGGAATTTTATCGGAAGAAACCAGATTTTTTTCGGCAAGGTACCTCTGAAAATCGGGCAAAATGTCATTCAACATGGTGTAACCTCTTAAATTTAGTTTTATATGTAATACGCTTACTCTGATAATAAGTATATTTTACAGATTTGTTCAACAAAATTCTTTGACATTCTTGATAAAGTTGTTTACAAAATAAGCAAGCTCAACAAAATCACTACCACACGTCTACAAAAAAAGTATTATAACCTATCGCCCGTTTCGCGGCGATCAAGCGTTACGGGCTTACTAAACATACAGAAGCAACAAGTACACACGTTCAGCGAAATAGCATATTTCCCGCTTGGATACTTAATGACCTTGGAGTCCGAGGTCCCTGATAATCGTCCCGTGGATATTTCATTCTTTGCAAATTACAGCTATGACGATTGGAAGGAATTTTCCTTTCAGATTCCGGTTTTGCCGATATATACGTACTTTCCTGCTGATTATAGAAACCGAGAGGAAGTATTGTCAACAGTCTGACAGGAGTTTAAGAGTAATTGCGTCATCTTGCCAAAATAATATGCAATATCAGGTAGTTGTACCGTCCAGAATGTAAGACCCTACTATATTACCCTATAAAACAACAAACTAACATGCAAATATAATGAGTTGTAT
>DATESZ010000040.1:0-4034 GCA_035283845.1 Syntrophales bacterium | reverse complement strand
CGACGGGACGATGCGGGCTACGGAATGTATCGCCGCAGAGATCACGCGGCGCGACTTAAACATTGCCGTGGTCGGCATCCCCAAGACCATTGATAACGATCTGAATCTTATTCAAAGATCCTTCGGTTTCGATACGGCCATCTCAGAGTCTGTAAAGGCCATCCAGTGCGCCCATGTAGAGGCTACGGGTGCGCCAAACGGCATCGGCCTGGTGAAGATCATGGGCAGGCAGTCCGGGCATATTGCCGCCTGCGCCGCTCTGGCGCAAAATGATGTCAACTTCGTCCTCATACCCGAAGTGCCTTTTGATCTGGATGGGGAAGGTGGTTTTTTAAGGGCTTTGGAAAGACGGCTTAAAGAGAGGGGCCATTGTTTAATCCTCGTGGCGGAAGGGGCCGGTCAGGAACAGATCAGGAAATGCAGCGATCCCATAGAAACTGATCCATCGGGCAATCTTAAACTTCTTGACATCGGGATTTTTTTGAAAACGAAAATAATGGAATATTTTCAGGAGAAGGGTATTGAAATCAATCTTAAGTACATTGATCCGAGCTATATAATCCGCAGTGTTCCCGCTAATTCCACTGACAGTATATATTGCGGCGCTCTGGGGCAGTACATCGTTCACGCCGCTATGGCCGGTAAGACATCGATGCTGGTGGGCCTGATGAAGGATGAATATGTTCATCTGCCGCTTAATATGGTGGGTTCGGGGATGAAAGTTGATCCTGCCGGCAATGTATGGATGCGTGTCCTTGAGGCTACCGGCCAGCCGCCCTCAATGAAAAATTGACGATACCGTAAAGACGTTCCCTAAAAAAACCTTGCAATTTTCCCTTCCATGTTTTAGAAGGCGCACACTGCTTATCACAGTTGTGTAAAAAATTCTGTTGTTAAAAAAGTATCATTAGCTTTTCAAGGAGACACATCATGTCGAGAACATGCACGGTATGCGGAAAAAAACCCGCCGTGGGCAACAGCGTCAGCCACGCCAATAATAAAACAAAGAGAACCTGGTATCCCAATATTCAGAAATTACGGTGCCGCGATGAAAAAACAGGCACGGTAAAACGTGTTAAAGTTTGCACCAGATGCCTGCGCTCCGGTTTTGTGACAAAGGCCCTACACGGAGCAGCAAAAACGACTTCCCCCGATGTTCATTAAAGCCACAGCAAGGATTGTTCGTAATCACCCGCCTTTTTCCCTATCTCGTCCAGAGGCATCGTCGTCGGGTTACTTGGACCTGCTTAAGGTCATTTTCTTCAGGTCAGACAGTTTAATCTGGAAATTACCGTATTTCGTTTTGCCGTAGGCCCTCTGATTTTTATTCAGGGCGAGTTCAAAGGTGTTGCCGTCCTGAAGCTTAACAATGCCGTTTAGTTTTTCTCCTTGAAGAAGGAAGGATAATTCCCGTATGTTTTCAAAAGGTATGGTGTTAGTGCCGCTGCCGCGCTTTCCCTCCAGGAAGGTTTCTCCATCAATGCTTACTTCCCGGCAATCGGTTGTCTCATCGGCTTGATCAATAAAGGTGGCAAGAAACTTTTTTGCCGGCGTGGGTATATTGTCCGGGCGTTCCCCCTGGAGAGCGCTCATGGCCATTAAAAACGGCAACAGGGCGAAAATGGTAAGAAAAGCAGCTTTTCTGTTTTTCATTATGCCTCCTTGATGCTGAGATTTTCGTTGACCAATCTGATGATTTAATATCATTTGGTACGTCAAATGGCAAGGGTGAAAAAGAAATCTTTTCTTGACATCAGTGCATGCGCTGATATGATGGAAGCGATGAAGTTGCGAAATAAAAAAACTCCCACCCGGGGCGGGAGTTTAAAATAACGAAATGAATGTAATAAACCTACCAACAACAAGATGGTTTCTGTATGACGGCGATGAGGAAACGCAGGAATTGTTGACCAGGGAACTTGCTGTCAATCCCATTATCTCCAAGATCTTGACAAGTCGAAACATTCAAACCACTGAGGAGGCGAAGAAATATCTCTCGCCCTCCCTTAAGGACCTGCACAACCCTTTTACGATGAAGGGGATGCAGGAAGGCGTGCATCGTTTAATCAGAGCTATATACACGGGGGAAAAAATTTCCGTATATGGGGACTACGATGCGGATGGTGTTACTTCCGTCGTGCTTCTTCTTAAATTCCTTCGGGAAATCGCCGTACCTGCGGATTATTTTATCCCGAACAGAATGGATAATGGCTACGGTCTACATAATAACATCCTGGATAAAATTAAGGCATCGGGGGTGACATTAATAATTACAGTGGACTGTGGCATCTCCGATCATGAACAACTGTCTTATGCCAGGTCGGTCGGTCTGGATGTTATCATCCTGGACCATCATGAAATCTCCGGCGCCCTGCCCGATGCCGTTGCGGCAATTAACCCTCATCGCGATGACTGCCAATTTCCTTTCAAGCATCTTGCCGCCGTGGGAATAGTTTTTAACTTTCTTATTGCTTTGAGAGCCCGTCTCAGGCAGCAAGGGTTTTGGACTGATAGAAAGTACCCTAATCTTAAAAGTTATTTGGACCTTGTTGCTTTAGGCACTATCGGTGATATCGCCCCGCTTGTGGATGAAAACAGAATATTTACCAAAATCGGCTTGGAACTGCTTTCCGAGGGAAGCAGGGTAGGTGTGCGGGCCCTGAAGGAAGTATGTTGTCTCGATCATCAGCTCGTGGATACCAATAAGGCGTCCTTTTCCCTGCTGCCGAGGATTAATGCGGCAGGACGCGTTGCCTCCCCTGATGACGCGGTGCAACTGCTGCTGACGGAAGACATGGATGAGGCCAGAATCCTGGCCAGAAAGCTTGACGAGTACAACCGCAGGCGGCAGGCAATGGAGAAAACAATATTTCAGGATATAATGAAGGATGTAGAACAAATAGGAGATCCGAAATATATGAGCTCTCTCGTTTTTGCCTCCTATGACTGGCATCCGGGAGTGGTCGGTATTGTAGCGTCAAAGCTGGTGGAACGCTTCTGCCGTCCCGTCATGCTGATCAGTCTGAAAGACGGTGTCGGAAGGGGATCCGGAAGGAGCATCGCCGATTTCAATATATACAACGGTTTGAAGAAATGCGCTTCCCTTCTTTTAACTTATGGAGGTCATCAGTATGCTGCGGGAATATCCATCCGCGAGGAAGATATAGGGGACTTTACGAGACTTCTTGACGGTGTGATAAGGGAAGAAACCGATATATCTGAATTCGTATCAAGAACATTTATTGATGCCCAGTGCAAATTAAAGGATATCAATTATGACCTCCTTTCTCAGATAGAGATGCTGGCGCCCTTCGGCACCAGGAATCCGGAACCCGTTATGTGCGCGAGAAACGTAAATGTTACGTCGCCGTCAGTTGTAGGGAAAAATCATTTGCGCATAAAGGTTAATGAAGACGGTGTGTCATGCGATTCCATATGGTTCAGCAAGGGACAATTCAGTAATTCCCTGTTCGGGGCCCTTCTCGATATTGCCTTTACACCGCAGATCGCCGATTGGAACAAGTCGGGAGATATTCAGTTGAAAATGAAAGACATTTCCATCCCCGCCGTTTCATGAAACGGGAAGATGTCTGCTATATAGAAGTTGGAATAAATAAAAATTTCATAAAAAACGGGAGATTTGCATGAAAAGGATCATTGTGGGAATAACAGGCGCATCGGGCGTAGTGTATGGTGCAAGAATTTTAGAGACCCTTTCTAAGCTGGGGGTGGAGACCCATCTCATCATTTCCGATTCCGGAGTGAGAAATATGTTGATTGAGTCGGGTTGCGCTATTGAAGAATTACGGGCGATGGCGACCTATGTGCATGATTTCGAAGATGTGGGCGCTTCCGTAGCGAGCGGCTCATATCACGTGGATGGCATGGTAGTTGCCCCCTGTTCGATGAAAACGCTTTCCGCCATAGCCAACTCATATAATGAAAATCTCATCGTAAGGGCGGCCGATGTGACTTTGAAGGAAAGGAGAAAACTGGTGCTCATCGTGCGTGAGACGCCCCTTCACGAGGGACAC
>DATESZ010000039.1:0-9616 GCA_035283845.1 Syntrophales bacterium | reverse complement strand
AGAAGGAACACATCCGCCGCGAGTGCGTTTGCTGGAAACGCTGAACATATTTGCCGTGCGCGCCAACTACATGGCGCAGTTCCGTGACTATCTGGAACGTGAAGGGGTGGAGACCGAAGAAACAATTGATCTCCCGCTGTTCGTTTGGGCCAATGAGCAGTTTCTGAAACGAGGGCTGGTCGTGCCGCGACCGGAAGAGGGACGCGATTTTGCGAAGGAGACCGACCTTCTGCTGGAAGCTGATCCGGGCGTGCGTGTGGTTGTGGATATGTCGGTCAAGGTGCAGGCCATGGAAAGCAGTACCGTGGGGATACAGACGGCGGAGGTCAGCGCCGGAACCGGGCAAACCATTCCGCCCGAAAGCCTCGCGCTGGTGGACTGGGAGCGGGCCTATCTCGATTTGCTGGCGTACAAGGAACGCAAAGGACTGAAAAACTTTGTTATTCGCGCTGAGGCGCCGCGCATGATTATCGAAAATGTAAACTACACCTTGGTGGCGGATGAAGCCGTCGTCAAGCCGCGCTCGTTTTCCGAACGCGCCTTGCTTCAGGAAGCCGTAACCCGCATTTTGCGTAAATATGCTGATAAATTCTACCGAAACAGGCGCGAGAAGTGGGAAAGTCGGAATCTGGTGTACAAAACTCTCGACAAAAGCGACCCGAACATGGCCTTCAACCGCGAGGTGGTGCAGGAGCGCCCAGAGGGAACCTACGTCGTCAAAGTGCGGAAGTCCGATAAGGAACTGATCGCGGCCATAGAAAAACTCCGCGAAGATGTGGACCGCCTGCGCAAGCAGGAAACGAATGAATTGCCGCGCATCTATTTTGACCGGCACCTGTATCTGCCGCTCCTGCTGGAGAAAAACGGCAACGTGCACACTGTCCCGCCGGGACTGGAAAAGAGCGAAGCGCAATTCGTGCGTCATTTAAAGGCATACTGGGCGGCGGAAAAGGATAAATCTCTGGCAGGGAAAGAGGTGTTTCTGCTTCGCAACCTGAGCCGCGGCAGCGGTGTGGGCTTCTTTGAAGAGAGCAAATTTTTCCCCGACTTTATCCTGTGGGTGGTCGATAGTAAAAAAAGCCAGCGGATCGTCTTTATAGAACCGCATGGTATGATTTACGCCAAAGCCTACGATCGTGACGAAAAAGCGCATCTTCACGAACGACTTCCGGATCTGGCAAAAGAAATAGGGCAGAGAAGCAAGAAGAAGAATATCACGCTTGATTCGTTCATCATCTCCGCCACGCGGTACGACGATTTGCATGAACGTTACGAAGGCGGCGCCTGGGACAGGGCGAAATTTGCCGAGAAGCATATTTTGTTTCCGGAGCAGAAAAAAGACTACGATTATTTACACATCCTTTTTATGTCTATGAAATGATTTGGCCGCGATGCCCAACTGATTTTCTGCTGAATATATAGAGGGGAGTTGTTTTGATAGTGACGGAAAAGAACAAGCATCTTTACATTGTTGCCGGTCCCAATGGTTCGGGAAAGACCACCTTTGTCTGGAGGTTCCTTCCCTATTATGCAGATTGCATTAATTTCGTGAACGCTGATTTGATTGCCGCCGGCCTTTCTCCTTTTTCACCGGATGTAGCCGCTATCAAAGCGGGAAAGATCATGCTGGATCAGATACAAGAGCACATCAATGCAGGCCATGATTTTGCTATTGAGACAACATTGGCGGGTAGATCGTACGTCAGACTGTTCAAGGGTCTGAAGAAAAAGGGCTATAGAATCCATCTGTTTTATCTATGGCTCCATAAACCGGATCTGGCGCTGAAGCGCATTGCCGAACGCGTCAGAGCGGGAGGGCACGATGTGCCGCCAGAGGTGGTAAGACGCAGGTTTACCAGAAGTGTGTACAATTTCTTTCATCTTTACAGACCGTTGCTCGATTCATGGATGCTATTCGATAATTCTGCGGATTTGCCTCGCCTGATTGCAGATGAAGAAAGTGGCAATTTAACTGTTACTGATGATAAACTGTTTTCGATAATTGAAAGGAGTTCCAGGAAATGAAAAAACAGAAGCGCAAAATCAGGGAAGATGTGCGTGATCTTCCTTTGAAGGTAAAGGCCGAAAGGGCGTTGAAAGAGGCAGTTGCCGAGGCTCTGGCCGAGCACAAGCGAAAGGGGAATCCCATTGCTGTCTGGCGGGATGGCAAGGCCGTCTGGATACCGCCGGAAGAAATCGTCGTGCCGGTAGTATAAGAGGAAAAACATGTACCGAGAATCGGAAACCCTGGAAAGGAAAGACGATGGTCCATTTCCTGGAAATGAAAGATTTCAAGGGGAATCTGATTGCGGCAGTGAACGAGGTCCTCGATTTTATCCAGCGGCATATCAGCATGGGTGTGGGAATCGGCGCCAAAGCCGCCCGCGACGAAAGGTGGGATTATCCGCTGGAGGCGTTGCGCGAGGCCGTCGTGAATGCTGTCGTCCACCGGGATTATACGGACCCCGGCAACATCCAGATCCGTATCTTTGACGACCGCCCGGAGATCTGGAGCCCGGGACTTCTTCCCAAGGAATTGAACATCAAGAGTCTGCTTGCGGATAACCGCTCCATCCCGCGCAACAGGGGACTGGCGAAAATATTCCACGACATCGGTTTTATCGAGGATTGGGGGACGGGATTTCAGAGGATGACAGATGGGTGCGCAACAAACGGCAATCCCAAACCGGAATTCAAGGAGATGACCGGCGCTTTCGTCGTGAAGTTTATCCGTAGATCCGCCAGTGAAGGAGGAGTTGGCGGTATAAGTGGCGGTGTAAGTGGCGGAACAGATGGCGGTACAAAAGAGGGGATAGACAGTCTTGCCGATTACATCAGGAATACTCCCGGCAGGAATGTCACTGAAATCACCGCTGCCTTGGATATCCCTCAAAGAACCATCGAACGCTGGATAAAGAAATTGAAGGAGCAGGGAGAAATCGTCTTTTCCGGTCCCAGGAAGAGCGGCGGGTACTTTGTAAGCAGATGAGCAACAAAAAGTTCCCTTCTGCGAATAAAAATGCTGCGCCATCGTTCCTGCCAAATAATCGCTTGAAATTTTGCCGGGGAAGTTTTAGTTGTAACGGCGGTAAAGACAGGCGCTTGACCTATGGAACGTTACCAATGTGAGGATGTGGAGATCATTTTCGACCGTCTGGGCCGAGACGACTGGGGAAAGTTCAGCTTCCCCGTGTGGTACGGCATTCCCGTCAAGGTTAACTGGCGGGGTTACGAGTTCGATTTTAATCTCCGGGGTAGCTTGAAAAGACTGGCCGGCCGCCGTGACGTCTGGCCGGACCCCCGTGATGTGCTGAAAAGGACCGATGGCAACGATTTCATATATTATGGAACTGATGACGGTTATGATGCCGGCTATGACCTGATCAAGAACTACTATGTGCCGTACAATGGCCGGTCTGATTGTGATCTCTTTACGGAAGCCCCTCTGACTGGGCGCCATGTCCGGCAGGCGCTGGAGGCCTTTGACGGGCTGATAAGCCGGGCCGGAAGGCTCGCGCACTCTGCCCCCGGCATCCGGTCGCGGGAGTTCCTGCAGCAGGTGGCCGCCCAGGGCCGGGACAGGTTGACGGCCGATGGGCAAACTTTGCACGACATTATCGGCGGGCGCCTGCCGGTGCTGCCCCCGGATACCATAGATGTGGACTACGAGGTAATTCCCCTCATTATTACTGAAGGTTGCAGTTACAACTACCGTTTTTGCCGATTTAAGACGGCAGGCGAGTTCCGGCAGCGCAGTTGGGAAAACATTGCCGGGCAGATCAGTGCCTTAAAAGAGTTCTATGGGGCGGATCTCGTTAATTATAATTCCCTGGCGCTGGGGCAGAACAATGCCCTGGCGGCTGGTAAAGAGATCCTGGCGGCTACCGCCGAGTTGGCCTACGACGTCTTGAACCTCGCCGCCTCCTACCATCGGGGACGACCAAATCTCTTCCTTTTCGGCAGTGTCGACTCTTTTCTCGAAGCGGAAGATTCCCTGTTTGACAGACTGGAGGGGCTGCCTTATCATACCGCCATCAATGTGGGGCTGGAATCTCCCGATCAGGAGACGCTGGATTTTCTCGGTAAGCCGCTCCAGGCGGAAAAAGTAAAGTCGGCCTTGCGTAAGATGCAGGAGGTAAACCTTGGCTATGACAACCTGACGGTCAGTTGTAATTTTGTCCTGGGCCAGGACCTCCCTCACCGGCACGTGGCTGCCATTCAAGCCCTGCTGTCCGGAGAGGTCAAGGCGCGGGGGAAAGGAGTGGTTTATCTGTCGCCGTTGCTCGGCGCAGCGAACAGGAGGCAGATTCTTCGAGAATTCAGAGAGATAAAGATCAATTCCTCCCTTGATGTCTTTCTCTACCTGGCGCAGCGATTGTAAACAAGAAGACAAGCAAAACGTGCTTGACAGCATGTAATCCATTGAGTAAAATCACTCATCGTATTGAGTAAATTGTAAATCAGGTTTTACCCGTTATGCTCATTGAGGAGGATCGCCGGGATGTATCATCGCCCCATGTATCATACGCTGGTGAAGAGACTGCGGGAACCGCGCCGGTCCATCCAGGTCCTCGCCGGACCAAGGCAAACGGGAAAGACCACGATCGTGCGCCAGGTCACGGACGATAACCATATCCCGCTCCATTATGCCTCCGCGGACGAGCCCACCCTCCAGAGCCGGGCCTGAATCGAGCAGCAGTGGGAAACGGGAAGGTTCCTGATTGCAGAGACAAAGGGCAAGGGCGAGGCGCTCCTCGTTCTGAACGAGATACAGAAGGTGACAGGCTGGTCCGAGGTTCTAAAAAGGCTCTGGGACAGCGACACCCGCAATAACCTATCCATCAAGGTCGTTCTCCTGGGTTCGGCGCCGCTCTTGATTCAGCGGGGGTTGACCGAAAGCCTCGCCGGCCGGTTTGAGATCATTCCCGTGCTCCACTGGTCTTACGCCGAAATGCGGGAGGCTTTCGGGTGGGACATTGACCGTTTTATCTATTTCGGCGGCTATCCTGGAGCGGCCGACCTGATCGACGACCGGCAACGCTGGTCGCGCTATATCATCGACTCGCTTATCGAAACGACCCTTTCCCGCGACATCCTGCTCCTGACAAGGGTCGACAAACCCGCGCTTCTCAGGCGCCTTTTCCAGCTTGGCTGCTCCTTTTCCGGACAGATACTTTCCTACCAGAAAATGATCGGGCAGCTCCAGGACGCCGGCAATACGACGACCCTGGCCCACTATCTGGAGCTGCTTACCGGCGCCGGCATGCTGACGGGCCTGCAAAAGTTTGCCGCGCATCAGGTCCGCGAGCGGGTGTCGAGCCCCAAGCTTCAGGTATTGAATACGGCGCTCATCAGCGCGCAATCGCAGCTTACCTTCGATGATGCGCGAAAGAACCGGGAGTTCTGGGGCAGGCTGGTGGAATCGGCCGTCGGCGCTCATCTGATCAACAGCGCCACGGGAACGGGCATCGAGTTGTTCTACTGGCGAGAACGCGGCCGAGAGGTCGATTTCGTCCTGCGTTCCGGGAAGACCGTGGTTGCCATCGAGGTCAAGAGCGGCTCGCGCAAGGAAGGGCTTCCGGGCATGGACGGCTTTGACAAGGCCTTTCAGCCGCAGCGGAAACTGCTGGCCGGCGGTGACGGCATCCCCCTGGAAAAGTTCATGCTCACCACGGCAGCGGAATGGGTCGCAGGATGAATGACTTGACCGGAAGAGCGCTGGACCGTCATTTGAAGAAAGCAGATTAGCCATGAAGGAAAGTGAATCCATCGAACTGAAAAGGAGTCTGGTTGAGCTCAAAGACGGGTTGATTTCTATGGCCGCCATTCTCAACAAGCATGGCGCCGGCGAGCTGTGGTTCGGTGTAAGAAGCGACGGGATTGTAGTTAGCCTGGACGTGACCGAAAAAACCTTGCGCGATATCTCGCAAGTCATTGCCGCGCATATTGAGCCGAAAATATTCCCGCACATCACCTTGGAAACCCTGACGGGTAAAACCTGCGTGAAAGTGGCATTTACCGGAAAAGAAGCCCCCTATTTTGCTTATGGCAGAGCCTATATGCGCGTGGCCGACGAAGACCGGCAACTGACGGCCAAGGAGTTGGAGTCGCTGATTCTGATCAAAAACCGTAAAGCCCTTCGTTGGGATAATAAGCCGTACCAGGGAAGCTTGAAGATGCTCGACGGCAGGAAGATCAAACGCTTCGTCACCCGTGCCGGTCTGGTTTGGGACAACATCCCCAACGCCTTGGAAAAACTGGGCCTGCTCGAAAACGGCCAACCCCTTAATGCCGCGCGGCTCTTTTTCAGCAAAACGCCCCCCATACAACTGCGGTGCGCGGTCTTCGCGGGCACCAAAAGCGACACGATTATTGATCGCCACGACTTTGACGGCGATATTCTGGAGCTGATCGAGGAGGCGCAGAAATATATCCTCAAAAATATCCATATCGGCATGCGGCTCAAGGGCTTATACCGTGAGGACGTACCTGAGATTTCCGTTGCGGCCCTGCGCGAGGCGGTCATCAATGCCTTCTGCCATCGCGATTATCGCGATCCGGATTACATCCATATTGCCGTATTCAAAGACCGCGTAGAGATTCGCAGTCCCGGCGGGCTTTTTGAGGGACTCACGATCAGGGAAATCCGCAAAGGAAATGTCTCGAAGCGCCGCAACCCGCTGATTGCCGATCTCTTCCGCCGCATCAAGATGGTCGAAGCCTGGGGCCGCGGCATGCCGCTGATTCTGCAGAATGAGCCGAGCGCAAAATTTAAAGTCATCGCAAATATCTTCATCGCCGGCTTTGACCGGCCTTCGTTTGTAGAGAGTGGGGTGGGTGCTGGTGATATGACGCCGCAAGTCACCCCGCAAGTAGCAGGGGCACGGTCGCGGCCAGAGTCACAGCCAGAGTCACAGCCAGAGTCATTGAAAAATCGTGTCCTCCGGTTGCTGATGGCAAGCGCTATGAGAAAAGCGGAAATTTCCTTGGCGCTTGGCCAGAAAGAAGTCTCAGGGCAACTTAACAAGATCATCCGTGAGCTGTTGGCCGAGAACATAATTGAATACACCATTCCCGAAAAGCCCAACAGCCGCCTGCAGAAATACTGCCTGACCCTGACAGGGCGAGACCTTGTCGTGAAACTGGCGAATGAGGCCGGTGCAGATGAAAAGTAAAATGAAGGCTGTGGAAGGTTGGAAAACAGAGGCTCTTGGTCGAGTTGCCCGACTAACAATGGGACAATCGCCTGATTCAAGATACTATTAAGAGGAAGAGAATGAATTGCCATTCTTGCAGGGGTGTGCCGAGTTTAAGGGCAGATTCCCAAAACATTCGTTATATTGCAGCCAGGCCAAAAAAATAGCGACGGTAGGTAACGGGAAGTTCTTGGATCAGGACAAAGCGTGGATATCAAGTTCGCATGGAAAGTATTTGTCCAAACACTCCGCCAAACCCATGGATTTATTAATCGCATCTCTTGGTGATGAAATACATCCTTTTGGTAGAGCATGTCTCTATACCGACTATGTTCATGAAGCTATAGTAAAAGCTGATCGATAATTCTGCTGATTTACCCCGCCTGATTGCAGATGAAGAAAGTGGCAATTTAACCGTTATTGATGATAAACTGTTTTCAATGATTGAAAGGAGTCCTAGGTAATGAAAAAACAGATGCGCAAAAGCAGGGAAGATATACGCGGTCTTCCTTTGAAGGTAAAAGCCGAAATGGCGTTGAAAGAGGCAGTTGCCGAGGCCCTGGCCGAGCACAAGCGACAGGGGAATCCCATTGCAGTCTGGCGGGATGGCAAGGCCATCTGGATACCGCCGGAAGAAATCGTCGTACCGGAAGTATAATACGGCTTTATATGTTTATGGATCATCGAGCAAAAGAACGCTTGAAAGGAGTTCCAAATAAGGAGGCGGTTATGAAACCTGCAACATTGGTCGCAACGATTTTTTTAGCCTTGATTTCAGTTATGCAACTAATACGATTTGCGCTTCAGGTGCAAGTAACAGCGGGCGGCGTCATTGTACCGACATGGCTAAGCGCGGTTGCCAGCTTGTTCACCGGCGGTCTGGCAATCATGCTCTGGTTGGAAAATCGTCAAAAGTAATGGTTGAAGAGAAATAATGAGGATAAACATATGGGAACGAACAACCTTATATTTCTGGAAGTAATCGAATGGTTTGATGAGTCCGGGAAGGAGCTGGTACACCGAATTCCCGAATCGGGTTCCGGCGAAATCAAATGGGGCGCCCAACTGATCGTCCGGGAAAGCCAGGCTGCGGTATTTTTCTATAACGGCAAGGCCTGTGACGCCTTCGCGCCGGGGAGGCACACCCTGAAAACCTTGAACATCCCCATCCTGACAAAGGTCCTCAGCGTGCCCTGGGGCATGACCAGTCCCCTCCGGGCGGAAGTCTATTTCATAAACATGAAAGTCTTCCCCAATTTGAAATGGGGGACGAGAGATCCTGTGGCATTCCGGGATGCGGAGCTGGGGCTTATCCGCCTCCGGGCCTTCGGGGTCCTCAACCTTCAGGTCGTGCAGCCGGTGCTGCTCGTGAATACTCTGGTGGGAACCCAGGGAGTCTATACTACTGATGCGATTGAAGAATACCTGAACCGTGTAGTTGTCTCCCGCTTTAACGATTTAATGGGGGAAGAGATAGATACCATTTTTAATCTTCCCGCGCGCTATGACGCGCTTGCCGGGGACCTGATCAAGGCGCTTGAAGAAGATTTCGCCCACTTTGGGCTGGGTCTGACCCAGTTGTACATCAACTCCATTACCCCGCCGCCTGAAGTCCAGAAAGCCATTGACGACAAGAGCCGTCTCGGCGTCTTTGACGACCTCAACAAACTTCTCAAGATGAAAGCCGCCATGGCCATGGAAACAGCGTCCCAATCTCAGGGGGACGCGGGCGCCGGTCTCGGTATGGGCATGGGACTCATGATGCCGGCGATGTTTGTCGAGGCATTCAAAAATACACCGGCTCAACTGACCGCAGCAGAGGAGACTTTTCACTGCCCGGACTGTAAGCAAGCCGTTCCCAGGGAGGCGAAGTTCTGCCCGTCCTGTGGGCACCAGATCCTTATATTTCAACAATGTTCGCAGTGCGGCAAAAATCTTCCCGCCAGTGCGAAGTTCTGCGTCCAGTGCGGCCACCCGGTGGAACAGAAATCGCAGCCCGTCAAGTGTAAAAAATGCGGTTCGGAAAACCTGCCGAAATCTGTCTTCTGCAACAATTGCGGCGAACGAATGCAATAATTGACTTTCATCTGAAAATACCTTTCACCCTCCCCCTCACCCCCTCCCCTTGAGGGAGAGGGAAGGGGGAGGGTGAATTTTCATTATCCTTTGTGACGGGTACCGTCATGTGAGTTTCATGACTTATAAAGCTTCCGAGAGCTGGCAGATTGATCACCAGTGCCCCCAGTGCGGGGCTCCCGTGACGCTGGACGAGGCCGACCGCCTGCTCCTTTGCCCTTTCTGCCGGACGAAACTCTATCTGTTCGTAAGTGATCACTTCCGATACTTTATCCCGGCGCCGGAGGCAAGGTCTCGGGATATCATTTACCTGCCTTACTGGCGCCTGAAGGGACTGTCCTTTG
>DATESZ010000038.1:0-29644 GCA_035283845.1 Syntrophales bacterium | reverse complement strand
TTCATACCGGCTTCGCGCGTTTCGTAAACAGCGTTCGTCGCCCGCTCACCGCCAAGGGCTTCCGCATCATATTCGCTGATGCTTTTACCAGGAGGAAGAACCGCTTCCCTCCCTTCCTTAGCGGTAAAAAGTCCCTTGTCTATTATTTCCGACAATATTTCTCCGATCCTGTCATCTTCAATACCTTGCTTTTTCAGTGCATCACTTATGATTCCAATTATGGCATTCAACTGATTTGTGTCCGGAGAGAGCGGCAGGACAATTTCTTTCTTGTTTCTTATTTGCCGCTCATGAGTTTTAATGCCTTCGTTTTTTGGCGTTATAAACGACCCATCCTGGGAATTTTCCTTCACGGGTAAACCGGATAGCAAGAGTATGCGGAATAATATATCCTGCGGCATATCGGATTCCTGAGAAACGATCGCATTTTCTGCCCCTGACATTTGATCTTTTTTTATTGCGGGCTCACCCTCTGTAATCTTTCCCCCCTTGACAGCGCCGCCCTTTTCCATTTTGAATGGAATATCCTTCCCGCTTACAGCTGGCGCCGTCTCGTCAACCATATTCAAAGCTCTCAGACCTTCTTTCAACATCGGTAAAAAAGGATCCGACGCCCTATTATCACCTTGGACGTTCTTCGTCCGGCTTCCCATTGCTGATTTTCCCAAAAAGGGAAAAAGTTCGGAAACTTCTTTTGTGAAACCTTGGGCATTTATTTCTGGCACGGGAATCGCCTCATTCATCATGGCAAATCATCCTTTATAACCTCTTCGTCCTACCTCTTTGTCCTACATTCTGCAAAGGGCATGCCACGACTACTCATTAATTATTACCAAATTATATCAACATATTAGAAATGCAAAGAGGCGATGTGGAGGTAGATGGAGGAAAAGATTGCCTATGAAAGGCGTGGGGGTTGAAAAATGTACCTGCTGCCGGAAGGGCAGCTTCGTTAATTTGGATTCTGTTTTCCTGCGCTGGTAATCTCGCGGGTAATTTCCACGGCCTTACGGGGACTCAGGTAGCCCCAAATGATGCCGGCCTTGTCCCGCTTCATGTTCATCGTAATGCCGGCAGCAGTCCGGACATCCAGTTGTTCCAGCATAACGCCGGCCTTTGCAGGCGGCGTCGCTTCAAAGACCTTTGCCAGATCCTTGTATACTTTGCTCTCTGCCGTCTTGCCCGCTTCAAGGGCAGCAGTGAGCTTTTCCTCCTGAAGGCGCAAAAGATCGATTTTTTCGAGAATCTCTTTTTTTAGCAAAAGGAGCCGCTGTTCTTCCGATTTCAAAAAAAGCTCCTTTTTTTCCAATTTTTCTTTCCTTTCCTCCAGAGACTTAAAAAGGTCCCTGGATTTGCTCAAACCGTCATCCGTTTTTTCTTTTGCGGAAGCGGCGACATTGGGGGGGGGAGTCTCTGCCGCCGCCCGCTTTGGCGCCCCGGTCGCAGCAGGCACGGTAACCGCTTTTTGCACTATCTCGGCCAGAGCGACAATTTTGACCATAAAAAGAAGCGCCACAAAGATTTGCAAAACTATCATGAACTTTTTCATTTATTGCGCCTCGCAAATCTGAGGACTGCAGTTTCATCCGAAGCTTTGCGCTCAAAGGCTGCCATGTTTTCTTGATATTCCTGAAATTGGTTCTCCTTCAAAACATCCATGCTTTTCCTGTTTTTGAGGGCTTCAAGAAGCGCTTCCCTTTGGGCGTCCACCTCCCGGCTTGCCTTTTGCACAACTTCCTGCTGATGATTTTTCTTTTCCTTGAAGAGCTCGATATAGGAAAGGTATAAGGCAACATCAGCCGCATTGAAGTGCCCGCCCTGCATTTTCTTAAGCTGTCCGAGGAGTTCTGCCTGCTCACTCAGTATCGCTTCAAGCGTTTTGATTTCCTTCTCAAGCAATTTTTTCCCTTCGGAAAAATCGACAAGTTTTTTTTCCTCGATAGACTTCCGGTAATTCAATGCCGACTGCAGCTTAAAGTTAAACATGAAGACTATAACACCCATCCTTTACTTAAACCGGCCCGAATAGGGCAAACAAATCCCGCCTCGACCGGTCGAAATCCACCCGTTCCTCTATCTCCTGTGTAAGATAGGCATTTACCCTGCCCACCATTTCAATGGCATAATCTATTTTCTTATTGCTTCCTTTAATATAAGCACCGATATTGATCAGATCTTCCGCCTTTTTATAAGTGGCCAGGATATTTAAAACCTCTCCCGCCTTTTTTCTGTGCTCACTTTCCACGATATCGGTCATAACCCGGCTTATGCTTTGCAGGACGTCGATGGCGGGATACTGATTCTTATTGGCCAGGTCCCGGGACAGTAATATGTGCCCGTCCAAGATCGACCTTGCCGCATCGGATATGGGCTCGTTGAAATCATCGCCCTCAACCAGTATGGTGTAAAGGCCCGTGATGCTGCCGCGCCCTTCGAGCGCGCCGGATCTTTCCAGAAGTTTGGGCAATATACTGAAAACCGAAGGGGTGTAACCCTTCGTAGTGGGAGGCTCTCCCACCGAAAGACCCACTTCTCGCTGCGCCATGGCAAACCTGGTCAGCGAATCCACCATGAGCAATACATTCGCGCTTTGATCTCTAAAATACTCCGCGATGGACGTGGCCACGTATGCCGCCCGCATCCTGATTAACGGGTGCATATCCGACGCCGCCACTACGACAACCGATCTGGCGAGCCCATCGTGTCCCAGATTCTTCTCCAGAAATTCCCGCACTTCCCTGCCTCTTTCCCCGATCAGCCCGATGACATTAACATCGGCCTCGGTATTCCGGGCAATCATTCCCAAAAGGACGCTTTTGCCGACGCCAGAACCGGAAAAGATGCCCATCCGCTGTCCTTTACCGCAGGTGAGAAGGCCATTGATCGCGCGTACCCCCAAATCCATCGGCTCTCTGATGCGGCTTCGCTGCAGGGGATTTATCGGTTCCGCATAGATCGGATATTCATCTTTGCAATTTATAGAACCTTTATTGTCGATGGGATTGCCTAATCCGTCAATCACCCTTCCCAGAAGTTCACGCCCCACTTTAGCGCTCGCTTTTCTCCTCAGAGAAGTTATTTTACAGCCCGGCCCCAACCCCTGGATGCTTTCGAGAGGCATAAGCAGAACTTTTCCCTGTTTGAAGCCCACCACCTCGGCGCTAAGAAACCCGTCTTGATTGTTGGGAAATATGCCGCAAACTTCACCGATGGAGGCGGCGGGGCCGTATCCTTCAACCACCAGGCCCGTAATCTCGCTTACTTTCCCATGCACTCTTATGGGATTTGCCTGATCCAGCAGCCGTCCATATTGCGCAAAATCAACATGCATCGTAACTACTCAGGTTGTTTAGGCTATAGGCTGTATGCTGTTAGCCTAATAGCCTACAGTCTATTTTTTACTTCACATTCAGCGCCGTTTTGATTTCTTTCAGTTGCTGTTCCAGGCGGGCATCCACCTCGCCTGACAGCGTCTCAAGAACGGCGCCTCCCTGCATTATTGCCGCGTCTTCCTCGAATACGACATCCTTCGCCCCGTTCATTTCCCTGATAAAATCGGCCTTTATCTCCGTCATAAAAGAGAAATCACGAGGATTCATCCGGATTTTCATGCCGTCCCGGTCCACGACATTTTTAACGGCTTCTTTGAGAACTGATAAAACAACGTCCTTGTTTGTCGCAACCTCCCTGTGGATGACCTTCTCGACAATGGAAAAGATCAATTCCAGCATCTGTCCTTCCGCTTCTTCATAAAACTTCTTTTTTAAGGCGCCGACTTCATTTATCAGCCCGGTAAGGGCTTTCATAGCCTGAAGGGTCTCGTTTTTCCGGAACTGGAGACCTTCGGAAAAACCCTGCTTATAGGCTTCTTTCCGTACTTCTTCCGTTGCTTTCTTCTCCTCGTTCAGTTCCGCCAGTCCCGCCTCCTGTTGAAGAGACAAATTCCCATTGTTACCTGTGGGTTGGCTCCTGACGAAACCGAGAGAAGGCAATAAAGGCTTTGCTACCTGCACGACGTCTTTCGCCTTGATGATTTTATCAGACAAAAGCATCCTCTTCTGCACCGCGTTGAATGACTATTTTACCCTCTGTTTCCATTTTCTTTGTTGTTTCCACGATCTTACGCTGGCTTGCTTCTACTTCCGAAAGCCGGATGGGGGGCATCATCTCAATCTCTTCCCGCAGCATTTCGGCGCCGCGCTTGGACATATTGCGGTAGATCTTTTCCCGCATATTTTCATCAACCAGTTTCAGTGCCCGCGATAGTTCTTCGCTGCTGGTCTCCCGCAACAGTTCCTGGATGCTCCTGTCGTCAAGCTTAAGAACATCTTCGAAGTTAAACATGAAATTGCGTATCTCAGCGGCCAACTCCGGTTCTGACTCCTCCAGGTTTGACATAATGGCGCTTTCACTGGCGCGATTCATCCTGTTGAGAATCTCCCCCATTAGTCGGGCGCCCCCCAGTTTCTGATCCGCCACTGCGCCTACAGCGATCTCCTTTTCGAGGGTATTGGCCACTTCTTCAATGAACTCCTGGGGAACAGCTTTCAGCGTTGCCATCCTTCTGGTGATCTCGCTCTGTAACTCCGGAGTAAAATGTTCCAGCATTTGCGCAGCCTGCTCCGGACGCAGGTGAACAAGAATCAAAGCGATAGTCTGGGGATGTTCTGACTTGGTAAAATCGGCCAGCATTTTGGGATCAACATCCCGTAATTTTTCGATGATCGGATTGTCAAAGCTTTTCGTGCTGGAAATGGCGGTCAGGATTTCCTGGGCTTCCTTCTCTCCCAGTGCCTTCATAAAGATTTTTTTGGACGTATCGCCGCTTACGGCCACGCCGTTCCACTGTCCCTTCGCTAAAGCGCAAAATTCCTTGGTCACGGAACTCACCATTTCCGCCGGGATGCTGGTTATCCGGCCCATCTGCTTCCCTATACGCCGGATTTCCGAAGGACTGAGATTTTTCATGACCTCAGCCGCCAGATCTTCTTCCAGCGCCAAAAGCAGGACTGCCGCCTTTTCCTCATTCGTCATCACTTCGCTTTACCCTTCGTAACTGCTCAGGTTTATATGAAAATGCCCCCCTCCCTGTATCCCTCCCCCTCGACGGGGGAGGGAGGGGTGGGGGTGATTTTCATCCTTCGTTGTGCCCGACCCGGGCATGGGGGTTATTTAGGCTGTAGACCGTCAGTTGAGCTTAATTTCCTCCTACAGGCTAACTGCCGTTGGAACTACTTCAGCCACGTTCTCAAGACTTCGGCAAATTTATTGGCATCAGCACTGGCCAATTGGCGGGCTATTTCATGATCCGTAAGTTCCCGCCCTCCCCTGGGTTCCGCAGCGCCGTATGATTCGGCGCCGGCCTCTACCGCAACGGTGGTGGGCAATTGCCGTATCATCCCGGCGGTATGGACTGCATCCCTTACGAGAATATCCTTAATCAAGGGACGCACGACAAACATAAGGGCAGCGATGACGCCGATAAGACCGGCGCCATATCTGATGAGTGGGGAAAAGGCAACAATTTTTTCCTGCCAGGGGGTTTCCCCCGCCGGTTCCAGTTCTGTTCCCACTCTGCTGAAAGGCATCTCGGAAACCACAATCTGGTCGCCCCGCGCGGTATTTATTCCTACAGATTTTCTCACCAGTTCTTCCAGGGCATCTATTTCCTTTTTGGCGCGCGGCTGGTATGTTTCCACGCCTTTTTCGTTTTTTGTATAAATCCCGTCAACCAGTACCGCAACAGACAGCTTTTGCACCTCGCCCACAGGCATCACTGTTTTATTGACCACCCTGTTTATCTCATAATTGATTGTTTCATCTGACTTTTCGCGCTCCGAACCTCCAGCTTCCACCGCTTTGCCTGACATTAGGGGCGCCGATTTTTCCGTTTGCCTCTTTACGCTGCGCACTACCGGCGATTCAGGATCATAGTTTTCCTCTGTTTTCTCCGTAAGGCGGAAATCCAGATCTGCCGAGACCCTCACGACGGCCTTGCCCTTGCCCACAACATTTTCCAGCATCGACTGGATCCGGGTGGCAATCTCCTTTTCCGTGCTTCTCTGATACTCCGCCTGCGTGTTCGTCATCCTGGCAAACTTTGAATCGCCCTGCACGCTTGAGAGAATATTGCCGCGGCTGTCAACTATTATAACGTCTTCCGGGCTGACCCCTTCCACACTGCTCGCCACCAAATGGGCAATGCCCTCCACCTGCGGAGGACGCAGGGTTTTCCCCTGTTTTAACTTGACCGTAACGGAGGCGGTAGCTTTTTTTCGCTCATCAATAAATAGCGATTCTTTAGGCAAGGCAAGGTGAACACGGCTCTGTTGTATCTCCTCAAGACTGTTTATTGTCCGGGACAACTCTCCCTGAAGCGCCCTGCGATAGTTCAGTTGCTGCTCAAATTCTGTGCTTCCGAGAGTTTTATTATCGAATATTTCAAATCCCACACTTCCGCCCTGCGGCAAACCTGCGGCCGCCAGCTCCAATCTCAGCTCGGCAACTTTTTCCGTGGGAACGGAGATGGCATCGCCTGCCGGAGACAATTTGTATGGTATCTTCTTTTCCTGCAGTTTGCTTACGATGTTACCCGCATCCTCGCTGGAAAGATTGGAAAAAAGCACCCGATAGTCGACCTGCCCCGTCCAGTAAACGAGAAGCCCTATACTGGCCAGGGTAACTATTGCCGTGATCAGGAGCGAGGCTTTTCTTGCCGGGGTCAGGGAAGAAAAGCCCGCCCCCAATTTTGTGAAGAATTCGAAACTTGGATCCATTTCTTACACCACCATTTGCCGCTTTTTTCAGCGGTTTGCCCTATACCTGCATCCTCATGATCTCCTGATAGGCTTCCAGTATCTTGTTCCTTACCTGCATCATGGCACGGAAAGAAATATCCGCCTTTTCCAGAGCAATTACCGCTTCATGGATGCTTGTCGTATTGTCGAGCTGGACCTTTGCAATCGCTTCCTCGGCATTTAGCTGGAACTTATTTATGTCTGCCACTGCATCCCGCAATACGGTCGAGAAATTTTTCTCCCCGCCTTGCTTTTCTCCCGCAGGCCCTTCCGCGCCTATGGAAGGCGGCATTAAATCACCGCGAATAAGCAAATCATTCATAATCATTGCCTCCACTTTAATCAGGCAGCATCATCGCCGTAAGCCCGCCTTCCTATCTGCCCATTTCCAGCGTCTTCAATGCCATACTCTTTGTAGCGTCAAACGCCGTCACACATGCTTCGTAGCTTCTACCTGCCGCAATCATTTCAGTCATCTCCAAAACCGGATTAATATCTGGTTTGGCGACAAATCCCTTCGCATCGGCATCGGGATGAGAGGGATCGTGCGCCATTTTTACGTTTTTTTCTTCTACAATTGCTGCAATCTTAACCATTTTCACGGCATCTTTAAAGGCGGTATTAAAACCATCCGGAACCGGTTCCGAAGATAAAACTACCGTCTTTTTCCTGTAAGGTCCGCCCTCGGGCGTGCGTGTGGTTTCCACATTGGCAAGATTGCTCGCCGCAACCTCCATTCTTGCCCGCTGCGTCGCCAAGCCGGAGCTGCATATCTTGAAAGATGTTAGAAAATCCATAATTATCTTGTCTCCTTTAGCACAGTATTGAGGCCTCTGAATTTTCGAGTAAGTAATTCCACCGTCAGATTGAACATCAGGTTGTTCTCCGTTAGAGCGGCCATCTCCCTGTCAATTTCCACTTTATCTCCCGATTGCATAACCTGAAACTGCTCTCCGTTGCCGGGCGCCGCAGCAAGGTGTCCATTATTCGTTCTTCTTAGCTCCAGTTCCTTTCTCGCCGCTTGCGCCTCTTCAAGGCTCTTGTTAAAAACCAGTTCCTTAGGTTTATAATCAGGCGTATCCAGGTTGACGATATTGGAAACCAGCACTTTATGCCGCTCCGCTCTGAAATCCATCATGGTGGATAAATAACCAACGGCCTTGTCAAAAAGAAATTGCATATTAACAACCTCCATGATTCATAACGACCTGCAATTCACGTACCAGATTCTCCATCATAAAAAATTGTCTTCAGCCGCCGGTGTCTTCGCAGCCATATTCATGGAGTTTATTCCTCATAGTGCGGACGCTTATGCCTAATATCTTTGCCGCCTTTGTCTTATTGCCGTTGACACTGTCTAAGGCGTTGAAAATCGCAGATTTCTCCATGTCCCTTAAGGTCTTCCCCGTGGGAAAAGAAGGCGCCTGGGTATTTCCCGCAGAAGAAACACCCCCCTCCCCCCTGACTTCGTCCTTATCCATGTAAAGATCTTCCGGCACGATCATGCCATTGTTACAGATCAAAACGGCCCTCTCCATTACATTTTCCAGCTCCCTTACATTGCCGGGCCAGGGATAATTTTTTAGAATGGATAGGACATCTTCCGATAATTTCGGCTGCGGACGTTCATTAACCTGGCTGTATTTCTTCAGGAAATATTCGGTCAAAAGCACAATGTCATCTCCCCTGTCTCTTAAGGAAGGTATCTTCACGGGAATAACATTAAGGCGATAGTACAGATCTTCACGGAAGGTTTTCTCTTCTATGCGCGCTTTTAAGTCGGCGTTCGTTGTGGCGATGACCCTTACATCCACCGGGATCGGTGCTTTCCCTCCCAGCAGGTCAACCTCCGATTCCTGAAGGACGCGCAGCAGTTTAGCCTGCAGTTGCACGTCCATTTCACTGACCTCGTCCAAGAGCAATGTGCCCCCGTGGGCAAACTCGAATTTCCCCTGCTTCCTCTGCGATGCGCCTGTAAATGCGCCCTTCTCAAAACCGAACATCTCGCTTTCGAGAAGATTGTGGGGAATGGCGGCGCAGTTCACTGCCACAAAGGGCATATTTTTCCGGTTGCTGTGTGAAAATATGTAGCGGGCAAATAACTCCTTCCCCGTTCCGCTTTCTCCATGCAGAAGCACGGTGGATTTACTCCTCGCAACGTTTTCCAGCAGCTTCAGGATGGCCCGGACACCCGCGTTTCGGGTAATGATTTCCGTTGCCGGCGGGACGTCTTCCCCCATGGCTCCATGATCCCAATCCTTGTTTATGGCCATAACATTTTTTACGGCAAATTCCAGGTCATCGAGAGAAAAGGGTTTCATGATAAATTCAGAAGCCCCCTCTTTCATGGCCTCCACTGCCGTCTTCACTGTTCCATAAGCGGTAATCAGTATAACAGGGGTCCGGGGAGAGATTTTTTTGACGCCCCTCAAGACATCCATGCCCGTCATTTTCGGCATCCTCATATCGGTGACAACGATCTCAAATTTGCCCTTCTCGAATTTCTTAAGGGCGTCCGCGCCATTTTCCGCCGTTTCCACCTCGAAGCCACAGCTTTCCAGCGATTCCGACAAGGCCATGCGCATGGAAGAATCATCATCGGCAATCAATATCTGTTTAGTCATCATCACCCGCCGTCAAATTTTTATTTAAAGGAAATAATACAGTGAAAACTGTGCCCCCCTTTGCGCCGCCCTCCACATGGATCGCCCCTTTATGCATGCTTACGATATTGTGAACAATGGCCAGCCCCAGACCGTACGTGCCTTCACGGGTGCTAAAAAAGGGATCAAAGATTTTAGGCAGGTTTTCCTCGGGGATCCCCTTGCCGTCGTCCGCAAAAACGATCTCGACAAACGGTGCGGCGTTGGGACGCGACTGATCCCTGTCGGAACGTCTCGTTTCTATGTGCAGACGCCCCCCCTCTGGCATCGCCTGAAAGGCATTTAAGATCAAATTCAAAAATACTTGCTTCAGCATTTCCGCATCGCCGTCAACGAGAGTCTCTCCTTTAACCATACTAAAGGAGAGCGAAATATTGCCCTGGACGGCAATCTGTTCAGAAAAAGACAAGGTCTCCTTCAATATGTCGTGAATATTGACGCATTCCCAGCAGGGAGTTCTGGTTCCGGCAAACAACAGGAGATTGGATATCTTGTTATCGGTGTTTTTTACCGATGTAATTATATTGGCGACCCTGTCGCGGTCTCTTTTTTTCTGCAAGTCCTTCATGAGAAGAGATGCAAAAAGCTCTATGCTGCCTAAAGGATTCCTTATTTCGTGCGCAATATTTGCGGCCATTTCACCCATCGCCGCAAATTTCTCCGTGCGCTTGGCCATGTCTTCCAGTTTTTCAATCCGCGTAATATCGCGCAATATAAAAACGGCGCCCACAGCTTCCCCGTTCCTGGCATTGACGGGCGAACCGAAGATCTCCAATGTGCGCCCTTTCAGTTTGATTTTGTGACCCCTTTCTTCATTGAAGTACTCGGAAAAAAAAATACCTCCCCATCTTTCCGGCGACATGTCCTCGAACAGAACGCTTACATGCCTCTCCATGACGTCCCTTTCAGAAACTCCGGCAAGTATTTCGGCACACCGATTCATCGTTTGAACTTTTCCTTCCAGATCCGTTACAACGACTCCGTTCGTCAGACTTTCCAAGATATTCCGAAGATAATTTTTCATATCTTCTTTTTCGTAGATCGTTCTTTCCAGTTCCAGATTCTTTATTTCCAACTCGCGGTTAATGCTCGCAAATTTCTGTTCCAGATTGGCATAGGCCTCTTTAAGAGACGCGGTGGCCCTGTTGAAATTCTCAAAAGATTGCTGCAAGACAAGAAGACCGTCCATTTTAATACAGTGCGCCTTTCCCAGACCGCCTGCTGCTTTCCAGCCCATAATCGGCAACCTTCGGCCAGAAATCCCCTTCCGCTGCCCCCTTTAACTGGGCAAAACTACTTTCCGCTTTTTTCAAATCTTTCATCCAGGCGTATCCCTGTCCTACCAGATATTCCAACCATTTTTTACCGTCATCATCGGATATCTGAGCGAGGGCCTGCTGATACATTGCTATTCCTTCGCTGTATCTCATTTCGCCATAGTAGGCGTCCCCCAACCCGGTATATATATCAACGAGCATATCGGCATTAAACTTTTGGGGGTATTTCCCATAATGCCTCAGGGCCTTCAGGTAATTCACTATGGCCGCCTGTCTCATATTTATCGACAGCAGGGAGCGCCCATAATTTCTGTAAACCTCCCCCCCCTCAGCATCCGCTGCAGCGTCCAGAACAGCAGCGTAAAGCGGAACGGCCTTTTCAAACAAGCCTTTTTTATAGTAAATATCCGCCAAAGCTCTTTTAGCGTCGTTGATAACTTTACGGTCTTTCACCGCCCCTTTTTTTAGCAAACTCAGCAATTTAACTTCTGCTTCGCCGTATTTCTCCTGCGCCTCGTAAATCTCAACAAGGGCAAATATAAGGCGGTTATCCTTTTCGCGTTCCTTGGGGATTTTTGCAATAATGGAATAAACTTCTGCCGCATCGTCATAAAGGCATGTTTTCCGCAGGCTTTCCCCTATTTTAAATGCTTTGTCGAAATCAGTCAACGTCAGGAAACCCTTGGCATAAATCTGGAAATAGAGATCCGAAATGGCTGCATGGTCCCCCTTTTCAAAATAGTCATTCAACAGAATGTCAGCCTGGTCGCTAAGTCCCTTGCGAATCTCCTCGCTGAGTTTGCTCCGGGGAAACTTGCTTAACAGCTCAATATGGGCAGCAAAAGCCTCTCTTGCTCTGCCGTACTTCCCGAGGGCGTTCGCCTTTAATAAAAGTATCTTTGCCGCCTGCTCACCGTCAGGATACTTCTCCAATATTTTATCGTAGGCATTAAGCGGCGCCAGATAACTGCCAAAATCTGCGAGATAATGAGGAAGTTTTAAGCCCGGATTCGACAGACCGAGGTTTGCCATCGCCAGCACGCAATCTTCGGCCTCTCTGCTTTTAGGATACTTTTCCATGAACAGACTGTAGAGTTTGAGCGCCAGGGAAGTTTCGCTCATTTCTTCAGCGGCGCGGGCCATCCTATAAAGCGCCCCCCTGCTCAATTCATCGGTGGGATACAAGCTGACATAAAGGGAAAATAAGTGAAAAGCGCCGGCGTATCTTCCCATTCGAAAATCATGGGCGCCGAGATTCATAAGAATATCCTGGGGAATGTCTCCGAATTCGGGCCATTTATTCCGCGCATCATCGAACCATATGCTGGCCAAATCCGCCTGTCGCGTACGATAATAACAATCTCCCAAGGTAAAATAGGCCATCTTTGCATATGCGCCGTCGGGATATTTCTTCAGGTAGTCACTCAATCTTTCGATTGCCCGATTGAATTTTCCCGTTTTATGAAACATATTGCCCAGCCGGAACGTTGCCTCCGGTATGAATGTGGAATCGGGATAAGCAACGATCAGTCCTTTCCAGGCGCCCGCAGCCTCATAGTAAAATTTCAATTTTTCATAGCTTGTCGCCATGCGATAATAAAGAACCTCGTTTTCTTTTGCCGGATCGGGATAATGCTTAAGGACGGCCTTGTATTGCTCGACGACCGCCGGCAATGCCTGCCGATCCCCCTTCATTCCCAGGAAATAAAGGCAATCTGCCATCAGACGCTCGGCCTTTTCCCGCAAAGCGGCATCCGGAAGACCTTGATTCATTGCTCCTTTAAAGGCTTCCAGCGCCAGGTCATATTTCCCCGCCTCGTATGCGCTTATGGCTTCTTTCAACAGCGGCGGGGCGACGGTTATCGCCTTTGCTTCCTCCTGGTGCCATTTTGCGGGAATGGCTTGGGCCTGATAAACGTAAACCGATTGCATAAGAAAGATAAATAAAAAAAAGACGCTGTATTTGTAATATTTCACATCTCCGCCTGATTAAAAAGCGACGGGACAACAGAGCCCCCGCCTCGGTCACTTTGGTAAAACACAAAAAATCACACTATATTTTACCAGATAAAGCAATTTACATACCACGCACCAGCCCGCTCAACCCCTTCCCAAGCGGAATCCTTCGCGGCGCATAGGCGCGAAAAAATACCTGCTCCTGTCAAATAGCCATCAATCACGCCAATTTTTTGACGACGTCGCACGGCTCAGACAGGAATCGGTTGCCGAATGTTTAATAATATAATAATATGCCACTTGAAGAAAGAACTTTATCGTGGTAAAAATCAGGCACGTTTGATGCTGATGAATAATCGTCTATATGACATCATCCTATTTATACAGGAGTTGAACTTATGCCCAATGTTATTGACCAGGTTACTCAAAATAAGAGAGAATTTTCACGAATAAATGCCCATTTCCCCCTGGAAATCCGCCTTGTTCCGGCCGAAGAGAGGCAGAGCATCCGCAGCCGTGCGGAAGGAAAGGGAGTACCCAACGTCAAACTTCCCCCTGATGTGAATGATCCCGTCCTCGCGGAATGGTTGAAACTCTTGCTCGCAAAAATTGACGCCGTATTAAGGCTGGTATCCCTGAGCGGAGAAGTAGATGAATCCTCGCCATATAAAACGCAAAACATCAGCGGCGGGGGAATCAGTTTCAACTCCCCGGAAAGTTTTACCCTGGGCGATATAGTGGAAATAAAGGTGCCCCATACCGCGATACTATCGCAGTCCCTGTGTCTGTGCGGCGAAGTAATAAAATCGGAAAAGCAGGACGACGGCTGGTTGACCGCCGTCCAGTTTATTTTCCTTGATGACACGCTCAGGGATGAAATCGTCAGATTCGTTTTCGAAAGAGAGCGGGAAATCCTGCGGGAAAAAAGAGGGGTCAGGTAGGAGCGTATGTTCGCGATTATCGGCTTCGCCATTGTCACTACCGCTATTATCGGCGGTTATCTCCTGGAACACGGGAATCTTTCCGTTCTTTTTCAACCGGCTGAACTGCTTATCATCGCCGGCGCGGCTTTGGGCGGTTTCGTTGTTGCTTCCCCCCTGAAAGTCATAAAAGCCGTCTTAAGCGCTACGGCAAGGATGTTCAGTCACAAGACACGCACCAAAGATGATTATATGGAGGCGCTGATGCTGCTCAACGGCATATTTTACAAGATAAGACAGCAGGGTCTTGTTTCCATTGAATCCGACGTCGACAACCCCGAAGAGAGCAGCCTTTTTACTCAGTGCCCGGGGATTTTGAAAAACCACCACGCCATAACCTTCATAACCGACACCTTAAGAACCGTGATGACCACGACCATCGCGCCCCATGAGCTGGAATCCCTTATCGACAATGAACTGGAATCCTATCACGAAGAAGCATTGCTTCCTTCGCAAATGCTCAGTTTTATCGCCGATTCGCTGCCCGGATTGGGCATCGTGGCCGCCGTGCTTGGGGTTGTCATTACCATGGGGAAGATCAATGAGCCGCCTGCCGTACTGGGACATAGCGTAGGTGCGGCGCTGGTAGGCACTTTTTTAGGCGTACTTTTGTGTTACGGCTATGTGGGACCGATGTCCAAAAATCTCGCCTATATTGCGTCGGAGGATATGCAATATCTCAACGTCCTGAAGGTCGCCATGCTTGCCTTTATCGGCGGCGGCGCCGCTCCCAAAGTTGCGGTTGAATTCGGCAGGCGGGTTATCCCTGCCGGCGTCAAGCCGTCTTTTACAGAGGTGGAAGAATCTTTCCGAAAGAAAAAGTGACAGATGGAAGAACGTGCGCCAATTATCATAAAAAAGAAAAAGAAAGGACACGGGGAGGCCCACGGAGGGGCATGGAAGGTTGCCTATGCGGACTTTGTCACCGCCATGATGGCCTTTTTTCTCGTCATGTGGTTGCTCGCCATGGCGTCGCCGGAAAAAAAAGCGGCTGTTTCACAGTACTTCATGCATTACAACATATTTACAGAATCAGGCACATCCTTCATGGAAAAGACCTCCCAGGTGCTTGACCAGCCGGCCAAGGGATTTACTTACAGCCCCAAAGATCTCTCAAAAGGGGTGGGCGCCGGGGGACTTGCAGCGGATGATATGGTCAAAAAGTTTAAAAAAGCCGTCGATGAAAAACTGGAATCCGTGAAAAATCAGGTGCTGGTGGACATTGTGGAAGGAGGAGTGCGGATTCAGATCATCGATGCGGAAGGAAGCATGATGTTTCCCCTGGGAAGCGCCAAACCGACGGAAAAATCTAAGGAGATATTGAAGCTGATGGCGGAAAACATCGGCAATGTGCCGAACCGCATTGCCATAGAGGGGCACACCGACGCAGCTCCCTTTAAAGGCCAGACCACAAACTGGGAATTATCCACGGCCAGGGCGTCCGCTGCTCGGAGGGAGCTGGAACGTAGCGGCATAGATACTTCACGCATCGCCCGCGTCGTGGGATACGCCGATCAGGAATTGTATATTAAGGAAAACCCGAGAGACCCGAGAAACAGAAGGATCAGCATCATCCTCCTCCCACAAAAACCTTAACATTTAGGCTGTAGGCTGTTAGTCACGCATAATTTCCTCCTGCAGGCTAACTGCGCCTATCCACCTTTTCCAGGCGCTTCCTGGCAACCCCGGAAACCATGTTGGTGATTTCATCGACGGCGTCCTTTATATCGCCATTCGCTCCACGTATCTCCTCTCCATGTTGCATTATTTTGCTCAGCCCATTTTCTCCAATATCTTTGTAATCTTTTCATTGAGGACTTCGGCGGTAAATGGCTTTACAATATAATTGCTTACCCCCGCTTTTACAGCGGCAATCACGTTATCCTGCGAGGCCTCTGCTGTCACCATGAGGAAGGGCATTTTCCCGGTCTCCTCATCCGCCCGCACGGCTTTCAATAGCTCTATCCCCGTCATGTTGGGCATATTCCAGTCCGAAATTATAACATCCACTTTCTGAGACTTTAATATTCTTAAAGCTGCGACTCCGTCCTCGGCTTCGACAATATTCTCATAACCGGCCTGCTTCAATAAATTTCTGACTAACTTTCTCATAGTGGCAAAATCGTCAACCACAAGAATCTTGATGTCTTTCCCCATAACGCCCCCCCTGTTCATGCAACAAATCGCTTCTCACCGGATATTTCACTCAGTTCGAATATCCCCTCCGTATCGAGGATCAAGCCAATCCGGCCATCGCCTACAATGGCGCCGCCGGCAACCTCTTTGATCTTGCCAAGGCCATCGCCTAAATTCTTGATCGCCACTTCCGTCTTCCTTATTATCTTATCGACGAGAAAATATTTGGACTGGTTTTCGCCATTGACCGCCACCACGATGGCATCCCAATGAACTATATAGTGAAGTAAAGTTAAAAAGCGCTATATTGCCGTTTCCAGCGTCTGAGTTTTTCGAAGGCGTCTTCAACGGCCTTGGAAATCACCTCCGGCCTTACGGGTTTCGTAAAATAATCGTCGAAGCCGGCCTGCCGGCATTCCTCAATCTCAAATAGGGCCGCCCATCCGGTGACAGCATAGATAAGGGAAAGGGGATTGGTCCGGCGAATCTCCCGGCACAATTCTATTCCGTTCATTCCGAATAGGCGCAGGTCCAAAAAAATGACATCAATGCGTTCCTCTTTCAGAATATTTAAGGCCTGTTCCCCATTCTCCGCAAGGCGGACATTATAACCGGCCTCGCTGAAAGTCTTTTCAAATAAATCCCTGATGCTCAGTTCATCATCCACGACAAGTATTTTCCCTTTCACGAATCGTACCTCTCAAGCCGCTTCGATACTTTACTGTCAATCCTGTCCCGCATTACGAATGTCGAATCTTTTTAATTTTTCCACCAGGGTCGTCCTGTTTAAGTTGAGCAATTTTGCGGCCCTGTTTTTTACCCCGCCGCTTTTTTCCAAAGCCTTGAGAAGCAGTTCCTTTTCAAAATTGTCGACCAACTCATTGAAATTCACCACTCCCTTCGGCGATTCAATATTGACATCGTGGGTTTTTTCCATTTCTTGACGTTTAAGCATCTTCGGGGGAATATCTCCCACATCGATTTCGCTGCCTCCCTTCATGACAACAAGCATCTCAATCAGGTTCTGTAATTCTCTGACATTGCCGGGCCATGAATACTGCATAAAAATATCCATTGCTGCGGGTGTTATCTTCTCTACTTTCCTCTTTTTCAATTGATTGAATTTAGCAAGAAAGTGATTAGCGAGAATTGGTATATCCTCCCCTCTTTCCCGCAAAGAGGGGAGATGAACAGGAATTACATTGATCCGGAAAAAAAGATCTTCCCGGAATCTTTTCGCTGCAACCGCTTCTTCAAGATTTTGGTTGGTTGCTGCAATTATTCGCACATCGATATTGATGGTTTTTACGCCGCCGATTCTTTCAAACTGTCTTTCCTGAATAACTCTCAACACCTTAACCTGAAGCGCGGGGTTCATATCGCCTATTTCGTCGAGAAAGATAGTTCCACCCTGCGCCAGCTCAAACCGTCCTATCCTGCTGCGTATGGCGCCTGTAAAGGCGCCCTTTTCATGTCCGAACAGCTCGCTTTCCAACAGCTCATCAGGGATTGCCCCACAGTTTACTGCTATCATAGGACGGTTTAGCCTGTCGCTGTTGAAGTGGATCGCCCTGGCCACCAATTCCTTGCCCGTTCCGCTCTCCCCATAAATAATCACTGTACTGTCTGTGGCGGAAACCTTCTCGATAGTCTCGAACACCTTCCCCATGCAATCGCTGTAACCGATCAGCTTGCCGAAATCATACTTTTCCTTAATTTGGTCCTTCAAAACGACATTTTCATTGCAAAGTCTCGCATAAGATACAGCTCTTTTCACCGCCAGCAAGACATGATTGTCTTTCACCGGCTTGGTAATGTAATCAAAGGCGCCCCATTTCATGTTCTCCACGGCAGAATTAATGGTGCCATAGCCAGTCATGATTATCACTACACTGGCCGGTTTCGCCTCCTTTATCGCTTTCAATAACTCCAGGCCATTCATATGGGGCATATTCAAATCAGTGATGACAAGCTCGTAACAGTCCTCTTCAAAGGCTTCCAGCGCCTGTTTGCCGTCAGCAACGGCTTTTACATCATATCCGCCTGCCATAAGCAGTTCGGCAAGGGCTTCCCTGTTGGAAGGGTTATCTTCTGCGATCAGTATCCTGCCATTTTTCATGTTTTTCTCTTAAAAGTTATCCCCGAGGGCATTTTCACCGCATGTGGGCGAAATGGCTCTTTATATAAGACAAATGCGGGCAAATTACAATAGTCGAAAGTCAAATTGTCTTTTCAGCCTGCAGGCGCCCAATAAGAAAGAACCATTTGCCGGGCATCCTCGGCAGATGAAACAGTCCCGTTTAACTGGGCATCCTCAACCTCCTGAAGAATCCGGGCAAAAACCGGCCCCGGTGTAAAACCCATCTCCATAAGATCATAACCCGTTATGAGGCGCGGCGGGCGGAGTTCCTCTTCCGGCATCTCGGAGAGCTGTGCCCTGCAGAACTCGTAATTATCAAGCATACCGTGGCTTCCCAGACAATCAAGACGGTGCAGTTGCAGGTGAAGCGCGAAATCCGGCATCCTGAGAAAACGCTTCAGCCGGCTGGGGCGCATCTCCTTTACATTCATGAAAAGCATATGGCAACGGATAAGGGCAAGGATCGTTTCTATGTCTGCGCCGGAAAATCTCAACCGCTCCATGATCTGCCGGGCGATCTCCTCCCCCCGCTGCACGTGGCCGTAGAAATGTACGCCTCGCTCGTCCACCGTGCGGGTCACGGCCTTGCCCAGGTCGTGCATGATTACGCTCCAGGCCAGGCGCGAATCCGTCCCGCCTTCTACAGGCAACAGGGAGAGCATCATCAGGGTGTGTTCCCACACATCGCCTTCAGGGTGAAATGTTTCGGGCTGCTCAATCCCCTGCAAGGCGGCGACTTCCGGCATGATTTCTCCGAGAAGCGCCGTTTCGGCAAGGAGTTCCATGCCGCGCCGCGCACCCCCGCGCGTGAGCAGCTTGCACAGTTCATCACGCTTACGTTCAGCGCTGATCCGTTGAATATCCTCAACATGCCCCCTGATGGCCTTCAGGACATCGCCGTCAATGTCATAACCCAGGTTGGCGGCAAATCGTACCGCCCGCAGCATACGGAGATGGTCCTCGGCAAAGCGCCTTTCCGGGTCGCCGATCGTTCGGACGATGCGATTTTCAATGTCCCTGCACCCCCCCACATAGTCAATCAGACGTCCCGCCTCGGGATCAAATAAAAGTCCGTTTATGGTAAAATCACGGCGCTTTACATCTTCTTCCGCTGTGGCAAAGGCCACTTGTGTGGGTCTCCGTCCGTCGGCATAACTGTCTTCAGTGCGGAATGTTGCCACTTCATACCTCTGTCCCCCTTCGATTACTATGAGGACGCCAAAATTTATTCCCACCGGTATGGTATGGGAAAAGAGAGAAGATACCTCCTCCGGGCGGGCGGAGGTGACAATATCATAGTCCTGCGGCATAATGCCGCAATAGAGGTCGCGCACACATCCGCCGACAAGACAGGCCTCGTGGCCGGCAGCCTTTAACCTGTTCAGGATAAGACAGACGGATTCAGGAATATATTGACTGCTTTGTAATAAGACCCCCTCCCCCTGCTTTCTCAGGGGCAGGTCCCTGCAGCTTTGCATTCTACTTTAATTTTCCTTCCCCATCTTGATGGCGCAAAGCTCGCCGCACATGGTGCATCCCTCTTCCTTGGCCTGCGCGCTTTTCTCTAACAATCTTTCCGCTTTCGAAGGATCTATGGCCGTTGAAATCTGTCCCTGCCAGTTGAGTTCTTTCCTGTATCGGGCCATCATTACATCCCTTTCCCGGGCGCCGCTTACGCCTTTGGCAATGTCGGCAATATGTGCGGAAATCCGCGCCGCCATAATCCCCTCACGCACATCATCGAGGGTCGGCAGGCGCAAATGTTCCGAGGGCGTTACATAACAGAGAAAATCCGCCCCGGCCGCCCCGGCAATGGCCCCGCCGATGGCAGAGGTAATATGATCGTAACCCGGCGCGATATCTGTGGACAAGGGTCCCAAAACATAAAAAGGAGCGCCGTTGCATATGCTCTTTTCCAGGAGGATGTTCGCCTGTATCTCTTCGATAGGCACATGCCCCGGTCCCTCGATCATGACCTGGACTCCTTTTTCTCTCGCCCTTTTGGCAAGCTCTCCCAGAAGGATGAGTTCCTGCACCTGCCCCCGATCCGTTGCGTCAGCAATGCAGCCAGGCCTGAGACCGTCGCCGAGGCTTAAAACCATTTCGTAACGCCGGGCGATTTCCAGCAGGCGATCATACTGTTCATAGAGGGGATTTTCCTTTTCATTACATTTCATCCAGTTTGCCGTAATAGAACCGCCGCGACTTACGATGCCTAAGAGCCGCCCCTGGGCTTCTACGCTGGCAACGCTCCTTCTCGTTACGCCGCAGTGGACGGTGATAAAATCCACGCCATCCACGCCATTTTGTTCAATGGCGGCAAATATGTCATCGGCCGTCATGGCCGCAATGGCCTCTTTCCGAGCCAGCATGGCGGCAGCGGCCTGATATATCGGGACTGTGCCCACAGCGAGGGGTGAAGCCTTTATTATCGCCTTCCTTATGGCGCCAAGGTCGCCGCCTGTGGAAAGATCCATGATTGTATCGGCGCCGGCGGCGACGGAAACCCTTACCTTTTCCAGTTCCAGCTCAAGGTCTGCATGATCGCCGGAAGTGCCGATATTGGCATTGACCTTTGTCTTCAGCCCCTTCCCCACGGCCAGGGGCGCAACGACAGTATGCCTGTTGTTGCGCAGGACCACGATATTGCCGTCGGCCATCCCTTTCCTGATGAATTCAGCGGAAACCCCTTCCTGTGCGGCGCATATCTCCATTTCTTCCGATATCCGGCCGCTATTTGCTGTTTCCAGTTGTGTCATATTTTTATCCCCCTCACAGGCCCGCTCATCTCATTTTTTTCAGTCTTTTCGGCAATTTCCCTTGCTGGTTCAGGGTTGCAGCCTGAACCATATAGTAATTTTTTGGTTCAATCTGCAAGATTGAACCGGCGGCAGCAGCAAGGCAAACCATTATCTCCTAAGGACAGGGGCAAGATGGTTTACCGGCCCCTGCCCCTTTCCCAAGCGCCAGGCATTACGAATTGCCGCCGTAATGTATTCCTTTGCGGCACTCACGGCCTCGACCACACTTTTTCCTTCCGCCAGGTAGGTGGCAATGGCGGCGGAATAGGCGCATCCGGTGCCGTGGGTGTCCTTAGTGTCAATCCTGGTTGCCCTGAACTCGTGAAAGCCGCCGCCGTCGTAAAGTATATCAAGTGACTCGCCGGCGCTCTCGGGAAGGTGCCCCCCCTTGACTATCACATTTTTTGCACCCAGATTGTGAATGATGATAGCCGCCTTTTTCATGTCGCCCGGCGTGGCAATGATTATCCCCGACAAGACTTCCGCTTCGGGAATGTTTGGTGTTATCACCTGCGAGAGGGGCAGCAATTTTTCCATCATGACGGGGATTGCGTCCCTGTTCACGAGCGATTCTCCCCCCTTGGCCATAAGCACCGGATCAACAACAACTTTTTCAATGCCGTATTCCTTGATTTTCCGGGCTACAATCTCCACAATCCCGCGGTTCGGCAGCATCCCCGTTTTTACCGCATCAATGCCGATATCCTCAGCTACGGCGTCAAACTGCTCGGCAACAAAATCGGGCGGGAGCTCGTAAATCTTCCGGACATCCAGGGTATTCTGGACGGTAAGACAGGTGATTACCGTCATGCCGAATCCGCCGAGTACGGTGATCGTCTTCACATCCGCCTGTATTCCCGCGCCGCCGCCGGGATCGGAACCGGCAACCGACAGGACCCGCCCTCCTCTCATATTAAGCCCCCCCGGGAAAAACACCCGGTCTGTGATACCTGATTACAAGCAGGTAGCCCGACTCAATGGAAATACTCCCTTTTTCCGCCACTAACCGGTTGCTTACGCCATAAGGCGCCCCGGGCTTCATGGTCGCTCCGGCGAGAGGATATTCGAAGCCCCGAAGCTCTATGCCGCAGACCTCAGAAGCAAGAGGGAAAAGGGATACGGTCTGCCCGGCAATACCCTCGAGTTCCATGCGGCGAGTGACAACAAAGACCTCGCACCACCCGTCGACGAGTTTTGCCGGAATATTCCTTTCCACGCTCCGCACGAGGAGGGAGATATTGGCCAGTGTGTGGTCAATCCGGCCGCCCAAAGCTCCGAAAATCCGTATTTCGTCGGGAACTGATTCCATCGCATATTCAAGGGCCAACTGGGTATCCGTTTTCTTTTTGTCCCGCGGGTGTCTGAAGATCCGGGTTCCCTGTTCCTCGCAGCGCTTCAGGATTCCGGCAGTGATGGAATCCATGTCACCGATGATAACATGCGGTGTCAGACCCAGGTTGTCAAGATGGCGTGCGCCGCCGTCGGCGCATACAAGCTCCGCAGGATTCAACTCCGCTATCTGCGACTTAAGGAAATCCAGGTTCTCCATAGGACTGCCGGCAATGACAAAGACAAGTCTGCGCAGCCTTTCCTTTTTCTTCCTGTTCGCCATTTCCTCTCTGCACTTTCCTTAAACAAAAAATGGCCACCCTTGATCTGTAGGATATGGCCACGATGCTGGTTAACGTATCAACTGCCATTCCCTACGCTGGCATTCTACGGGAAAAGGTGAACAATTTCTTCGCGTTTTCCGAAGTTGCCTCTTCCACTTCCTCCCGGGAAATGCCTTTTATCCCGGCAACTTTTTCCGCCGTAAGCGCAACATAGGCCGGTTCGTTTCGTTTTCCCCGGTGAGGTTGAGGGGCAAGATAAGGCGCGTCGGTCTCTAAGAGCAAACTCGATAGAGGAATATACTGGACGACTTTACGCAGCTCTTCAGCCTTGTCAAAAGTGACCGTGCCGGGCGCCGATACGGAGAACCCCATATCGAGACATTTTCCGGCCATGCTTTTGTCGCCGGAAAAACAGTGGACAACGCCGCGCCTATTTCCCTTTCCGATACCCAGCATTTCCATGATTTCCCTGTGGGCGTCACGGTCATGAATGATAACGGGCAGGCCGAGCTCAGAAGCAAGTTCCAGTTGCTCTCCGAACCTTCTAATCTGCAATGCCTTAGGGGAGAGGTTGCGGAAAAAATCAAGACCAATTTCCCCATAGGCCACCACCTTGTCCATCCTCGCCATTTCCCGCAGGGCATCATAAGTCCCGTTATCAATAATATCTTTCACGTCATGGGGGTGGATGCCCACGGCGGCGTAAACCGCTTCGTAACGATCGGCAAGAGCTATGGCCTTTTTGCAGTAAGCGACAGTCGTCCCGACGGTTAACATGAACTCAACGCCCGCCTTCCACGCCCTCTCGACAACCTGATCCCGGTCCTCGTCGAACTCGCGCATTTCCAGATGCGTATGTGAATCAATAAGCATATGTTAAGCGTAAATCAGAACGATAATATATGTCAATCCCTTTATTGCCATAATGGGCCGCTTTGGGTTTTAGAGCACGCGGTGGTGTTCAAGGATTCTCCTTACCTCGTGCAAGCCAAGCCCGGCTTGTGCGGCAAAATCCGGCCAGGCGGAAACCGCCTCCCCGACCTGTTTCAAAACCTGCGGTGCGGTACCGATGCCGAAACGGTCGGCCACTGCAAGCAGATCATTACGGGAGATGCCGGAAAATTTCCCGTTTACCGCCATCAGATGCTGGCGGGTCCATTCGCCTTGGGGATTATGGGCATGCGTCACATCGTAGGCCGGGGCAAGCTCCCATTCCTTACCTTCGCGCAGGATAAAGGAGATATTTTTGGTATGGTCGTCACAGTTGGCCGCCATTGCATTGAACGCCATCCTCCGGAATGCCTCCTCCAAGGCGTGGTAGCCCGGCAGTATCCGTTTAATGGTCAGAAAGAGCTGGTTGTAATCATGGCTGGCCCTCTGCATATAATCCATGTGGGCCATTGCACAGAGGGTTTGCAGGTGATGTTTCTTGTTGCCGTCCCGATCAAAGCGCCGCGTCATGAAGTGGGAGCGACCGTCCTCCTCCAGCAGCCGGCTGGGCGACGCGGCCATACCGGCGGCCCGGGCCATCAGGTAATAGGCATATTCGATGCGGCCGTAATCCTGAGAGACTCCCAGTTCCCTGTCGGCGCCCATTCCGTCAAATTTAAGCAGCCAGTGTTCGAAGCCGGGCTCCACCCCGAACTGTCCCGACCGTATTTCATCGGTCGTCGGATTCCAGGCAATGGCCGCCTTGGCCCTGGCGCCGCCCGCCGAAGTTCCCACTTGAATAATCTGGGCAAGCGCTGCCTTGGCCAGATGGCCTGAACCGATCTCCCCATGCACGGCAGAGCGGGCGCTTTCAATCAGACGGGAAAGCTTGATAGCGGTACTGCCGATTGAGGCGGGACTGCGCGCGGGTCTGAATTCCAAGGCGCCCGTGCCCCTCTTGCCCATATATGCCAACCGGTCGAGGGGGGTGACTTGCGATTTGGCGACGCCCCTGACGGCCATCCAGGCATCAATAAGGTTGTTGCCGAAATCATCCGGCAGTGCATCGGCGAGCAAGGCCGGGAGCCGTTTGAAGGTCAACTCCGGAAGATCGGCAAAGACAAACGGTTCGCGCGCTCGTGTTAGAGGCATGGTCAGGGGTGCAAGCTCGATGCCGGACGTGACGAACCTGGGGTCATATTCGAATGCGTAGTATCCCCATTTGGGGTCAAGGGCCACCGCTCCGACGGTTTTTCCCCAAATGAGGACTTCGATGGCATGAACCGGTTTATACATGCGGCGTTCCTTTTCCCCTGGAAGCCCGTTGCCGCGATGGTTTGGGTTTCAGCATTTGCAAAGGACTGATGGAGACCGCCGGCGCCAGAGAGTCAATCCACTCGGTCCGACCCAGGACGCGCAATACTTTTACAAGCGATTTGACCGTTGCCCCTTTGCCGGCTTCCAGATTTTTGATGACATTCAGGGCGACGCCGGCCTGCTCGGCAAGCTGGCGCTGATCCACATTCTGCCGGAGCCGAAGGTCATGCAGTTGCCGGCCGAGAGTAGCCTCCCATTCTTCGGTGGTCATGCTGTTTGTCATTAAGAGCCCTATTATGGTCTATTGGTGACTTAATGATACATAATAGCCTTGCAAAAGTCTACTAAATAGTTATGCAAACAGACTGATTTTGTATGTCAGAGGTCTCAGGATTTCCGCAGTTGCTTTATTTACGGTCATTTGCTATTGCCATTGCATAAGTTACGAAGTCCACAATGCTAAGGGGAAGGTTTCTCACCCCATGTCCAAATCAGCTTGGCGAATTTATCTGGGGGAAGTTCCCCATAGCCGGGAAGGAAATTTTTGGGTAAGCTTTGAAAGCGATCCGGCGCTGAAAAAAACCAATGCCAATATCTATGGCCGCTGCCTTCCCTGTATCCGGAATTTATATGAGCAGTTGCAGGAGGGAAAAAAGGAAATAAATCTCGGCTATGCCTTCAATTGCTGGAAAGTAACGGCGGTTGTCAAGAACATGGATGAATCACTTGCGCTTCTGAGCGAGTTTGAAAAAAGATTTCCCCTTGGCCATGTTTATGGCAAGCTTGGCAGCGGCCGGACGGATGTGGAGACCAAGGCTGTTGTATTTCATACGGAAAGCGAAGCGGAAAGGGACCGGATCGCCGAGGCGCTTGCACAGTGCCTGGCGCCGCGGAACGTAAGTGGACCGGTGCAGATTTCCCGGGGCTGCGCCGTTCTTTATCACGATATTATGGGAGACTGGCAGGAATGGCAGCCTGTAACGCCGATGAAGCATCCTGAAAACGCGGCCATGCTTCTGGAAAGGGTTAAAAAGATATTGTACCATTCAGCCATTTAACGTCAGGATACGGAATTATGGAAAAAAAAGAATTGAGCAAAATCATCCTGGAGTATATTGAAAGTCACAATGCCCTGTCGCTGGCCACGGAAAGCGAAGGTTTGCCACACGCCGCCAGTGTCTTTTATGTAAACACCGGATTTAATTTGTATTTTTTGAGCAGCCCCAAGAGCCGTCATGGAATGAATCTCTCCCGCAATCCGCGGGTGTCCGCGACCATCAACGAGGATTATTCCCGCTGGCGCATGATTAAGGGCATTCAATTGGAAGGCAATGTTAATGTTCTGGGAGGAATTTGGGAAAAGGGACGTATCGGCTTATCCTTTATAAAAAAATACCCCGACGTATCGGATTTCTTTTCATTGCCCATAAAACTTGGCGAGGAAATCTTTCGCAAAGTGGAAGATGTAAAATTTTATGAGTTGATCCCTTCCAGGATATGTTTCATTAATAATGAACTGGGATTTGGCCATAAAGAAGAACTAAATCTGATCTAAGGCATAGAATTTACTTTATAACGGGATGCCGTCAATTGTTCTGCCATCTTGTAAGTAGCTCATTTAAATTAAAATTTTAACCCATTTTTCTTCTTAATCCTGCTAAAAGACCTGCAAGGACTATCAGTATATACCATATTAAAAATCCTATATTGTAGCTAAATCCCGCATATTTTATTATAACAATATAGTCTAATATAATGGTAATAAGAAGAAAGAATAAAGCTACCTTTATTCCATCTGCTAAAGGATTAGCAGGATTAGCAATTTTTAGGTAGTTAATAATAAGAAAATATCCTGCAACAAGGGCAACAGCCATTCCTCCAATATATCCATATATAGACATACTTGTTGGATTATATGTAATAAATGGAAAAGTAGGAATAGTCATTAAAATGTAATATAAAATAGAATATATTATAATTCTGCCCCATCTCATAAGTTACCTCCTTTTTACCTTGATATTGTCACATTTGAAAAAATAAACAAATCATTCAAGCACATACAAGTTTAAAAAGAATATTCCCGCTTAAAAATATACCATTCCCCTTCAAACTTCCATGAATATTACCTCATTTAAGGGGCCTTCGTTGGATTCTTGATAATAATGCTACCCTCTCCAAGAAAAAAGTCAATAGTTTTTTTCAAAATTTAAGAAATTTTTTTCGACGATATTCCAGGGACATAACGGGGCGAGCAGAGCGCGTACCACCTGATAATGATTACTTTGCATCTTACCTGAACAAACAATGAAAGGCTTTCTTCCAATCTGCCCAGATTGCCTTGTCCTTCAATTCCTAATTTTTATTTGCACTTAACGGGTAGCTGAGCAGGCGGCTTATGGAGTTGCCGATGAAAACCAGAATTTGATTCCGCTCTGCTCAAGCGCCTTGATGGCCGATGTATTTTGTATGGAGCCCTGCATTCTTTGCGGCCTCCACCTGTCTTATATCAGCGCTGATAAAGAGTTCTGCCTGCCACTCCAACGCACAAGCAACATGCAGAGCATCCATTGCACGTAAGACATTATTTTCCAAGAGTTTTACTGCACGAGAGATGACAGCAGGGGTAATCTGTAATATAATTGCATCGTGAATATCATTCATCAATTGTTTTTTCGCTTTGCGATAGTCATCTGGCGTTAAGGCCTGTTCCCTCAGTCTTCGATTTAGCCCGGAAATGATCTCCGGCACCAAAATAGCACAAAGGGCCAACTGTGAAGCTTGCTGTAGAAGGCGATCAAGTCTTTCGCTGCCATCTTCCAACACATATCTTTTGGCAAACGCTGATGAATCAACCACAAGTTTCATAGTTCAGACTCACGCTCTTTTAAAATAGCAGATGACAGGTCGCTCCCCTGTATCTGTAAATTAATACCCGGCCGCTTCCAAGATGGAGTTCCTTTGAGCTTGCCGGTGAATGGGACCACCTCTGCAATTGGCCTACCACGGCGTAGAAGTACTATCGATTCACCATGCTCCACCTCTGTTATCAATCCAGAAGCTTTTTTTCTAAAATCTGTAAATGTAATGGTTTTCATATCGTTACCTCCTTAAATGTACATTTGAGTGTACACTAAAAGAGGCATCCCGTCAAGATATCCTACGCAGGCAATGAGGCTGTTAACATGGCCATCAGCGGGAGCGCACCGTTTGCGCGATCCGCTGCATGGCATGTTTACCCGCCTTATCGGTTTTTCAAATATTGTTTCAAGTCCCGATAGTAATTTTCATGGGGGCCGATCATAAGAAGTTCCAAATCCTCACCAACTTTTCGATATGCAAGCAGGTACTGCGTTGTTTTAAGCTTAAACTTGTGAACAAATACTCCCCGCAGGTCGCCTTTCTTTTCCTCACCAACGCTTGGATCATCGGCAATGCTTCTTATTTCCTGATCCAATGAGTCCTTCTCCGGTTTCGACATCTTCTTTACTTTTTTCTCAAACGACCTTGACTGGTAAATTCTCATAAGGCTTTATCCAAACGTATATTCGGTCTTCTCACCCTGATCTAACTCGTCCAGCCCAATCAAGATTTCCTTAATGAGGGAATATGGTAAATCCGGATTCTCTTCGGCGCATTTGCCCATACGTGCCCAATGTTCAATCTGACCGGCTAAAGACCTATGGTCAATCCGTCCATATTTTTTTGCCTCATCTACAAGTTCTTCGGATATTCTTACTGCTGTGGCCATAATTGTTCCTCCGGATATCTTTGTTGCAACATGCTATCATTATATATCTAAAAATTGTATAATGCGACTAAAAATTGCAATATCATTCTGGGGGTCTGCGGTAGGAATGCCGGTTGCCCGGCACCCCCCGCACAGACCCGGACGTGGAGAATGGGGTCGGACCAAGCTAAACTCCTTACTTTCATGGAATTTCACCCCAAAAGTACATGTTTTGAGACCTTAAACCTCCATTTTCATGGGCTAAAATGTCGCTGTACGTTGCTGGAGATTCCCTTAATTCATAATTGCCTTCCTCGCCGATCACCTCCCGACCTCTTGCTTTGAATCCAAGCTTCTCTTTTGTTGCCTTAACAAATGCGTCGCTACCGACCGCGATGCTCTCCGTCCACTTTGCCTCTCGACAACGGCTACCCTTCTGCAGCGATTCCTCAACCCAGCCTCGATAACCCCCGGCAAGATCAATCAGCGACCTGAAGTCAAGCAACTTCCTCAATACCTCGTAGTCAATCAGCGCATATCGCTTACGAGGAGCCTGTATCTCATTATACCCACCGAAACCCCATTCTGAAGGGTGACTTACAACACCGGCACGCACCATGTTGAGGTCAATGTAAACGAGACATTGGAGCAAATGTCTTTCTGTTTCCACCGCCGTGGCGTGATAGCGGTCTTCCCAGTAGGCGCCATTCCGGTTCTTCCTCTGATTGAATTCCTGCCCCATTCTTCCGGCTATCAATTGGATGGACTTGGGTATCACTTCTCTATTTTTACCATCCCTTACAAGAAGATGGACGTGGTTAGACGTCACTGCATAATTGAGCACGGTGAGGCCATACCTCTTCCTGGCCTCAAATAGCCACTGGAGATAACGGCGACGGTCTCTGGCAAACTTCAGAAGAAAATCTTTTTTGTGGCACCGATGGGTAATATGCCAGACGTAACCTGGTATATAATGCCTGTTTGCTCTCGCCATACGAATTCACTCTAAGAGGAACATTTCCGTGGCCAAAAACATTGTTCTAACGACTAAAACTACCTAACTATAGAGCCCTTTCTCAATAGCTGCAACTACTTGCCTTGGTCCGACCCCGGCCTCGGCTCGGGGACCCCGGCCTCGGGGCCTCGCGGCCCCTCTCCTCCCACACCACCGGGCATACGGATCACGTACCACGGCGGTTCGGTTGATTGCTTCGGCGTTGATGCCGACCGGGCTTTCAGCCTCCTCCACCCACCATGAACATTACTCTTACGAGTCGCTACGTTTCCGCCAGCTTTATTCATGTTGG
>DATESZ010000037.1:0-5325 GCA_035283845.1 Syntrophales bacterium | reverse complement strand
CGAAGGACAATGAAAAAGACCTGGCGGACGTGCCGGCAAATGTCTTGAAAGCACTGGAAATTATCTTTGTAGAACATATGGATGATGTTTTAAAGATTGCCTTGATTGCGCCGGAGGGGAATGTTGAAGAGGAACTTTGTGTCGATGAAGAACTGATCAGCATACCTTCCACTCAATCGGCTTTAGTGCAGATCCAGACAAATCATTGAAGGCGCAGCCATTTAGTGCTTGACAAGATATGCCGTTATTGTTAGAAGGCGCGCAATCAGGAACGTTGATGGGGGCGGGTAGCTCAGTCGGGAGAGCGCCACGCTTACACCGTGGATGTCACAGGTTCAAGTCCTGTTCCGCCTACCAGTTAAAGCAGATGGAACCTCCCATGAATCGGAGGTCTTTATTATAGAGAGCAGAACATGCGGGGTCGTAGTTAAGTTGGTTATAACGCCGGCCTGTCACGCCGGAGGGCGTGGGTTCAAGTCCCATCGGCCCCGCCATTAATGAAAACAAGGGGTCTGGTATCATTGCTGATCCCTTTTTTCATGCCTATTAATTCCATCCCTCTCGTGAGGCTGTTAGCAATTTTAGCTTGACAGACATGATTTATTCATTATAAAGGACATCGCAGGAATAACGTCGAACAAGTCATATTTTGTGCCCCTTCTTTCCGAAGTGGTATGGAACCTTTTAAGTTGATCCTGAGAGATTGAAAAAGGATGAAAACTAAGAGCTTTTTAATGCTTAGCAATGTGTGTGACCTTCTCATCGCAGGGTGAGGAGGTTTTTTTTTGCACAGCGGGGATGGAACAGGGGAAAATTGATGGACGATAAGCGGGTGGTCATGGATGGGGAGGGCATAGACAGGGTCTTAGCCAGGATTGCTCACGAGATCCTTGAGAAAAACAAAGGCGTGGATGATCTGGTGCTGGTTGGAATCAGGACAGGCGGGGTTTTCTTAGCCCAAAGGCTCCAGAAAAATATTGCCGGCATCGAAGGCGTAGCAGTACCGCTGGGGATTCTCGACATTACTTTTTATCGCGACGACCTGCTTAAGGGCCGTAAAAAGCCCAGACCCGGGAAGACAGACATCACATTTTCTCTCGATGGCAGGAAAGTGATTCTTGTGGATGATGTTCTCTTTACCGGGAGGACGATCCGGGCCGCTATGGACGCCCTGATTGATTTCGGCAGGCCCAGGCTCATTCAGCTCGCTGTGCTGATTGACCGGGGGCATCGGGAATTGCCGATACGGGCGGACTTCGTAGGGAAAAACCTCCCCTCGGCCCTGTGGGAAGCGGTTACCGTCAATCTTGCCGAAAAGACCGGAAAAAATGAAGTGGTGATTGAAAATGCGTCCTAATGCACTTCGAGGGGGTAAGGGAAAGTAAGCTGTTGAAAAGAGGAAAGGATTAGCAGGATCGGGATTATAATAGATTAGAGGCCGGATTATGAGGCTAAACAGGAAAGATATTCTGGGGATGAGGGATATTTCCGTAGACGAGATTAACCTGATTCTCGATACGGCCGATTCCTTTGTGGAAGTTTCGACACGAGAGATAAAGAAGGTTCCCACCCTGCGCGGCAAGACGATCGTTAATCTTTTTTACGAGGCCAGCACCAGAACGAGAACTTCCTTTGAGATAGCCGCCAAGAGATTAAGCGCCGATACCATAAATATTTCCGCCTCTACGAGCAGCGTCGTCAAGGGCGAAACACTCATCGATACGGCTCGCAACTTAGAGGCCATGAATCCTGATGTTATCGTCATCCGTCACAGCGCCGCCGGAGCGCCCCACATGCTGGCAAGAATGATAAGACCCTCGATCATCAACGCCGGCGACGGCGCCCACGAGCACCCCACCCAGTCCCTGCTGGATATGCTGACCATTCGTTCCAAAAAAGGGAGGATCGCAGGGCTTAAGGTGGCAATTATCGGTGATATTGCCCATAGCCGGGTAGCCCGTTCCAATATCTACGGTTTAACAAAGATGGGCGCTCAGGTTGCGGTGGCGGGTCCGGCCACGATGCTTCCCCGCGACATCGAAAAAATGTCGGTGACCGTTTCCAGTCAGATCGATACGGCGATACGGGGCGCGGATATAGTAATGGTGCTCAGGATTCAAACGGAGAGAGAACACAAGAATATTTTCCCTTCCTTGCGGGAATACGCCTCGTGTTTCAGCTTAAATACTAAAAATATCAAGCTTGCCAAGGACGATGTGCTGGTAATGCATCCCGGACCAATCAACCGAGGGGTGGAAATCTCTCCGGATATTGCCGATGGCCCTTATTCCATTATTCTGGAACAGGTTACCAACGGCGTGGCGGTGAGGATGGCCCTTCTTTATCTGCTTACAGGAGGGAACTCCGAATGAATTATCTGCTGAAAGGCGGGAGGATTGTTGATCCCTCACAGCATCTTGATTCATGCCCGATGGATATCCTTGTGGAAAGGGGCAGAATTTCCCGGTTGGAGGAGGGCATTCACAAAACGATAACCGCCGGCCGCTGGGCCAAGAGTGATGATTTTACGTTGCTTGATCTTAAAGGCGCCGTGATAACGCCGGGGCTCATTGATATGCATACCCACTTAAGAGAGCCGGGGTTTGAGTATAAGGAAACCATCCGCACAGGCAGTGAAGCCGCCTCAGCCGGTGGGTTCACATCTATCGCCTGTATGCCGAACACACGCCCCGTAAATGATAATCGCGCCGTAACGGAGTTTATCAAAAGAAAAGCCATGGAGAGCGGTCTTGTCCGGGTATATCCGATCGCCGCCGCTACCATAGGGTCAGAGGGAGGGCATCTTGCAGAGTTTGGCGATTTGAAAGATGCAGGGGCGGTCGCTTTTTCTGATGACGGAAAACCGGTGATGAATGCCGGCATCATGCGCCGGGTTCTTGAATATGCCGGATCAATCGGCATGACGATTATTTCCCATTGTGAAGACCTGAACCTGTCGGCAGGGGGAATGATGAACGAAGGTTGGGCGGCTACCAGGTTTGGCCTGTCCGGCATTCCAGGTATAGCGGAAGACGTCATGGTTGTTAGGGATATGCTTCTTGCCGAATTTACCAAAGCGCCCGTCCATATAGCGCACATAAGTACAAAGGAGGCGGTCGCTATTGTGCGTGATGCGAAAAGGCGGGGCATCAGGGTGACGGCAGAAACGGCGCCCCATTATTTTTCCCTTACCGATGAATTTCTCGAAGGATTTGACACGAATGGCAAAGTCAACCCGCCTTTGCGCACCGCGGAGGATGTCCGCGCTGTAAAAGAAGGGCTTAGGGACGGTACAATAGACGTGATTGCCAGTGACCATGCGCCCCACGGGCGCACCGACAAGGAAGTGGAGTTTGATTACGCCTCTTTCGGCATCAGCGGCCTGGAGACCTCCCTTGCCTTAGGATTGAGACTGGTAGATGAGGGAATTCTTACTATCCCGCAGTTGATCGAAAAAATGGCTTTTATACCGGCCATGATTCTTCAAATACCGGGAGGCACGCTTGCGGTCGGCAAGGCTGCTGATCTGACTGTGATAGATACCGATAAGGCCTGGCGGGTTGATCCCTCCGCATTCCGTTCGCTGGGCAAGAACACCCCCTTTGCCGGCTGGGAGCTCCGCGGGAAAGCTGTGCTGACGATGGTGGACGGGGCAATTAGATACCGTGAAGTGCCGGTGGAGGGCTAATATTTTATGAAGCCCCGTATCAGTTGCAAGTCGGAAGCCATAGTTCTTCGTTCCATTGATTATGGGGAATCCGACAGGATCGTAACCTTTTATACCGCCGATTTCGGCAAGGTTAAAGGAATTGCCAAAGGAGCAAAACGCAGCAGCAAACGGTTTGCCAACACCCTGGAGTCCTTTTGCTGTTTGCAACTCCTTTTTTCCCAGCGTAATTATGACGGTTTGGCCCTCATAGAGGAAGGCAAGGTCATCAATCACTACCTCGGGATCAGAGACGACCTGAAAAAAACTCTTCTTGTTTCATATATGCTCGATATTACAGATCAATTTACCGTTGAACATAGAAAGAATGAAGCGCTGTTCCATTTGGTGCGTGATTTTCTTGAATTGTTTGACTCAGCAAGGGCCACGGAAGACCTTATCAGAGTTTTTGAGATGCGCCTCCTGAGGCTCGCAGGGTACGAGCCGGTTTTAGACAGGTGCATGGCCTGTAAAGAGCCGGTGCGAAATGGCGATGTTTACCATTTCAGCGTCCGTGAGGGAGGAGTAAAATGCAAGAGTTGTTCTTCCCGTAGCTTCGAGCTGATTGCCCTATCTACGGGCACCATAAAATCTATGCTTTTGGGGAAGGATATGGAGAAGGAAATGCTCTGCCGGCTGGTACTGTCGGAACAGTCCGCAAGGGAAAGCCGTCTCTTTTTAGAAAGGTTTATCGCACATCTTTTGGGCAAGGAATTAAAATCTCTGCATGTCATAAGGGAAATCCGTGCGTTAGGAATCTGAGAGTAAATAAATCAGGAGGTTATCATGATTTCTCACAAGGCATATAAGATCGCTGTTATCCCCGGTGATGGAACGGGGCCGGAGGTTGTCAATGAGGGGCTTAAAGTCCTCAAAGCCGTGGCAGCATCGGAGTCCGTCTCTTTCGATCTTGTACATTACGATCTGAATGGGGAGCGCTACAAAAAAACCGGCGAGGTACTCCCTGATTCCGTTTTGGCCGAGTTACGAAAGATGGATGCCATCTATCTCGGCGCCATCGGCCATCCCGATGTAAAACCCGGGATTCTGGAAAAGGGGCTGCTCCTGCGCCTGCGTTTTGAGCTGGACCAATACATAAATTTACGTCCTGTCAAGCTCTATCCCAATGTCCCCTGTCCGCTGAAAGATAAGGGTCCGACAGAGATTGATTTTGTGGTGGTGCGCGAAAATACGGAAGGCCTGTACGTCGGCGCCGGTGGGACTCTGAAGAAAGGCACGCCCGATGAAGTATCAACGCAGGAATCGATCAATACGAGAAAAGGAGTGGAGCGCTGCCTGCGCTATGCCTTCAAATATGCCCAAAAGAGGGCCAAGGCCAAAAAGCTAACCCTCTGCGGCAAGACGAATGTATTAACCTTCGCTTTTGATCTCTGGGAACGGGCGTTTTACGAGATAGCTGGGGATTATCCCGATGTAAAAACAGACTACGCCCACGTTGATGCAACCTGCATGTGGATGGTGAAAAACCCTGAATGGTTTGATGTCATTGTGACCGACAACATGTTCGGCGACATCATTACCGATCTGGGCGCCATGATTCAAGGCGGCATGGGTATCGCGGCCGGCGGAAACATCAATCCCGAAGGCGTCTCCATGTT
>DATESZ010000036.1:0-8079 GCA_035283845.1 Syntrophales bacterium | reverse complement strand
GTTTCACTCGAAAATGCACATCTAAGTATTCGATTTAATTATATTCACCTGGGTGGCCATTTTCATTCTCCTTTGTGTCGGGCACCGTCATGAGGGTTTCACCTGAAAATACCTTTCACCCTCCCCCTCACCCCCTCCCCTTGAGGGAGGGGGAAGGGGGAGGGTGAATTTTCATTATCCTTTGTGACGGGTACCGTCATGAGGGTTTCACTCTGTCAATATAACAAATTAGGGGAGAAATATCCTGTGAAAAAAACGACAAAAAGGCTGGAATTAACGTTTTTCTCGGATAATTTAGGTCGGAAGGTCAGGAACGTTTCCCTATTGACATTGACAAAACTTAAATATAGTATGAAATAACTACGACGGGCCAAATTTGAAATGATAACGATTTACTTGGCATAACAGTTGCCGTATCAATATCAATTACGATAAGAGGAGTGACTTTTATGATTAGTAAATTTTACAATAAAAGAAGCGAAAAGGGTTTTACGTTGATTGAACTGATGATCGTCATTGCGATCATAGGCATTTTGGCGGCCATTGCCATCCCCCAGTTTACCCAGTACAGAATGAGAGGGTTCAACTCCTCGGCTAAAGCTGATGTGAAGAATGCCTACACGGCTGCCCAGGCTTTTTTCAGTGATTCGCCTGGTGTGACAGTTACCGCAGCTCTGTTGACCTCTTACGGGTACAAGCCGACAGCAGGCGTCGGCTTGGCGGTTTCCGCCGGGACCATGTCCGGTCTCGTCTTAACAAGCGTACATTCGTCAGGTGATATAACCTATACAGTAGACAATGCGGGCGCCATTAATCCCTAATAGGGTTGTTCGACTGTCTTTGCTTAGGGGTGAGGAAAAAAGTTTTCCTTGCCCCTTTTTTTATAACAAATATTCTCATAATTCCCACGTCAAACCGAAGACATTTGACCAAATATAACTTGTCTTTTTCCAAGTTATGGCTATAATCCGGACAGTATAAACAGTTTTTCTTGAGGCAAAATTTTTTACATGCTTTTTACAACCTTAGGGATGATGAAAATGGGGGTATTTCAGACACTCGCCTTTTACAAAGTCAAGATGGGTGGAACTTATGAAAGCTATCTATGCGCCTTGGCGTAGCGAATACATCAGGGGGAATAAGCCCGACGGATGCATTTTCTGTAAGGATTCCCTGAGAAAGGATGACTTTGTATTGTACGAAGGACAAACTTCCTTCGTGATGTTGAACCGTTACCCTTACAGTTGCGGACACTTGATGATCATCCCCTTCCGGCATCTCTGCGAGTTCCATGATTTTAATGTTAATGAGACGCAGGAGATGTTCGGCCTGCTTGATAAGTCCTTAAAAGCGCTGAAGGAAACAATGAACCCCGACGGGTTCAACCTAGGCATGAATCTTGGAAAGGCCGCGGGCGCCGGTATTGATGATCACCTCCATATTCATGTTGTGCCGCGGTGGAGCGGGGATGTAAATTTCATGACGGTTGTCGGGGAAGCGCGCGTGGTCTCGGAAGATTTGATCGAAACCCGCAATAAGATCCTGTCTTTTTTTGAAAAAATGAATCATCGGGAGGTTTAAAATGAAGGTCCTTTACACTATTGTCGCCGTTTTAATTATACTTTTTATTATTTCCTTTTCTCTTCAAAATGCCACTGATGTAACGCTGACCTATTACGATCTTCTTGGCGATAAAGGCGTTACCTTTCCGACATATATGCTCATGTTCATCGCTTTTCTTGTCGGTGTCGCTTTCACGGGTCTGCTTGGATTTACCGAGAGGCTTAATTTAACGAGAAACATAAGTCAGTTGAATAAAACCGTTCGCGATCTGAGAAGAGAATTGAGGTCAAATGACGCATTAACAGTAGATAGTGAACAATCTGACAATTTAACAGAGCCGTGAAATTTCTTACAGATTTAAGTTTGGGCAAGTTAACCAAGTGGCTGCGGATATTAGGGTACGATACTTTTTTTTACCGGGGGAATATCGACCTCGACTGCCTCAGGAAGGCGGAAAAGGAGCAAAGGGTCGTACTGACGAGACAAAAAGCGCTGAGACGCCGGCAATATTCAGGACGGCTGTTAGTCGTCAATCACGACGAGTTAGAAAAACAGATAGACGAGGTAACCGAAAAACTTTCCCTTCCCTATTTACCGGATAGGCTCTTTACCCGCTGCGTTAAATGCAATGTGGAGCTGCTGGCTGCCTCAAAGGACGATGTTGCCGGTTACGTTCCCGCCTATGCCCTGGAAAATTATTCAAGTTTCCGCAGATGTTCTTGCTGTGAGACCGTCTTCTGGCCCGGAACGCACAGAGATAACATGCTGAAGTTTATTCAGTCCCGCAATCCCTCTCATCGCCTTTAATTTTTTCAATCGCATGATTTATTGCAGGCAGCACTACGGCAAGGTTTTCGCGCACACCCTTTGGGCTGCCGGGAAGATTTATAATAAGGGATGCTCCCCTTATTCCCGCCACAGCCCTTGAGATCATCGCATGAGGCGTAACGGCGGCGCTTTCCCTTCTCATTGCTTCGGCCATACCGGGAACCTCTTTTTCAATGACTTGCAGTGTGGCGTCCGGCGTCACATCACGGGGACTTACACCCGTGCCTCCGGTAGTGAGAATAAGATCAAGTTTCTTTACATCCGCGTAATCTCTCAGCGCCTCTTCGATCAGTTCTTTATCATCGGGAATGATCTTGCTATGGAGTATCGTGATGTCCATGCTTTCCAGCATAGATATGATTTCCGAGCCGCTCTTGTCCTTACGTTCACCCCGGTAACCCCTATCGCTTATGGTTATTACGCCGGCATGGATCTTCATTTCACCCATCTTCTTTCTTTGATTCGGCGATAATTTTTTCGGCAATGTAAAGCGGCGCCTCCTCGTAATGGGAGTGCTCATAGGTAAAGGTTCCTCTGCCGCTCGTCATGGACCTTAGGTCCGGCGCGTATTTTAAAATCTCTGCCAGGGGAACCTGGCCTTTCACGATTTGGTGATTGCCCTTGCTGTCCATTCCCTGAACCCGGCCGCGCCTGCTGTTCAGGTCGCCAATGACGTCGCCCAGGTATTCTTCGGGAATCTCGATAAATATGTGCACAATAGGCTCCAAAAGAGTCGGCTGACAGGCCAATACACCCTTTTTAAAGCCCATCGATCCGGCAATCTTGAAAGCCATTTCCGAAGAATCTACGGTGTGATAGGAGCCGTCGACAAGAGAGACCTTCACGTCCACAACGGGATAGCCGGCAAGAATGCCCTCCTGCATGGCCTCGACAATGCCCTTTTGCACCGCCGGCCTGTACTGCTGCGGAATAACGCCGCCGACGATCTTGTCCGCAAATTCAAAACCGCTGCCGCGGGGGAGGGGCTCAATATCCAGCCAGCAATCGCCAAATTGACCGCGTCCGCCGGACTGCTTTTTATATTTTCCCTGAACATTAGTCTTTCCCTTGATGGTTTCTTTATAGGGGACTTTGGGCGTCTTGAGATAGACCTCAACGCCAAATTTTCTCTTCATCTTTTCGATGGTAACTTCAATGTGCACCTGACCCATGCCGGAAAGGATCATTTCCTTTGTTTCCCGGTCACGATTGAAAGAAAGGGTGGGGTCCTCTTCCATCAATCTGTTGATGGAAGAGACTATTTTTTCTTCATCGCCCCTCGATTTTGGTTCAATGGCGAAGGACATTATGGTTGGCGGCGGCGTGATTTTATCAAATAGGATCGGCGCCTTTTCATTGCAAATCGTATCCCCGGTGACCGTCTCCTTTAATTTGGCTACTGCGGCAATGTCGCCGGCGACAAGGGATTCTACCGGCTTCTGCACCTTGCCTTCTAAAAAGAAGATATTGCCAATCTTTTCGTTTATCTTTCGGGTTGTATTTAATACAGGGGTATCGGAACTCAGGGTGCCGGAATAAACCCTAAAAATGTTTACCCTGCCGGCGTATGGATCGGCAATGGTTTTGAATACCCGCGCCGAAAAGGGGGATGATATGTCGGGAAGTCTCTCATCGCGGTTATCGGTGCCGGGCACGGTCCCTGATATGGGCGCACGATCCACCGGGGATGGCAGGTAATTGACAATCATATCCATTAATTGGCTGACCCCCATGTGTTTGAGCGCCGATCCACAAATCAGGGGAATAAGGGAACAGGAGGCAATGCCTTTTCTTATCCCTGTCTTCAATTCATCGATGCTGAGTTCTCCCTCGTTTAGATATCTGTCCATCAGTTGATCGTCCGATTCGGCAATGTCTTCAATAATGGTACCCCGGTAATTTTCTACGGTTTCCTGCATGTCTGCGGGAATGGGGCCTGATTTAGCTGCGCCTTTGGGGCCCTCAAAGAATAGAGCCTTCATTTCCAGGATATCGACGATGCCTTTGAAGGTATCGGCAACTCCGATAGGGAGAAACAGGGGAGTAACTTTTCCCGCCAGACGACCTTTTATGCTTTCGAGTGTCTTTTCGAAGTCAGCCCTTTCCCTGTCCATCCTGCTTATGTAAACGAGCCTGGGAAGTTTCAATTCCCCGGCAAACTCCCAGACCATTTCTGTCTGAAATTCTACGCCGCCTACAGCGTCTATGACCACCAGAGCGCTGTCCACATTCTGAAGACAGCTTTTGGTATCATAAGCGAAATTTGAATCTCCCGGCGTATCAATAATCGTTACCTTCTGTTTTTCCCATTCCATAAAACTCAACGCCGCGCTGATGGAAACGTGCCGCTTTTGTTCCTCCGGTTCGTAATCAAGCGAGGAAGTTCCGTCATCTACCCTGCCGGTTCTGTCGGTTTTGCCGGTGACGTACAGCATCGATTCGCAGAGGGAGGTCTTGCCGGTTCCGCCATGTCCCACAATGGCCACGTTTTTTAGGGCTTTTGATTCATATTTCGCCATGAACGCTCCTTTCTGAATTCATAACATTTTATTCCCATGCGTAGGGGTGTTTAGCCTACGAATAATTTTAATGTCAAGACAATTTTATGACTGATATCTGGAGCGCGCCAATAAAATCATAGTTAATAAAGTATGATTCAACAACTTCTGCTTGGATTTTACTCTTGAAGAAAAGGTCTCTTGACTTAAGAAAAGATTAAGGATATTCACAATCCGCTAACATTACCGGCTTTTTCTAAGAGGAGGAAGTGTGTTTAGTTCCATCATAACAAAGATTATTGGAAGCAAAAATGACCGGGAATTAAAACGGTTAGAGATGACACTTAAAGAAATTAATGCTCTTGAACCGCATATGATGGCCTTAAATGACTCTGAATTGAAGGCGAAAACGCCTTACTTCATGGAAAAACTGAAAAATGGCAGGGAACTTATTGATATTATTACAGAAGCATTCGCAGTGGTAAGAGAGGTATCAAGGCGGACTTTACAGATGAGACCCTTTGATGTTCAGATCATCGGGGGACTGGTATTGCATGAAGGCAAAATTGCCGAGATGAAGACCGGTGAGGGTAAAACCCTTGCGGCCACCATGCCCATATACTTAAATGCTTTGACGGGAAAGGGCGTACACCTGGTTACCGTAAATGATTATCTGGCAAAAAGGGACGCCGATTGGATGGGGCCCATATATAAATTCTTGGGTCTCTCCGTCGGAGTGATAATTCATGGCATGGACGATAGTGAAAGAAGGCAAGCCTATAACGCCGACATTACCTACGGCACCAATAATGAATTTGGCTTCGATTACCTGCGCGATAACATGAAATTCGACCTTGAAGACTATGTACAACGCGAATTTTATTACGCTATTGTTGACGAAGTTGACAGTATTCTCATCGATGAGGCAAGGACTCCTCTTATCATCTCCGGTCCTTCCGAGGAGTCGACGGACAAGTACTACAGAATCAATCAGATTATCCCCAAGCTGGGAATAAGCCAGGATTTTACGGTTGACGAAAAGACTCGCACCGTGGTGCTCACGGAAGAGGGGGTGGGCCATGTGGAAAACCTGCTTAAAGTCGCCAATCTTTACGAACCAAAAAATATTGAAATACTGCATCACGTCAATCAGGCCATGAAGGCCCATACCCTATTTAAGCGCGACGTGGATTATTTGGTAAAAGATGGGCATGTGATCATCGTTGATGAATTCACTGGGCGCGTCATGCCCGGCAGACGTTACAGCGACGGCCTGCATCAGGCCCTTGAAGCGAAGGAAAAGGTCAGGATTGAAAACGAAAATCAAACACTTGCATCCATAACATTTCAGAATTACTTCAGAATGTACACGAAACTTGCCGGTATGACTGGCACAGCCGATACGGAAGCTCCGGAATTTAAAAAAATATACAACCTTGATGTGGTTGTCGTTCTGACAAATATGCCCATGATCAGAGAGGACTACACCGATGTAATCTATAAAACGGAAGCGGAAAAAATCAAGGCCGTCATTGCCGAGATCAAGGAATTGAATAAGAACAAAAGGCCCGTTCTGGTGGGAACAATATCGATAGAAAAGTCCGAACTTCTCAGTAAATATCTCAATCGCGCCGGCATAAAACATCACGTGCTTAATGCCAAGAATCATGAACGGGAGGCGGAAATTGTCGCCCAGGCAGGCCAGCAGGGCATGGTAACAATATCTACCAATATGGCGGGGCGCGGAACGGATATTAAACTTGGTGAAACGGTGGCGCAACTGGGCGGGCTTCACATTCTCGGAACGGAGCGGCACGAAAGCCGGCGGATTGATAACCAGCTCCGGGGTCGCTCCGGAAGGCAAGGCGATATGGGGTCTTCCCGGTTTTATCTTTCTCTGGAAGACGATCTCTTGCGTATTTTTGGCGCCGAGAGGATATCTTCGATTATGGATCGTATCGGCATAGAAGAGGATCAGCCTATTGAGCATAAGCTCATTTCCCGGGCCATAGAGAATGCCCAAAAGCGTGTGGAAGGCCAGAACTTTGAAATGCGGAAACACCTCCTCGAATATGATGATGTGATGAACCGGCAAAGGCAGGTGATCTACGAGCAGCGTAAAAAAGTGCTGAAAGGCGAAGAGCTGGAGTCGGACATTGATGAAATGGTCGTTGAAATAGCCGGATATATGGTGGATGAATTTGTGGATGAAGACGGGAATCCCGATGATTGGAACCCAAAAGTCATGGAGGACGCAATATTTAAACAGTTTTCACTGAAAATAAACCAGGACAGCAATGAGTGGAAGCCGAACAAAGAGGATATAGAAGATCAGATAATAAACGCAGCAAGATCGCTTTTGGTAGATAAGGAAACAGCCGTTGGCAAGCCCATGATGGATTATCTCAGGAAAGTAATTATGCTGCAATCCATAGACACACATTGGAAGGATCACCTGCTGGCTATGGACCATCTGAAGGAGGGTATCGGACTGCGCGGCTATGGTCAGAAGGATCCTATCCGGGAATATCAGAAAGAGGGTTACGAAATGTTTATGGAGATGGTTCAAAGCATAAAAAAAGATACAGTCTCCAAACTCTGTGTGGTGCATATACAGAAAGAAGAAGAAATTGAGGAAATCAGGGAACGTTCCTCTCAGGGTTACGTTATGAGCCGCGGGGAAGACATGAAAACCCAAACGACAGTAAAGCGGGACGGGGAAAAAGTCGGCAGAAATGATCCCTGCCCCTGCGGGAGCGGCAAGAAATATAAAAAATGTTGCGGGAAATAAAGGAAAACACTATGAGCCAGATTATGGTGCCGGGTTTTTCAGCAAACGGCGTTCACTCAGGCATTAAAACTGACGGCCGGAGGGATCTGGCTCTGATATATTCCGTCACGCCCGCGACGGCGGCGGGCATGTTTACCACAAACACTTTCAAGGCAGCGCCCGTTCTTGTCGATATGGAGCGGATAAAGTCCGGCTTGATACAGGCAATTGTGACCAACAGCGGCAATGCCAATGCCGCAACTGGGGACGATGGATACGGGGACGCGCTTGCCATGTCCAGGGCGGCATCCGATGGTTTGCACATTAAGGATGAGCTTGTCCTGGTGGCTTCCACCGGCATCATCGGTCAGCGCCTTCCCGTGCAAAAGATTGCCGGGGGCATGAACAGCCTCATTGCTG
>DATESZ010000035.1:0-3548 GCA_035283845.1 Syntrophales bacterium | reverse complement strand
CCGGCAGAACTTCTTGAATCCGCCGCCGGTGCCGGAGATGCCTACCGTTACCTGGACTTGACCCTTGTGCAGTTTCTGGAACTCTTCGGCAACCGCCTCGGTAATCGGATAAACCGTGCTCGATCCGTCAATCGCCACCCTTCGGTCGGCGGCTGAAGTCAAACCAGGCAATCCTGCTGCCAGTAAAACAAACAACACCATCATCGTAAAAAACTTTTGTTTCATGTTTTCATCCCCTTGCTTTATTTTTGCTGCTAATATAGGGGCTAAATGTTACAGGAGTGTGACAGAATGATGAAAATTTGATGAAGAATGAGGAAAATGCTTGCGGGAAGCGTAGGAGAAAATTATTTCAGAATTATTGCAAATGCGTGAAAGATTGATTAAATAATCGGCCGGGCAAAATCAGACTTACTTGTATTAAACGATATCCTTTTCAGCAAATTTGTAACCGATTCCTCTTACCGTAAGGATATATTCGGGATTTTCCTTGTCTTGCTCAATCTCCGCTCTCAGTCGGCTGACATGCACATCAACAGTCCTGGGCTCTACAAAGGACTCATTCCCCCAGACATGATCCAGCAGTTGGTCGCGCGTATAAACACGACCGGGGTTCATAATAAAAAAACGCAATAACTTTAACTCGGTGGGCCCAAGATCAACTTTTTTGCCTTCAACAGTTACCTGGTACGTGCGAAAGTCAATTGCCAGGCCTTTAAAGGAAACCTTGTCCATGTCCTCAAGTTCGGCACGAATTTCCCAGCGGCGGAGCACCGCGCGCACCCTGGCCAGAAGTTCCCGGATATTGAACGGTTTAGTAAGGTAGTCATCGGCGCCAATCTCCAGCCCCATAATTTTATCTACGCTGTCTGACTTAGCCGTCAACATGATAATCGGCAAGTCTTCCGTTTCGGGCTTCTTCCTGATAAGCCGGCAGATCTCTAAGCCGCTGATGCCCGGCAGCATCAGATCGAGGATCACCAGGTCCGGCTGATTTTCCCTGAGGTACCGCAGCGCCTGATGCCCGTCATAAGCCTTGGCGATTTGATAACCTTCCCTTTCCAGGTTATATGCGACTAACTCTACAATGTCCTTTTCGTCATCGACAACGAGTATTATCTTGCTCATCATGGGCATTGGTTAAGTTGCGTGTTTCATTAAAATATGCTCAAACCAGCCGTGTGCGCACCAACTGCTCTTTAGGCCGCTCTTTTTTCCCCTGCATTAGGGATCAGGGGCGCTGAGATCCTGACAAAAAAATTCTTCGATCAATACTTTCCCTAGTGATCGCTTGCTGTGTAGGAGTATAGGGAGGAAAGTGTTAAGAGTCAATCGGTAATATCTTTTCGCCACTATATGTTCCCACTATATGTTTGACATATCTCTATAAATGACGTAGACTTAGAATTCAATGTGGTTATTTGTTTAAGCGTCCCGATCGCAGCGATGGAAGCTTGAATGAAAGACCTGGCGCCGTCGGAACAAGGATATAAAAAATGGATGTCCATAAAACGATACCCGTTGTTTCCATTGTAGGAGAATCGGATACCGGTAAGACAACCCTGATCGAAAAGATCATCCCCGAACTAACCAGACGCGGTTACCAGGTGGCCACCATCAAGCATGATGTGCATGGTTTCGAGATGGACCGTGAGGGCAAGGATAGCTGGCGTCATAAGCAAGCGGGCGCAAGCACGACAGTACTGTCTTCCCCCTGGCGCGTTGCCGTTGTGACGGACGTGGAAAAAGACCATGACATTGCCGAACTGCGGGACATGTACATTCGCAGCGTGGATATTATTCTGACGGAGGGTTTTAAGAAGAACCGCCACCCCAAAATTGAGGTCTTTCGTTCCGATCTCAAATACGATATTATTTCCCGAGGCGATGAAAATCTTATAGGCGTTGTGGGAGATAAACCACCAGACGTAAATGTTCCCTGTTTTGACCGCAATGATGTTCGCGGTATTGTGGATCTGATAGAAAATAGCTTTTTGCGCTGATGCTAAGTTTCGGTAAGACGAAAGCGAACCTCTTTGTCATACTCGACTATTGGTGTTGCCTCCATTTTTTTACGTAAGGTTTTCTTCCCTGTTCAATGTGGAATCAAGGTGTATTTGCTGGCGTAGCTTAGAAGTCCGCATTAACTATATGCCCTTATGCTTCAAAATAATGTCAATAATACTGTAGAATGTTTTCTTATTGGCTTCCGGCTTATCAGTTCCCTGCGATAGGGAAACATCGGTCTGATGCTTAACGTTTTTAGTCTCTTCCTGATTTGAAAACTGCCTCACCTTGACCTTATTTTGTGTATTGTAAGTGCTTATGGCGCTATCAACCTTGTTTACTGATATGGTCATGACGGACCTCCTGCCGATTAAATAATCCTACCCGCCGTTATTGTCGGCATTACTTTAGAAAACTTTAGGACTTTTTTCGGGTGGTCACTTGAAAATCCCCCGCCACCATCAATAAATCGAGCAAGAGTATGGAGCCTGACCTGCATTCACACCTGAAATTCCGTCCCGCGCATCAGCGCAAACAGGCTTGGTCTCTGATCCTTGAAGGTTTCCCTGATCGAAAGGATCTCTCTTTCAGCGGAAAAAAAGGCGTCCACTACCTCCGAATCGAAATGTATGGCTCTGCCTTCCCGGATGATCCTGAAGGATTCTTCAATGGTAAAGGGTTCTTTGTATGGTCGCTTTGAAGTCAATGCGTCAAATGCGTCGGCGATGGCCGTTATACGTCCCTCCAGAGGAATAGCTGTTCCCAGGAGATTATTTGGATAGCCGCTTCCGTCCCATTTTTCGTGGTGGGTAAGAGCGATAATTTTTGCCAATTTTATGAATTCCGAATCAGAGCCACTCAGTATTTCCCCTCCAATGGTGGTATGTTGCTTAATGATTTCCCATTCATCAGAGTCGAGCTTTCCCTGTTTCATGATTATATTGTCCGGGATGCCGATCTTTCCCGCGTCATGCATGGCAGAGGCATAGAGTATGGTTTCCACGATATCTTTGTGAAGTCCAAGTTGACGGGCAATGGCAGCAGAATAGTTGCTCATCCGTTTGACATGGGCGCCCGTATCCTCGTCTTTATACTCAGAGGCACGGGACAGACAATAGATGATCTCCAAAGATGATGTCTTGATTTTTTCGTAGGCATGCCTTAATTCTTCCGTCTTTTTTGCAACTTCAGCTTCAAGCTTTTTATGATAACCCCGCATGTGGTCGTTATAAGCCTTCACCTGTAATGAGGAAGAGACTCTAGCCCGCAAGTCCGTCTTGCCCACAGGCTTGCTCAAAAAATCGTTTGCCCCGGCCTCAAGGGCCCTGATCCGGCTCTCAACATCCTGCAAAGCCGTAACCATGATTTCATTTAGGTAAACCCCCGGCTATGCCGGGGGACTCCCGGAGTTTGACAATTCCGGGAACATATAGGAAAGCCTCCCAACTGTGAACCGCTCAAAGTTTACAGAAGAGGAGGCAATCCATGGAGAACGCAGAAAGTTTAAGTCATACATTATGGGAATGCAAGTATCATCTTGT
>DATESZ010000034.1:0-8452 GCA_035283845.1 Syntrophales bacterium | reverse complement strand
ACATCGGCCACGCTGGCGTTGGATATCCAGGTCTTTGATCCGTTCAGCAACCAGTGATCGCCCCTGTCCTCGGCCGTTGATTTCATGGACATGACGTCGGAACCGGCATTGAATTCCGTAATGGCAAAGCAGCCTACGTAGTCGGCATTGACCAGTTTTTCGATATACTTTTTCTTTGCCTCCTCTGTTCCGTAACGATAGATCGTATAAGCGCTGCCGAGAGCCTGCATGTTGACCTGCACCCGTAGGGAGCTGGAGGCGCGGGCAACCTCTTCGGTAAGAATCATGGCCGCCAGCCATCCCATATTGTTTCCACCATATTCCTCTGGTATTATCGTGCCGAAAAAGCCCAGCTCGGCCATGGGCTTGACGGCTTCTTTATAAGGAAAATAATGTTTTTCGTCCCACTCATCGGCAAAAGGGGCAATCTTTTCCGCGGCAAAATCACGGGCCATAGCCTTGAGCATTTCCAGTTCTTCAGACAACGAAAAGTCCATACTGTTACCTCCTATCATCTATATTTTCCTGTTGAGAACCCCATGTCCCGGCAGGTCTCCTTGCCTTCTTTTTTACCGGATTCCGGCTTCTGACTCCTGTATTCTGACTTCCGGATTTTATTCAGAAACAAACCAGATTATTCCAGGCTTTTATGAAGACTTATAAAATCGCTTCTTTGAAAACCGAGGGTCTTAAAGAATGACAGCAAGTCCGTAGAATCCCATCTCACCGAAGTGTAGACATCCTTGATGCCGCGTGCCTTGTAATCCTTCAGGGCTTCGGTAGCCATCAACTCACCGATGCCCTGTCCCATAAGATCGGGGTCAACGCCGAGCATGGCTACCCAGGCGCTCTTTTCTATGCCGAAACTTCCGGAAAGAATATAAGTTATACAATAACCTACCAGCCTGTTTTCCCGTTCAGCCACAAAACTGGCATCATCTTCACTTTGGGTCTGTTTTTCTATTATACGCTTAAAATCCGTTCTATCTTGCGCGCGGGTGATGGACGACGATATCCTGCTTATTTCCGATAGATCGCCTGGTTTCAGTCTTCTTATAACGGTATTGTCCACAGGTGATTCCTCAAATAATTTAGTCAGTTCTGATTATTTTTACGTTGTGGCCGACCCAGGTGGGGGGAAGGTAAACTCTGCCGCTGTTCCCACTGAGTTTGACGGTTTTTTCTATCATCTCTTCACCGAAAATTTCAAACTTCACCTTTCTTTTGGTGGTTTCCACTTTACTCTTTACGGCCTCCGGATCTGTATTTTTATTGTCCTTTTTCACGGTGTGATTTTTTATTTCACTATTCATGCATTTCTTTCAAGAATTATACATCTTTAAATTTTGCCGGCGATTTCACGCCCATATGCCTGAGCCGCCTGGATTCCGCCCGTTACCGATCCCGACTTGAGGCGCAGAGAGGCGCTTGCCATGTTCATCAGGAAGATATTTTTCATGGTATCATAGATGCGGTCCGGCGCCTCGCCGCTCCAGCCGAAGGCGCCGAATGAACCGCCCGCCTTTCCCTTGATATCCGCCTTTTCAGCTAAAAAAAGCAACGTCTTCATGCCCTGCATCATGTCTCCGTGGTAGGTGGCGGAACCAAATACAATGGCGTCATAGCCGTTAAGGTCAGTCTCTCTTTTGATGTCGTTTGCGTTCCTGACATCAACGTCCATTCCGGCAATGCGCAATCCCTCCGCTATGGATTCTCCTATCTGCTTCGTTTCACCGCTCCGCGTGGCGTATACGATAAGAGCTTTAACCATAGCTTTCTCCTTTACGCAAGATTTAACCAGCAATATTTGTTTGCTTACGTTCCTTCAAGCCTTCCACAAACCGTGCAGGTTACAGTATTCACGCGCGGTAATACTGGCTGCCTCCAACGGGAAAAAAGCCTCAGGCGCCTCGCCTGGTTTGAGAAACTGCCGGTAGGCCCTGCCGTCGGCAATAAGCTCGATCCATTCGATATAGTGCTTTTCTTCCATAGGGTGAGGAATGCTTCCCACGCTGACTTTTACCCCTCCGGGCACCTTCGCGATAACGGGAACATGTTTTTCCCGGGAGGCGTCGGTCGTATTTTCCGTCATCAATTTCATCGGCTGGTCGCAGCAGACCAGTTGCCCTACGCCGCCATGCACTACCTCAACAATATTATCACACACCTCGCATTTATAAATTTCCAAATTCTTAGTCATATTTTCCTCCTTTTTTTATAACCGGCAAATTAAAAAAGTTATAAATCAACACCTAACCGGGTAATTCAACTGAATCTGTTGAACGTCACCAATATCTTAAAATATCTTGACAACCCCCTAGTAAATGAGTTTAAGCTTTTTGTCATGAAAATGCAACTATTAACTAAAAGGATATTAACTAAAAGGAGAAAGAGTATGCAGCTTTATAAGCGTTTAGTATTATTAATGACAGCCCTTATGCTGACCCTGGTGTTTATCGGTTGTGCACGCCCTCCCCAGGCCGAGAAGGCAGCAGCCAAGACCGCCATGGACGCCGCTCTGTCCGCAGGGGCCGACAAGTACGCCGCCGCTGATTTCGCAGCGGCCAGGAAGCTCTGGGACGCCTCTGAGGCACAGGTGAAGGAGAAAAAGTATGAGGAGGCAAAGAATAGCTATATCGAAGCCAGGGTTGCCTTTGAGAAGGCTGCGGGCGGTGTCGAAGCGGGTAAGAAGGCCATGACCGCCGAGGCGGAGGCCGCTGTGGCCCGTCTGGAAGAAGGCTGGGTGAAGTTGGAGGCTGCCGAAAAGAAAATCGAGAAGAAGTTAGAAAAGAAAAACCTCTGGGAGATTGACGCCAAAACCTTTGTGGAAGGTCTGAAAGCGGCCAAAGACATGATCACCGCTGATCCGGCCGGCGCCAAGGCCAAAGCCGATACCTTGAAGCCCTTTCTTGACTCCTATGGCGCCGTCTTCGAACAACTTGCTGCTGCTCCTGCAAAGTCTCAAGGGACTAAGAAGAAGGCCAGTACCGTGGAGGATTAGCTTATCCCTTTCCTGATCGGTACGTTTATTGATGGCTGGAATAAAATTTGGAAGAGCCGACCCCCGATACGGTCAGCTTCTCAAGGGCTTTATTATTGATATCCACTTTATAGGGTTTCATAGAGCTTTCCAGGACTTTATTGAAAGCCGTCTTTCGTCTTTCTGCCTTTATTTTTCGTGAAATGGCCTCCTTCACCTTATCGAATTCCAGAAGGGCGCCCACAATATCGGTGACTTTAAGGATGTGCACCCCATCCTTCAAGTATATCGGGTCGCTCATTTGACCCTTGCCGAGCCTGAAAATCACCTCTTGAAGTTCCGGATTCGGCTTGTTCTTTATCGAGGGGCCAAAGGTTCCCATATTCCCGCCGGCCCTGGCGGTGGCCCGATCCAGTGAGACTTCAGCGGCTACACTTGCAAAATCCTCACCCTCCTCCACCCTTTCCACCACTTTTTTAGCATCATTTTCCGTCTTGACCAGGATCCGGCTAACAGTCACCTTGTCTTTCCGCAAGAATTCATCCTTATGAGAGTCGTAATAATCCTTGACGTCCTTTTCGGTAACCATCGCCGCGGCTTTAATCTCTTGGTCCACGAAATACGTTACAACGATGTCCTTTCGGGTATCATTAAGCTTTTTTATGACCTCCTCGTTCTGCTCAATCCCCTTCTCCTTTGCTGCCAGATAGAGAAGTTCCCTCTTAACCAGTTCTTCGACAAAGATTTTCATACCATCGGGCCCCTGAAATAACTGCATTGCCGAAGGGGGAAGGTTCTTAAACCTGACTCGGACGTCTTCCTCAGTCAATGTCACATCTCCCATCTTAGCCACGTAATCGCTCTTGCCCTCCTGCAACTTTGAGCAGGATACAGCAAATGCAAGAATAAATACCGCCAGTAACCATCTTTTCATTATAACCCCCATGCCCGGGTCGGGCACAACGAAGAATTAGAATTACCCCCACCCTCGCCCTCCCCCGTCGCAGGGGGAGGGATAAATAACCTTAAATTAGCGCCTATGCCCGTCGAGGGGGAGGGAGGGGCGGGGGTGATTCTCATATAAACCATTTAACCAAATAAAAAAAGCACTCAGGATAATATCCCAAAGGTTTAAAAACAAAGGGGGCGGCGTTGTCGCCGTCCCCTTTGGGTTGGAGCTTATACCACGAGTAACCTGCGTCTATTCGTGAACGACGGTCACGTCAAATGCCTTGCCGGAACCGTGGCAAATAACGCATTGTTCATTGGCGGCTACGGCAGTGGCACGTGTTGCAGGAGTTCTCGTCGGGTTGCCCGCAGTGACCCAGCCCACAGAGGCGCCGTTAGCGCTTGCATGCGCTATGGCGGCGTCACTGAAGTGGCACGTCAGACAGGCTGAGGCGAAAGGCGTGGTAACCCTGTCGGTTGTATTGGGCACAGTAGCGCGCGCTGCCGTGACCGCTGCGGTCGTAGCATTGGCGCCGTCGGTTGTCCAAACGGTAGTATTAAGCGCGCCGGAAGGCACAGATGCGTAGGTGCCTGCCTTGTGGCAGGTCTCGCAGTTCTGCAGGATGCCCGGGTAGTGTATAACCGTAGGATCGGGGTTTACTCCTGCGTAACCGATCAAGTTGCCCTCCGTGAAGGCGTCGGTAGTGCTGTTATAAGACCCAGGGTCAATATAACCGAAGGTAAAGAAGTAGGTATTTCCGCTGCGGATACGAACGAATTCGAACGGATAATCCCGCTTTGACGTACCGTGAATGCCATGCGCCAATACCTTGAGGTCGTTGGAATCCTCAGGATAGGTGAGGGTATTGGTCTTGCCGCCGCTGCTCAGATTGGGGTTGTGGCAGAGGACGCACACGATGGTATCGGTAGAAGAAGTCTCCTTGCCTATGTTGCGGTTGCCGCCGTGCCCTTCAAACCACTCGTGGCATGCGCCGCACTTGGCCGGATCAATGACGCTGCGCCTCGCGGTATCCCCGGTTACAGTCTTGACGACCGACAAGGTATGGCTGGCTGCATTAGCCGCTATGCCGCCGGTGCCGGCTACCTGTGTGAAATAGCCCTGCAGGGCCACGGTGCGCATCGTGGAACCAACGGGGAAATTGTACGCTGCCGCCGTAATGGTGGCTGTGTAAACCCCGCTCACCGGGCCTGTTATAGTGCCTCTGGTGTTGCCGGCAGCCAGCAGGTAAGCGATTGATACTGAAACCGGTTGGGCTGCCGCTTGTCCCTTGTTGTTGAAATCCACCGTCGTGTCTGTGCCGTCTGCATAGGCCAGCAAGAAGCTCGGGCTGCCGGAGAAACCGGACAATACTGCACCCGCAGGGGCCGAAGAAGCGGTTGAGCCGGCGCCGTCAAATGTGACCGCAGTTCCGTCTTTTTTGATCTGGAACTGGATCACGGCCTGGTTGTCGGCATTCACTGTAACGCCGCTGATTTCGTAAGTAAAGTTGACCAGACCTGTCGGCACGTTCGGGTTGTTCGTTGTGGCATTGGCCGTCAGGTGATACGTTTCGATCGACACATCGTCATGACATAGATTACAAACCGCGTCGGTGGCTTGACGACCGCCAATGTGGCCCGCCCCCGTGGCAAAGTCCACATTGTCATGACAGGCGCCGCAGGCGAGCCTGCTCGGATTATTCTTCCAGTTGTCGCCCTGGGGCGCGGCCGTGGATGCCGCGTGGCACTTCCGGCAATTCCTGATTCCCGCGTCAAGCATGGAAAAGCCCATTGTGTCGAAGAAGACCCTGCCGTAATTGTAATTTGCCTTTGAGAGCAAATTTCCCATGTGGGTCTTGTGAATCATGTTGGGGAAGTCGCCCACCGCCCTGCCGGCAACCAGATAGGTCCCGCTTTTTCTTGCAGTGAAGTTGCCGTCGGCATCCGTCGCCGCCTCAGTACGGCCGATGCCGCGCTGGTCCGTATGACAGACCACGCAATATCTCGTGTCCACACGCCCGCCATGGGGAGTGCTGACGCCGATCTTTTCGTGACAGTCATTGCAAAGAGCCGCCGTAGTTATGTCGCGGCCGGAGGCTGCCGCCGCGCCGGTCGCCGGGATGAAGTCATAAATGATATTTATCGGGTTTTTCAGGGGCGTGTTAGGAGTAACGTTGGGAATGTTGCCCGAAATCTGGATCACCAGGCGATGGGCCAGCGTCGGCTCATAGGTAACGCCGTTGGTCTTCGTCGTGTCCGTGATATTTGTGCTGAAAGTATAGGTGTAGGTCCCGTCGCCGTTGTCCACCAGGCCGCTGATGTTGCTGGAGCTATCCGTGGTGGGGCGAAGATTGGTTGAACTCGGTATGTAGCTGACCCATTTAGACGGGCTGCTGCTGGTGGCCGGCACCATCTTGGCGATGGAGAAGCGCAGGTAATTTAGAGCCGTGCCGGCAGTGTTCAACGCTCCCAACCCTTTTACACCGACGCCGCCGGAATTCTTGACCGTGAAGTTAACCTTCGGCGGGCTGGTGATGACGACACTATCCACCTTGCTGGCCGTTTCCGAAAATGTAAGAGCGGCCATGTCCGCGGTGCTCAGAGACGCGGCGTTGATTGTAGCACTTGCATCCTTTCCGGCCGGGCCTGTCGCGCCCGTCGCGCCCGTCGGACCCGTTGCGCCCGTTGCACCTGGTGGGCCTGCGTCTCCATCGTCGCCGCTGCAACCGCTTAACGCGAGTGCAAATAAAGCGAGAAACAACATTATAGTACCGTACTTCTTCCAGTGTTTTCTTTTCATTGCAAATCCTCCTTATTTGTTATCTTCTTCATTGACTCTTACCGGCTCCTTTAATTAGCCCCGCGCAGGCATAAGCCTCGACATAATGATGCTGCCGGCGCGAGCTTTTTCCTCCTGGTGTGAATATTTTCTCACAGTAGATGAACGTGAACGCATGGCTAACATTTGTTAGCAATGACCATGCCATTGCCCCTATTCAATAAATATCAATAGAATCAGCTTATTGCAATAATAGTGCGCCGGTCATAGCGATTAAGCATGGTGAAATGGCGAAACCATGGTTGGTGATATCACCAACCATCTCTATCCCCTGGCCATCGTACGGCAACCCATTCCCTCCCTGACTAATGTGAGGTAAAGGACTTTTTTTGGTAAAATAACTATATCAAACTATATTAACATGGTGATTCCACCAGCTTGTCCGCTTTGCAGCAGGCGGGTCTTAAGTGTTTTTCTCTGAAATCTCTGTATGTATCGGATATTGGAACTTCAGGCGGTCGCTGGCATGGTAATTGCGATTGTATTCAAACACAAGCAAACAAGCATTTTACTAAAGGCAAAAAGCAGGGTTGGGGTAAATTAAAACGTGGCCTTTATAGATTTTTTATAGATGAAGATGAAAAGGATACTTGTCGTTGACGATGAGCAGTTGCTTCTTCAAGGGTTAGAAACGGCATTGCAAAGCGACTCCACGTTGGTCAGAACGGCCGAAACAGGTGGGGGCGCCCTTGCCGAAATCGCCTCTTCTTCCTACCATCTCTGTTTTCTCGATGTTTTCCTGCCGGATATAGACGGAGTAGAAGTGCTTAATAAAATCAAGATATTATCTCCAAAAACGAAGGTTATCATTATGACTGCGGGGATCATAACTGACGGCATGAAAGAAAATATCGAAAAAAACGCCTATATGTTCATCCCGAAACCCTTTGACTTACTGCAGGTAAGGATGCTGGTGAAAATGATATTAGAGGAAAGTGATTAATTTGAAATGTCAGGCTTTATTCTATCTTACCGTCTTTTCTGAACTTATCGACCATGGCCTGAGTGATTACGCCTTCATCCAAGAGCTTATTTGCTACATCAGCGCCCAGAGCCCTCTTATGAACCTTATCGCCCAACATGGGGAAATCCTCTACTGTCTCAAGCCTTTCCGGCAGCTTATACCTGGCAAGCTTTCTCTCCATGAGGAAGGAGACCATTGCACTGAAGGTGAAGGTTTCCCCTTTCTTCGGGATGACATAAGCGCAAGCCTTCTCTCCATAATCAGGGTCGGGCATGGGAACAATGCACACATTTGACACCTGGGGATGGGCGTTAAGCATGCCCTCGATCTCAGCAGGGAAGATGTTCTGACCGGCGCGCAATATCATATCCCTCCTGCGCCCGGCAAGCCAGACATATCCATCATCATCCATGCGGGCGAGGTCTTCGGTATCAAACCAGCCTCCCTTGCCGAGGGTGCCGCAAAAAGCCTGCCTTGTCTTCTCCGGGTCCTTGTAATAGCCGGCGCCAACTCCTCCGCCATTAATAATGACCCTCCCCACCTCGCCTCGCGGCAATTCATTGCCCTTATCGTCAACTATTTTAGGATGGACCCTTGGTCCGCCCCTGCCGACAGAACCAAACCGCTTCTCTCTGGGGGCATCTATATCAGTGCCGAGTATCGCCTGAACCTCGTTGACACCATAATAAGGGATAAGAGGTGCGCCAAGCCTCTCCTCCAC
>DATESZ010000033.1:0-8386 GCA_035283845.1 Syntrophales bacterium | reverse complement strand
TCTGAACAGCCACCCCATGGTTACCTCATTACTTAAATACGCAATGCTTAACAATGCCTTCTCTGGTTCTGGGGTATAGAAAAAAAGCATAAACACGCCAGAGGCCAACTGGAGGAGGATAAGAAACAGCGAGATGCCACCAAAGCAATAAAAGAAATTTACGTGCGCGGGGATCGGCTTCCCCATCTTCAGCCGAATCCGCTTCTTAATCCACTCAGCGACTTTGGTTGCACTCATCATTATTTTCCTTGTGGTGGAGCTTCAGATTCAACCGGTGGGGGAGCTTCAGGTTTGCTTGCCGCTATTGCCTCATCCTTTTGCATGCCGTAGCTATCGCCCGTAAAATCAACCTTCCAGGTGTTGGTGGTGGGATCAATATTAAGAGGCAACACCTCTTGCACAGTATATTCGCCACCAAAACTGGAGGGCAGCTTATAGCTTATGGCGACCAGGGCTTGGGTGCCTTTGATCTCAACTTTACCCACATCCACCGCGAATTTTTCGGGATAACGCTTGATAACTTCCAGGAACTGGTTCACGTTCAAATTGGAAGTCCTGGTATCGACCAGCTTATATGCCTCACTGGCGGTCGTAGAACCCCCCTCCATTTTCGCTGCCGAGATTAATTCATAGAACCGTTTTGTGACAGTTTCAGGTCCATCTTCAGGCAAATCACTAGTGCCATCCAAACGACTGCAGCCCGCTATCGCAATGGTAAGAGCCAGCAATATGCAACCATAAAAATCTTTTTTACGCTTCAGGATCAAAGCATTCTCCTCATTTACCAGTTAAACCAAAATAACCCATTATGCTCAATATCCCTTCCCCATTGCAGGATGAAGGGACAGTTTGGTTTTAATGGATTATTGTGGTTAAAAACACCCGCATTTTTAAATTTTTTATGATAACGCTATCAAGATTATGTTTCGTTTACCCTCCATAGCTTCTTGCTGCCACGGCTAAAAATGTATTTTCCTACCAGACAACTTGCGGATAGAACCAGTGTTCCACCATGAAAGTATTATCTTTAAGGGTGGGGTTCATTACCCTGTCCTTGAATGTTGGTGGAGGCAGTCCCAACCGGTCACCCATAGTAATGTTGTGGCAAGAATTACAGCCATAGGTTGGAGATTTATGGGAAACGGCATAAAGCGGGCCGAACAGGGATATCGCCACCAGAGACACCGTTAGGAAGGCTAATGTTCTCGCGTAAGTTGTTGCTCCCAAGGCTTTTCGAACAGGCGCCATCATGTTTGCAAATACGCCAGTTTTCTCGATGAAAGGAGTTTCTTGCTGGGGCTTTTTGCCACTTTTTCGCGTCCTTGCCCTAAGAAAATAAGGGAATATTGCCAAAGCCAGAAAAATAATCAATGGGATATAGAAGGCGAACAATGTCGCCATCATCCCTTTAAAATATAAATAGGGTACGTAAAAAATAAGAATAAACCACTCTGCAGTTGGAAGGTTTTCGCCCTCCAATGGCATTGGAATGATTGCCGGATCCTGGGAAGGCATCGGCAGAATATACGCCAGTACGGCAATAGCCAGCAATAATGGTAGGGTGAACGGAGTGTGTTCAATTACATACAGCGTGAGCCCCCCCGTTCTTTTTATTACCCGGGTAAAGGTGTGAATGCCCATTAGCACTAACGTGATAGCCGGAAGAATACAAATATGCACTACCAGCGTCCGGTTAAGGGTGAAGGTGTTGAGGAGAAAATCACCCAACGAAGGCCCGATCAAGGGGATTTCATTCGCGTAATTGGGAATCATTTCCATGAACCAATACCCTCTCCATTCCCACGGCAGGATAACCCCAGTAAACAAGAATCCCAGCATGGGCAGGTAGAGCAGGACGCCGGTCAACCACAATGTCTTGCTGTCCCGGTTAAGATAATCTTTTCTTAAAAAGCTTCTTATGAAATGCATTATTACCGCAACCATCAAGAATAGTGCGGCCCAGCGGTGGGTATCCCTTATCCAGGCCACTGCGCCAAGCTCATTGTAGAGGTATCGCATACTGGCATAGGCTTCCTTCAGGTCTGGCACATAAAACAGCGTCAAAACCGATCCGGAAAGAACTTGAATAATCAGTAGAAGTAGCGCGACCCCACCAAAAAAGTGGTGCCAATGGTATTGTTTAATTTTCATGAATCACCTGATTGTGTGCGGCAGCTCACATTTGAACTGGCGGGCAACGAAGCCTAATGATTTGAGGGGGCACTCTATAACTGCATACCTTAAGGCCATATAAAAAACCTGAGTCCACCTGATACTTGATAATTGCCGGATCAAGTCCGGCAGGGCAAGATTTAGAAACTCTAATTTTAATGATATTAGCAAAGCATTAATTGCTAATCAAGGCCTGCAATGCAAATTTTTATGGGTTACCTTTGGAATGCGTTAATTAATTCTTTATTGCCCCCACTCAAATCCCTATCTTCGCCGACGCACAACCCCTGCTACTTATTTCTTAATATCTTTGACGCAACGAAATCCGACATAGTCTTTGGCATCATTAGGAATGCTGAGAAGGGAACTGTAAGTCATGGCATAATTTCTGCCCTCAAAAAACGAACCACCCTTGAGAATGCTATAACGATCATCAAAACTGGAGGTCCACTCCCACACATTACCGGACATATCCGCGGCGCCGTACGGACTATTCCCTGATTCGCATGATCCGACTGGCGCAATTATCGAAGTCTGCCCCTCTTCGACGCTTTCCTTGGTTATGCAATGTATCTTATTGAAATCGTTTCCCCAAGGGTAAGTCCTGCCGTCGGTGCCCCGCGCAGCTTTTTCCCATTCCTGTTCCGTGGGGAGTCTCTTATCGAGTGCTGCGCAATGGTCACTGGCTTCGACAAGAGAAACCATTGTTGCGGGGTAATCGTCCCCACCTTTGCCATATTTGAAATCCAAATTGAACCTGGCGAACTGTTTATTGGTAACCTCGTACTTGTCTATCGAATAGGCAGGCAAGCTGATTTCCTTGGTTGCACCGGGCTTTCCAAAAATGAACTTCCCGGCAGGGATGACCACCATTTCGTCATAATGCTTGACTTCGTCCTTCTTGGCTTTTTCTTTCTTTGCGGAAGGCTGCTTCTTTGCAGAAGGACGGTCTGAGGATTCACTCGCCCCAGCGCTTGATATCCCCGCCAGTATTATGGTCAAAAGACCGAGAACAACCTTACTCCCCATGAATTGTTTCTTCATAATATGCGAATCCCTTCTGAAAGTGAGCATTCCTAAAAAAATGTTTTATCGTGGCGCATCTAACACGCACGATTATGTTAGCACAACCAAATTATTGGTTCAAAAATATTTTCTAACCAGTATCTGTCTGCACGCTTGCGCGTAGAGCATATGGCCACACGGGCTGCGGGCTATTGCGAAAAACATCTAACGCGAAAGGCGTGAGTCCTGACATTGCTCGTTGCGCGCATCTGCCCGAAGAGAATTCATTCTCGCCCCTGGTTGGGCAGTGTTTTGACAAACAGAGTTGCGCCAAAAAAACAATTGCTGTTATCATGAAAAATTATCAATTAGTAAAGTAAATCTAATGATTGAAGTCGAAAATTTAACCAAGGAATACGGCGAGTTCCGCGCTGTTGACAATATCAGCTTCACTGTTGAAAAAGGCGAGATCCTGGGTTTTCTTGGGCCTAACGGGGCGGGGAAGACCACGGTAATGCGCATTTTGACCTGTTTTTTTCCTCCCACCAAGGGGAAGGTCATGGTGGCTGGCTACAATTGTTTCGAGGACTCGTTGAATGTTCGCAAAAGGATAGGCTATCTTCCGGAGCGGGTGCCGCTTTATGAGGACATGAAAGTGCAGGACTACCTTCGTTTTGTGGCGGCCATCAAGGGAACGCCCGGCAAAGAGGTCAATCGAAAAGCAGCCAGGGTCATGGATGACTGTGGTCTCAGCGACGTTTCCAACAAGTTGATCAGCGCGATCTCCCGGGGATACAGGCAGAGGGTCGGCATTGCCCAGGCATTGGTCAACGACCCGGAGGTTTTGATTCTTGACGAGCCTACGGTAGGGCTTGATCCCAAGCAGATCAAGGAAATCAGAAAGCTGATCAAGGAATTGGCAGGCAAGCACACCGTTATTCTCAGCACCCATATTCTCCCGGAAGTCAGCATCCTCTGCGGCAGGGTGATCATTATCAACAAGGGAAAAGTGGTGGCAGAAGACCGGCCGGAGAACCTTGCAACTGAAAGCGCGCAGCGAATGTTATTGCGCATTAACGGCAATGCGCAGACGATTGAGCAGGAACTTGCCCGTGTAAGCGGCATTAAAGGCGTTGAAAGAGAGCCAGCCTCGGGGGACGCCAACGGATTTATTGTCGTGCTGGAAGATGAAAAACAGGGCAGGCAAGGCATCCAGGCGATGATCGAAAGAAACAAATTTGAGCTAGTGGAAATGCGCCTCCTGGAGGTTAGCCTGGAAGATATCTTCATCAAACTGGTCACAAAGGAAGAGGCATGAATATCAGGAATATCGCCCTTATCCTCAATCGGGAGCTGAAATCCTATTTCAGCTCGTTTACGGTTTATATCGTGATCATCATGTTTTTGCTGATGACGGGTTATTTTTTCTACAACCTCACCGCCACCTTCTCGATTGTCAGTTATCAGGCACAGTCCGATCCGATGCTGGCAAAGCAATACCAGCTGTTGAATATCAATGAGACGGTGATCAGGCCGCTGTTTGGAACGATCGGTATTATCTTGCTGATGATGACACCGTTATTGACGATGAGACTGCTGGCCGAAGAGAAGAAGACCGGCACGATTGAGCTGCTGCTGACTTTTCCGGTCAATGATGTTGACGTCGTGCTGGGCAAATATCTGGCCTGCCTTGTTGTCGTGCTGACCATGGTCGTGCTGACGGTTGCTTATCCGATTCTCCTGATCGCTTTTGGCGAACCGGAAGTGGTGCCAATCGGGACAGGTTATCTGGGCCTGGTTCTGCTGGGGGCGTCAGCCATCTCCTTGGGGCTGTTTACTTCGTCGTTGACGGAAAACCAGATTGTCTCTGCTTCAATATCCTTTGCCATGCTGTTCTTTTTCTGGTTGATCAGCTATTCCGCCCCGCTGGTATCTGCCGGGCTGGGCCGATTTCTCAGCTATCTTTCGATTAACGAGCACATAGAAAGCATGTCGAAGGGGGTCGTGGATTCGACGGACATCATTTACTACCTGTGTTTCATCGTGCTATTCCTGTTCCTTACGCTCAGAAGTCTAGAAACGAAGAGGTGGAGATAATGAAAGCCAGGGGATTATTCGCGCCATTGGGCCTGCTGTCGATTTTCTTGATGGCGGCAGGGGGAATCACTTATGCAATAACCGGCGAGATGGGCAACCTGCCATTGGCGCTGATCTGGATCGGGCTGCTGCTACTGCTGCTGTTTTTCTATATCTACTTTCCGGAAATCAGGGAATTCATCACCAAGCGATCCACCAAGTACGCCTTTAACACGGCGGTCATGAGCATGGTGTTTTTGGTGATAATCGGGCTTGTTGCGGGCATGTCGGTCAAATACAAGGTGAGGGTCGATTTGACACGGGATAACAGGTATACCCTGTCTGACCATACGGTCAAGATATTAAAATCCCTGAAAGAGGATGTTGAGGCCATCGCCTTTTATCGTAGCGACGAGCGGACGAGACAGGCCATGTCCGACCTGTTGAGTGAATATTCCTACCACTCGCCCAAATTCAGTTTTCGCTTTGTAGACCCGGACAGGGATCCGATAGAAACCGCAAAGTATGAGGTGACGTCTTACCGGACGACGGTATTGAAATATGGCGCCAAGCATGAGGTTATCGGCACTGAATCCGAAAACAAACTCACCAATTCCCTGCTTAAGTTGCTGAGCAAAGACATCAAGGTTTTCTACTTTGTCACCGGGCACGGCGAGAAGCGTATCGATAACCAGGAGGAAAACGGTTATTCGTATGTCAAGGAGGCGATCGAGAGAGAAAACCATCAGGTGCGCGACCTGCTGCTGATCAACGCGGAAAAGGTGCCGGATGATGCTGCCGTGTTGGTGGTGGCTGGTCCCGAAACGGACTATCTGCAGGCCGAGCTGGACAAGATCACGGCATTCGTCAAACAAGGCGGGCGAGTCGTTTTCATGGTTGACCCCGGCGGGTTGCCCAAGCTCACCAGCTACCTGGGCGGATTCGGCTTCGAGCTCACGAACGATCTCATTTTTGACAAAACAAGCCAGCTTTCCGGCAGCAATATCGCGATACCCGTGGTGGTGCAATATGACAAGAATCATCCCGTTACCCGTGAATTTGAGCAGTTTACCTTTTTCCCGTTTGCCCGCTCTGTCCATATAAAGGAAGAACCGGCCAAGGGAAGCTTCGATATCGCCAAAACCAGCGACAAGAGCTGGACGGTGACCAGTGATCTCAAGAAACTGACCAGGGAAGATGAGGAATTTGACGCTGACAAGCACAAACGCGGACCCATCAGTGTGGTGGCAGTCACCGCAGTGGAGGTAGACCTCGGGGGCAACAAGGACAACAAAGCCAAGGACGATAAAGCCGGGGAAGGGCAGGACAGCCTCAAGACCTGGGGGAAGATCCTGGTCACGGGAGATTCGGACTTTGCGAGCAATAAATTCCTGAAGGCAGGGAATAAGGATCTTCTCCTGAACATGCTTAACTGGCTGGCAGAGGAACATATCCTGATCTCGGTAAGGAAAAAAGAACCGGGCCTGACGCCCCTGCTGCTAACCCCGGTTCAGGGAAAAATTGTTTTCTGGCTTTCCGTGGTGATTGTGCCCTCGCTGCTGCTGGTGACGGGACTTGGCGTAACCGCCAGAAGAAGGCGGGGCGCGTGAACTTCACTAAAAAAACGCTTTTCTGGTTTATCGTGCTGATCGCACTGAGCGGTGCGTTCTTCTTCTTCGACCAGAAGGAGGAAGCGGTCAAGCAGTTAAAAGAAGAACAGCTGAAACTGCTACCCACTGCCGTGAAGGATATCTCGGAATTCCGGATAAACTATATCAAAGAAAACCGCCAGATCGAGGTGGTTCGGGAGAAAGACGGATGGCAATTGGCCCAGCCATTAAGCGCAAAAGGGGATGACAAGGCAATAGAAAAGTTATTAACCAACGTCGTCACCTCCAGAAAGGATGCGGTACTGTTTGAAAAGGTTGAGCACGACAAATTGGTCGAGCTGGGCCTGGGTGACCCCGAAGTTGAAATGGGTCTGAAGTCTGCCAATGGGGAAACCGTTATTGTTTTCGGAGAAAGAGGCCCTACCAATAATGTGGCGTATGCCATGTTCAAGGGAAGGCCGGAGGTGTACCGCGTACATTCGGATCTCAAGAAAGAAGTGAGCAAAGAAGCCTACGACTTGCGGGACAAGACCATCCTGGATTTCGACCCGGCCAAGTTGAGGCGGCTCGAAATAGTCAAAAAGGGCATGAGCAGAGTGGTCATCGTGCAGAATCAGTCAAAATGGAATATGCTTGAACCAACAACCGGGATAGCCTCGATGGCCAAGGTGCTGGAATACCTGTATGCGATAAAAAATGGGGAAATAAAGGCCTTTGTCGATGAAAACCCGGCTGACCTTGCCCCTTATGGCCTCTCTTCACCGAGGCTGCAGTTGACCATCTATCAAGAGCAAAAAGAGAAACCGTACATCCTCACCATTGGCGACAAGGACCGGGCAAGGAGAGGCTATTTTGCCAAGGTGGATCAGGCGAAAAAAGTATTTGATGTCGAAGAGGGCTTGGTCGACACCCTCATTTTGAATATGGATAAATTGCTGGAGGCGGGTGCCGGCGCGTGAGTTGCAGCCTTTGCAATAGACACCCAATAGAAATTAAAGAGCCGTGTCCCAGCAATGAGTGAGTCCGGGCGGCTGGGATGCTGAATCCGGCATGCTGCATGGCAGGGTGCCCGTCATCGAAGAAGCGCGGCTTGCAATCCCCTGCCCCCCGGCGTTCTCGCCAGCGCCAAACTTGAATGCGTCCGCCCCCCGGTTTGGCGGCCATCAGGAGATTATGGTTTGATAAGCCGATGCATCCACTTTTTTAACCCAACATAGGAAATCCCCCGGCTATGCCGGGGTGGCAGTAGAAGTTTGACATTTACAGGAGTCCATCTGCGACACTCTGAATCGTGAGCCGCCAAGCACACGAAGAAAGGAGAATCGAGATGGACGACAGCGAAAGCCTAAGTCATAGTAAATGGGAATGCAAATACCATGTGGTATTCATTCCGAAATGCAGACGTAAAACGTTGTACGAGCAGTTGAGGCCGCACCTTGGGGAAGTATTCAAAAAGCTGGCCCAGTACAAAGAAAGCCGGATAGAGGAAGGGCATCTGATGCCCGATCATGTACACATGTTGA
>DATESZ010000032.1:0-12161 GCA_035283845.1 Syntrophales bacterium | reverse complement strand
ATAGCGCAAGCACGGTTCTGAGAGGGGTCGGGGACAACTGATGTATGGTTGAGATGATGTGGCACCGCCGGGAAACCAGGCGGAAACGGAGAACACAAACATCAACCTACAGCGTTGGGAGAAACTGATCTACTCGACTTTCCTTCTGGTAGTGAGAGCTTTGAATTTTCCAAAATTTGATAAAGGTTCTTTTTCATACTAGAATTTTCTAAAAATTCGGAGGGTGTTTCAATCGCACAGATGGAGGGGCGACATTTTATCTGTGAATCGGCGGGGGCCTTTCCGTTTGCTCCGTTTCTGAAAAAGTTTCAGTTATCGGAACTGATCCGTTCCGCTGGTCTGCCTGGGACCAAGATCATTCAATCGGTCAGCTATTTTCTTTTTTTTATGGCCCTGAATCTCATCGGCACGGAGCGGTACGGTCACATGGGGGATCATGCCTTCGATCCCGGTCTGGGACTGTTCGCAGGTCTGAATGTCCTTCCCAAGTGCACGGCCATGTCCACCTATTCCTATTCCCTGGACGAGGTTCACATCTTGAAGCTTCAGCAGGCCTTTGTGAAGAAAGCCGTCCGTCTTGGTCTGTGTGACGGGAGCGTCATCAATCTGGACTTCCACACCATTCCTCATTATGGGGATGAATCCGTCCTTCAGGGGCATTGGGCCAGGGCCAGGGGAAAGCGAATGAAAGGGGCCTTGACCTTCTTTGCCCAGGATGCCGCCTCCAAACTGGTTCTTTATACCGCTGCCGACCTCATGAAGGAGGAGGCCAACGAACAAGCTCTCAATGTTCTGTCCTTCAAGCGGAAGGTTCACAAAGGCGTCGCCTTTGTCTTTGATTACAAGTTCACCACCTATGAGCACTTGTCCCTACTCAACAGTCAGGGAATACGTTTCATCACCCTCCGTAGGCGGGGAAAGAACTTGTTCGGGAACCTTGATGAACTGAGTCCCTGGGAAAGGATCCACATCCCCCATGACAAAGGAAGGAGTGATCGTTTATTATGCTTAGGATGATGGCTGTCGGCCCGTATCAGGCCAACTGTTATATACTGGGATGTAAAAAGACCATGGAGGGGGTTGTCATTGACCTTGGAGATGAGGTGTTTCGCATTGTGAAAGAGGTATCCAATGCTGGTCTCAGGATCAAATATATCCTAATCACCCATGGCCATTCTGATCACACTGGCGCGGCGAAGGAGCTAAAGGGTATTATAAAGGCCCCTGTATGGATACACAGGCTGGATTCCCCCGGACTGGGTTTCCCGCATGATGGGACACTTTTTGACGGACAGGAAATTGAAGTCGGTACATATAGGATGAAGGTGATCCATACTCCTGGGCATTCTCCCGGCGGTGTATGTCTTTACGCGCCAGGCGCTGTCTTTACTGGGGATACACTTTTTTCCGGTTCCGTAGGACGCACCGACTTTCCTGGAGGCGATCATAAGAAACTGATTCAGGGGGTAATAGAAAAGATATTTCCACTTGGAGACGATTTGCGCGTATATCCGGGGCATGGTACTGCCTCCACTATAGGTCAGGAGAGACTGAGAAATCCATTTTTCAGGCGATGATCAGAAAGGATCATGCGCACACTTTTGAATGTTGCCAAGGATAATTAGGGACAGCCACAACATTGTTCGGCACCTAATTTGCTGTGATCGAGGGATCATATCGGAAGGTACGGGAAAAGGAAACAGTAATGGGAAGTGTTCCTAATGAAATAACAGGGCTTACAGATATCCGCTTCTGGCACAAAAACAAACTCGTGGCAACTCAAATTAAAAAAAATGCCTGCTTCAAAAGAGTGCGGTTTTAAAACTTAGCTAACAGGAGTTTTTCCCGTAGTTTTTCCGTAGAGTTTTTCTAAATTGTTCCCAGAACGTTGTACACATCAAGCCGGCGCTCAATTCCCTTTATGGTAGGGGCGTCTATTTTTTCTACTCTTACCTGCTCGTGAACCTGCCGGTAAGTCTCTTCACAGATCAGGATTTGACCCGCCCCGGCAAGACGTTCCAGTCGGGAAGCAATGTTTACAGGTGAACCAAGAACTGTATATTCCTTTTTCCTGAAAGAGCCGAATATGCCTGCCATGACCTCTCCCGTACTTATGCCGATGCCGATGGAAATATTCCTGTCCGAATGTTTATCGTTCATCTTGTTCATCTCTTCTCTCATTTTCAAAGCGCCCATAACGGCCCTCAAGGCATCGTCCTCATATGTTATAGGCGCCCCAAATACTCCCATGATGCTGTCCCCGATATGCTTGTCTAAGGTTCCGTCAAATTCATAAATGATGTTATCGAGGGGAGAAAAATAGCGGTAATTCAACAAATCGGAAAGGGCTTCCGGATTTATGGCTTCGGCCATTTTCGAGAAGCCGCGTATATCGGAAAAAAGGATGCTTACCCTTTGTCTGCGGGGCAGGATATTTTTCCCTTCCCGTTGAAGCTCTTTCAATATCTGCTCGGAAACAAACTGCTTTAAGCGCTTTTTCAGATTGTACTCCCGCACCTTGGCCTTCAATTCGTTATTTTCAAAGGGTTTCGTCAGGAAGCCGTCGATGCCTGCGTTAACGGCCTCGATGGCGCTTTCCATAGTTGCGTAGCCCGTAAGCATGATCCGGGTAATCTCAGGATTAATCCTGCCGATTTCCGTGAGCGTTTCCAGACCATCAATCCCGGGCATCTTATAATCTGAAATTACCGTTTCTATCGCCTGGACGTCATCAGTAACGATACGGATCGCCTGTTCCCCGTTTTCCGCCAGTAAAACATTGTAACCATCCGGTTCCAGCACCCTGAGTAGAGATCTCCTGACCCCTTCCTCATCATCCACAACTACTACACCGATCACGCTTCCCTCCTATGGCAGGGCAGTTCTATAGTTAATGATGCGCCCCTGCCCTCTTCGCTTGTCGCATCGATGCTGCCGCCATGTCTCTTGACAATCTCGTGGGAGATGTACAAGCCAAGCCCCGTACCCTCGCCCACGCCTTTGGTCGTAAAAAAGGGCTTAAAAATATCCTTTTGATGCCTCGCCGGAATGCCCTTTCCCGTATCCCGGCATTCGATCCCGACGCTATCCCTATCCCTGTTATAGCGCGTACTCAGGATGATCCTGCCGGCGCCGTTTGGCAAGGCTTGTAGGGCGTTTTTGATTATATTGATGAATACCTGCCCCAAGTTGGCAAAATTTCCTTCTACAACAGGCATATTTTCATCGTAGTCTTTTTCGATCTCCACGCGGAGATACTTATACTGGTTATACAAAATCCTGAGGGCATCATCGATGGCCATATTAACGAGAACAGGTTCAACATAAACCTGCGTTTTACGGGAAAGATCAAGGAGGCTCCTAACTATGTCTCCCATGCGCTTCAGCTCTTTTAAGGAAAACTTGAGGTCGTCAGCCACTTCACTTTCATTGCCCTTTGTCTCCCCCTTGGATATCGTTTGAAGGCTGCTTTGAATAAGGCTTGAGGCGCTGGCAAGGGGATTATTAAGTTCATGAGCGGCGCCGGCCACGAGTTGTCCAATAGCAGCGAGACTTTCCGATTGAACAAGCTGTTTTTGCGTTTTTTCCTTTTCTTCCAATGTCTTGCGCAGTGAAGCCGTCCTTTGCGCCACCTTCCGCTCTAACTCAAGATTCAATTTCTCTATCTCTTCATAGGCATGGGCGTTCTCAATGGCCGTCACTGCCTGGTTGGCGATGGTAGTCAATAGTTCCATATCTTCATGGACCAGAAGTTCCCCGGATTTTTTTTCGCCCAGGGCAATCATGCCCAGCAGTCTTTTCCGGGACAGCATGGGAATGATCATGACCACATTTAACTCATTAAATAATTGAAGAATCAGCTCCCTCCCCTCATGATGTGGCCTGAAGCGCTCCACGGCCATCTTGCTCAGTGGTCCCTCCGACCCTTCAAGAAAGCTGACCAGGGGGTGATGGCGGTCGAAAATATCCTGCCCCGCGATTTCCTCCTCCCCGTCAACCTCTGAGTAAAGCAGGAAGCGCCCCCCGGCGTTGTCGTAAAGAAACAGACAAACCCGGCTTACCTGCAGCGCCGAGTAAGTAGATTCAAATAACAGTTCCTTGATCTGATTTACCTTCAGGAGTGACGCCATCTCCCGGCTGGTCTTCTTGAGGAGTTGCTGATAATCGTAACGCCCCCGGAAGAACAGGTTGTCGATAAATCTCTGAACATTTTCTTTTATCGGATTAAAGAGCAGCACCATGAACAGGGCCAGAAAAAAGGAAAGTAATACGGTGCTTTTTTCGGCCTTCACAATGAAACTGTTAAAAAAATAAATAAGCGTTATGTAAAAAATCGTAAGGAAAGCCGTAATTATGAAATAGATCGTCCCCCGGCGTATTATGGCGCCAATGTCGAGGAGATCATATTTGAGAACGCCGATAGCCAGAAAAACCGCCGGAATGAAGCTGAAATTACCCGGCGGATAGATGGGAACCCCCTGAGTAGGCAGGAAATTCAAGGCGATTAGAATCGTAATCAATCCTATGCCGCCCATTATGTATTTAATCCTGTTTTTCTGAGCATTTTCTTTTGCCTTCTTCATGGCAAAAAATAATGTAAAACAACAATAAAGTACGGTGGCCCCCGAAACTGCCGCGAAGGCGTGAAAAACGGGACCCGCTTTGGCAATGGTGCCGAAACTGTATGTTTGCAAACCGCTTATGAAAAATGATGAGGAGGTAAAAAACAAGAAAACAAGACTGAAGAAATAAGCCAGATACTCAAGCCATCCGCGTCTGCCGATGCTTGTAAAAGAATGGACAAACTGGATTAATACGGCCGGACTGAAGACAGAAAAAAAGTTGGTGGCTCTGTCCACCTTCAGGGCAAGGTCCTTGTCGGCGATGAGGGAAACGGCTGCCACGTCGGCGTTAATAAGGGCGCCTAAAAAACACAAGGCGGCGAATAAGACGTTCGTGGAGTTTTTACTGCTTCGCAGGAAGGAAATCAGCGATAGGGAAAGGAGGACGAAAGATCCAAGTATAGGTGGGATAACATAAACATATGAGGTGGAGATATAGTTTGACATATGCCCGGCCTTTCCTATACAGGATCGGATATCAAAAAACGACAAACCGGCAATTTATGATACTAACATGCTTTTCAAAGCCTCTTACGTCCCCCTGATCCCCTTTAGCGTAAAATATTCGCGCCTCGCTGAAAAATTAAAATACAAATACAGCGGCGGCAATTACCGTTGTATATCCCTGGTGCTTCACGATACTTGATTGCGTAATATTCCTGGTGCTTACAATTTTTCCACTTATCTTGAATATCTCTTTTTTCTCGTCCCAGCTCTCATCAATATCGAAATCAATGCCGAGTGTTGAGGCCAGCATGGCAGCCGCTAAGTCTTCCGCATAGTCTCCCGCCTGCCTTTCCGTCTGACCGAAGGAGTGGTGCTCGCTTATATAACCGTAGGCGTTTTTATCCGTGGGCAAAGCACATCCTACCGAGGCCGCCAGCAAACGTCTCGGCTCATTACTGCAGCAACGGCTCAATACGCAGTAAGTAATGGCGCCGGGCTGCAGTGTTTTCAAACCCTGAGCGCGTGATATTACCTTGCATCGCGGCGGCAGGATGCTGGAAACCTGCACAAGATTACATTTCTCGATACCGGCATCTCTTAGCGCCAGCTCAAACGAATGGAGTTCCTCTTTATGAGTCCCTACGCCCTTTGTAAAAAACATCATCCCTGGAAGTAAAGTTACACTCAATTTGTTTTGTCTCCTTTACATGGTGGTTATACCGATAACATCGCATTGATGATTCAAACCATATTATTTTAATCTTTAATCAAGATAGAATGCCAGCCCTCAAATAACCCATCAGTCGGTAGATCAACTTAGCCGCCAGAAAATCCGGCGCAACCATTCCGGGGATCGGCGCCAGTTCCACCACGTCAAATCCCCTGATCCAGCAGCGGCGGGACACTTCTCCTAAAAGTCCCAGAACATCTCTCCATAACAGTCCGTCCGGTTCCGGGGTCCCGGTGGCAGGCATAACCGCCGGGTCAAGAACATCAAGATCAATAGTAACATATAAATCGCCGGATAATTTTCCACAAATCTCCTCTCGCCACCCCTTTCCCTGGTGAATAAACCCGGCAGAAAAGGTCTGCACCCCGCCTTCTGCCATAAAGGCGGCCTCCTCGGCGCTGTAACTCCTGACTCCAGCCTGCACGAGCGGGCAGATTTCGGCGATTCTGCGGGCGACAGCAGCGTGGCTGTAAGGGCTGCCCTGATAGGAATCCCTCAGATCAGCATGGGCGTCAAGCTGAAGCACTGATATCTGGGGGTATTTTTCCTTCATCGCCTGCACTGCACCAAAGGATATGCTGTGTTCCCCGCCAAGCATTACGGGAATTTTATTATGGAAAAGAACATGGGCAATGGTCTCACGCACACCGGCAACCATCTCCGCCGGGCCGCGGGCGTCCGCCTCGAGAGAGGAGAGGGTGTGGATGCCGGCAAGATATGTTTCTTTTCCCAGCTCTTCGTCATAAAGTTCCATATTGACGGAAGCATCCAGTATGGCCCCCGGGCCACGGCGGGAACCGGACTGATAGGTCGAAGTCAGATCATAAGGCACGGGCACGACAACGAATGTCGCCTCTTTCAAGGACCTATGCGCCTCATCAATGCCGCCGTAATTCATTTATTAGACCGTCGGGAAAATTAACGACTTGCTTAACATATCCACATCCATCTGTCCAGTTATCTCCGGAATGAAAAACCGGTCAATCAAAATCGCTCTTAAGGGGGTCGGAAAGTTACAAGGGTAAAAGCGCCGTTTTCATAACAAAGGTATGAGTAATGCTGGAGCCAATCGCCAAGAATGGCAAAGGTCTTTTTATTCCCGTTTATTTTTTGTTCCTCCATCAGATGTTTATGGCAATGCCCCAGAATAACGGCATCAAAACCGTCTTTGAACTTTCTTAGCGAAAACCGGCGCATTTTCTCCGCTAATGCGTTCGCTGTTTCCGCCGTAAGCTCTTTGCTCAGATTGGAACTGATCAGGGCTGCTTTCCAGAGGAAGGACATGGGTAACATCCGCTGCAATTTGTAGAAAAAGCTGCTCCTGAGGAATCTCCTCAGCAGCAGGTATCTCCTGTTTCGCTCATCCACCGTGTCCCCGTGAGAAACAAGGACACGCCGGTCATCAAGATCAATGGACGCCCATTCCTTAATTACCTCGATCCCTAATTGCCCTGTAAAATAGTCGGCAAGAAAAAAATCGTGATTCCCTTCGCAGAGGTGAATTCTGATCCCCCGTTCCTTCAAGTCCATCAGCATTTCCACCACGTCCATGAATTCCGGGTAAATGACGTGACCTTCGGAAAACCAGAAATCAAAAAAATCGCCCAGGATATAAAGGTCGTCAATACCGGTGCTATTTCCGTTACTAACTTTAACCTGCCCTTCCCCTGAAATTCGCCTACCGTTTCCAGGTTCCTTTTCCCTCAGGGAATCAAGAAAGGCCATGAGGTTCCTGTAACCTCTATCAGTTCTCTTTTTAAGATGGGCATCGGATATGAATATTGCCTTCATAAAATGAATAAGATACTAAAATTAAAAGATTTTTAGCGCACAACTCACAAATAACAGTTTTTCGCTTGAGCTTACTAACATAAAACGGCAAGCATCTAAAGCTAAAAATTTTCCGTTAAACTGGCAATTCCCCTTCGCATGGGAATCACCACAGCCAGGATGCAGAGAAGTAAAACCAGCAGAAAGGAGCCTGCAAGCCACAGCCACTGGAAGGGTGTAATGGCTTCATTTCTGATGCCTGCCATGAACAATGTATAGATGGGCCCGGCTTCAAGGATTATGACCAACCCGATAAAAGCGGCGCTGAAAAGCATAAAGAGGAGCCCACCGAAACTGGTGACCGTCTGGGCGGGATTTTCCGACTTGAAATCGGGATAGGTCGCGCCTATCCCCAGTCCCATAGCCACAATCCCCGGCACCATGAGAAATACCGTTATCGTGGAAAGCTGCATCATGAGGGGCGTCACGTGCAGCAGGATATTGGTAACCACGATAAGTATCTCGGCAAGCGCCAGGAGGGGCGCGTAATAAACGAAGAATTTTATCCAGAGAAATGTGCTGACAGGAATGGGCGCAGCCATTACGATCCAGAAGGCCTCGCCCTCGAGACTGACGGCGGGAAAGACGAAACGCGCCGCAACAGCAGTCAGGACAAAGGCCGCCAGCCCCATGTTCAGAAAGGAAAGGACATTCTGAAGATAGATGGTCTTGATGGGGGATTTTTCCAGAGGCAGCACGGAAAAGTTATATACATAAACTATGATCAGGGCCACAAGAAGAAAAAGCTGTGGCCACTGGGTCTGATCCCGGAAAAAAGTCTTTATCTCCTTTACTGTAAACGCCCTGACAGGTCCGGGCAACATATTAATCAGAGAATAGGCGCTTCTGTTATTGCGTCCAGGGCGAACGGGAAAAAGCTTTTCCGGCGCCGTTTGCGCCTTGGAAAAGCCGACAAAGTAACAGGCGCCGGCCGTCCAGAAGGCAATAAATGTCATGGTTATGCCAAAACTCCAGGAGAGGGAAAGATGAAAAAGAGCGCCCTTCAGATCTCCTGTAAGAGAGGCGCGCAGGCTGTCGTAAACCCAGGTAGTAGGAAGCAGAGGCGAGGCGGGCATGGACAGGGATCTGAAGTAGAGAAGCACCGAGGTAAAGGCATCGGGATCAACTAACTGCTCCGGCCGCATCAGGCGAAAGGCAAGAATGAGGATCAAAAATAAAATCAAGCCTAAAAAGATGAAAACCGACCTGATGCGTCCGGCCGGCAACAGCAAGGCGGCCAGCATGACACAGAGGGAACTCATGGCGGAAGCAATCAGGCAAAGCGCCGGGATCGCTATCACTACGGCGGCATAAAAGAAGATATCCGCCCGGTACACAATGCCGTAAGACAGGAAGATTGGCAGGCTGTACACGATGACCATCCAGGAGCTGTCCACCGTGCTTTCCAGGAAACGGGCAAGAAATATCCCGGCGGCAGGCACCGGCATGGAGTGAACGAGGATGAGGTCGCGACTCAGGTATAATTTGGAAAGGGACGTAATTATGCTGCTGAAGATAAGCAGGGCAAAAAAGGTCATGAGCACCATGGAGAGAAGTTTATAGGCCAGAATATCGCCGAATCCTTCAACCCCTTGAAAATAGCTGAGGATACGGTAAAAAACGGCAAATGTCCCGCCCCAGAAAGCCAGGCCGATAGTCCCCATAAAAAACAGCTTTGCATTACGGGTTCCGGCGGTTTTTCCGGACCGGCCTTTCCGAAAGGACAGATAACGCGGTTTAAGAAGGGTAAGCAATTTCTTCACGGAGAATCATTCTCCTCCGTAAGTTTCAAAAATACCGCCTCCAGATCCGCCTCCCCAATGCCGGCAGCAAGCTTCAGGTCACTCATGGTGCCGGTGGCAATCAGAGAACCGCGATTTATTATACCGATACGGTCACAGATGTCTTCGGCAATTCCCAGGCTGTGTGTGGACATGAAAACCGTAGTCCCATCGCGGGCCTTGTCTTTCAGGAGCTCCTTCACAATCCTTATGCCGTTGGGATCCAGACCAACCATTGGTTCATCCACAATGATCACGCCTGGATCATGGAGCAAGGCCGCAGCGATGATAAGCCTCTGTTTCATGCCGTGGGAATAGCTTTCCACCAGCCCGTCCGCCCAGTCAAAGAGGGAAAACATCTTCAAAAGACCTTCCGCCTTTTCCCGGAACGTCCCCTCATTATTTACACCATACAGGTCTGCCGAAAACCTTAGGAACTCAAGACCGGTCAGTTTTTCGTAGAGAAAGGGCCGGTCAGGGATGAAACCGATCTTTCTTTTCGCCTTTTCCGGCTCCCTTGCCATATCAATACCGTCAATGATGACGGTCCCTTCCGTAGGCGCCAGTATCCCCCCCATGATCCGGATCGTTGTGGTTTTTCCGGCGCCGTTCGGGCCGATAAAACCGAATATCTCGCCTCGCGCCACGGAAATGTTGATGTCATTCACGGCCAAGATGGGGCCGTACTTTTTTGTAATATTCTTCAGCGTTATCATTGCCCCCCTCCTAAGAAACTTCCCCTCCCCTGGGAGACTGTGTCATAATTCATTTTTTTGTCATTTCGAGCGTAGCGAGAAATCTTAATGACTAATGAAATTAACATATTAAGATTCCTCACCTCCGTTCGGAATGACCCTTTCCCCTATTACGACACAGTCTCTGGTGGGAGGGGGTATGAATCGGTTTTTCACCCTCTCCCAGCCCAGCCCCCTCCCCGTCATGGGAGAGGGAATAAAAGTTTCTTACATTAATCACCGATGCGGAGCATCGGAGTCAGTTGCTCGCAAATCGTCAAGTATCTCTATGCGCAGCCGGCCGATCAGTCCCAACAGGTCCATATGCCGGTCCACGCCGCCACGAACAAATCTGATGTGCGTAACATCGGCAGGCATCTGCCCCAGGACGGCATCGGCGGTAACCCAGTCCCCCAGATACAGAACATTCCAGGCATGATAATAAAATCTGCCCCGCAGATAGACGAGTCCCGCCTCCGCCTCCGCCGGAATGCCGGCGGCCCTTGCCAGAGCCGCAACCAATACGGCATGTTCGTTACAGTCACCCACTAAGTTGGTAAGGGTCTCCAGGGCATTGGGAACGGACAGTACCGGCCTTTTCTTTATGTTTTTACTAACCCAGTTTACTATCTTTCTCGCCTTTTCCTCATCCCCGTCGCTTTCCGATACGATTTCCCTTGCCTTGCCTGCAATCAGTGGGTGATCGCACTGGATCAGGGGGGACGGTTTGAGCGATGGGCTTTCCTTGCCGATTTTCCCCCGCCTTATCATAACCGGCAGCGTCTCTTTACGGATGGTCAGGACGTTTTTCTGCAGCGCCTGTCTGTCGCCATTTAGAAAATAACCCCCTTTCCCCAGATTGTTTAATTTCACCCTTAGCTCCACGATGGTCTCGGGATCATTTATTGTTTTATTTGCCGGAATAGAAGCAATATCTGTCAGGTCGCCGCTTCCCCCCTGGTCAATTCCCTCTAATGCCTCCTGTCTTGGGGCCTCCTCCAGAGTAATTCCCAGGATGCCTTTTTCCTTCAGAACGGCGCCATCTTCCCCCAGCCATGCAAATTGCTCAGCGCCCATAAAGTTAACGGAAACCTTCCTGGCGCGCCGTTTTTTCCCCCGATGCAATAAGGTTTCTTCGCCGCGGGACAGGGTAACCGTGACCGGCCGCTCGCCCATAGAGACCGGATCGAATACGTGAAGAGTCCGGCTCTCTCCGGGTTTCAAACCCGCAAAAGGGGAAATTTCAAATATGCCCGCGGAAAGGTGGAGTGGTTCAGGAAGATCAATCTCCATCTTCTTTTTCTCCCCGGGCAACCCTGCATAAAGAATAAGAAGCCCGTCCCTTACCTCCCCGCGGGCGTCAAAGCTAAACAGGCCGGAATTTAGATCAAAGTTGAAGGACTTCAAGACCATCCGGGAATCCAGATCCCCCTCTGTCCTAAAACGCAGGGCCTGCACAACCCCCATAGTATTGATGCGTAAAAATACTGCTTCCGTTAAACGATAGCCTGATTTCGTAGGCAGGAATCGCCTGCGGGCGTATCCTATCTTTCTGCCTTCCTGGAAAATCGAGAACCATGCTTCCTTTTCCGGCAGGATAGCAACGCCCCTATTAATCTTCCGATCGGCAGAGGTATTTTCACTGAATAAACCGAGGCGAAAAGAAAGCAATGATAAGAAGAGCAAAGCAAACGCTCCGCCGGCAACCCAGTGCCACTTTTTTTGGATATTGATCTGCATTGAGTTATAATAAGTAAAAGTCTGTTGAGTGTCAACGAATATGGAAAAACCATCTTGTAAGTAGCGGGAAATTTTGTTAGCTTGCCAGTCAAGGGTTCCATAAACGGCTATCCCGCAATAAGAGGAAGGAAAGGCTAAATCACCCATGACGGATGATCAGGCAATAGCAAGAGCCAAAGAGGTTCTCAAAACGGAAGCAGAGAGTATCCTGCAACTGATCGGCAAGGTTGGCGACAGCTTTGCCAGGGCTGTTGATATTATTTACCATTCGAAGGGA
>DATESZ010000031.1:0-7652 GCA_035283845.1 Syntrophales bacterium | reverse complement strand
AAACAATTCGATCTCTTTCAGGCAAAAGCGTATGGCCCGAAGCCCCATCTGGGGATTCATCTCCCGGCCGAGTTTGGGATCAGAAAAGAATTTTTCACCCCCTAAATCAAATGTCCTTATTGTCGTCCATGCCAAACCGGGTACACCGACAATAGATCGGTAGTTGGAAAAATGTTCCTCCTCTGTGGGCAGTTTGTCTCTGTTGATGTAAATAAATTCCGTTCGGTAAAGTCCTATGTTTTCCGCCCCGTGCTCTAATGCAGAGGGCACTTCTTCTACAAACTCAATATTCCCTCCGATATCGACCCGGAAATCGTCTTTGGTAATGGCAGGCATACGTGCGGAACTCAACGAAATTTCCTTCAGTTCCTGATAATGCCTTCTTTTTACCTCATACCTTCTCAATATTTCCGGGTCCGGGTTAACAATAACCATGCCGGAAGAACCATCAACGATGATATCATCGTTGGTCTTTACCTCTCTGGTTATCTTCTCCAAACCTACAACAGCAGGAATTCCCAGCGACTGGGCGACAATGGCCGTGTGGGAAGTTCTTCCTCCAAAGTCGGTGGCAAATCCGAGAAATTTATCGATCTTCGTTTGAGCCGTATCGGCCGGCGAAAGTTCTTTGGCAACAAGGATGATGCCTTCGCCGATATCCGTTTTTGTTTCCCGCTTTTTCCCCGCAAGATTTCTAAGTATTCCCTGTCCCACGAACTGGATGTCGCTGATCCGTCCCCGCAAATAATCGTCTTCCATCTTGTCGAATATTTCCCGGTAGCTATCGATTGTAATCCTGAGCGCCCATTCTGCATTGACAGCTTTTTCGCGAATATGTTCAACCGTTACGTCAGTAAATCTTCGATCCTTCAGGATCAGGATATGAACATCAATAATATACAGCGGCTCCTTATCTCCCAGGTCATGGAGCTTATCTTTAAGTTCCTGCAACTGTATCTCCGTTTCTTTGACGGCTGCTCTGAACCGCTTTACCTCCCTTTGGACAAGGGTTTTATTGTTCAAATGATAAAGAGGCACCTGTGCATCGAACCGGTCGAAAAGATAGGCCTTCCCGATCACGATGCCGGAGGATACGCCAATGCCCTTAATCGCCATCGTTCTTTTCACATCATCAACGTTCATCAATCTTCCCCAAATTTATCCTCTATCAGCTTACCCAACGCCTCGACTGCCTCACATGCATCACTGCCCTCAGCCCTGATCGTCATCATACACCCTTGGGGACAGGCCATAGTTAAAATGCTAAGCAGACTTTTCCCGTCTACCGCCAAACCGTCCCTCTCGAAAATTATGTTTGATTTATATGCACTGGACAGGCCGACTAATTTGGCGGCTGGACGGGCATGCATCCCCAGTTTGTTTTTTATCTCAAAAGTCTTTATTGCTAACATATCAGAGGTCATGGCCTAAAATAGGTCATCAAAGTGACAACATGCAACCCATAATAAATATCCCATAAAACATCTTTACCTGGGAGATTCCGTTTTTAATCCCCCAATGACAAAGAAGGACGAGGGACAAAAAAACACCTTTCGTAAATAAATCAAGAAAAAACCCCAGCGGGGGAACAGGGATGCAACGGCTGACTATGACCGCCAAACTTCCCAGTCCTGCTAAAGAAAGCCATCTTATCCGTCCTGTAAGCCGCGGCAGGTCCTGGAGCCTGATAAAATTGATGCCCTCTCTCCCGTAGCGATACCCTTCCACAAACCCTTTTATCCTGATCCATAGATGAGCGGGATTATATAAAAGAAGAAAAACGAGAGGCGCCAATAGAGATTGCTGTAAGCCCGTAAAGACACTAAAAACAGAGGCAAAGGGCTTTAAGGCGCCCCAGAAAAAAGAATCTCCCAAAGCCGCATATGGGCCCATGAGAGCATTTTTGAAGTTGACGGTTTCTGCCGTGTCGGCGTTGCCTGCTTCAATGTCTGACTCTTCCATGCGGGCGACAGAACCTATGATGGGCCCTGACATATAGGGATGCGTGTTGAACAGTTGCAGATGCCTGATCAAGAGAGCGGCAATGCGTTCCCGATCATGTCCAAGCCGCCTCGCAAGGGGAAGCATGGAAAAGGCAAATCCCATGTTCTGCATGCCGCGATAGTTAAATGAAGATTGGATAAAAAGGGAACTTAGAAAAACCTTCAACGGGACGCAAATGCCTCTCGGGGTTTGGCCACATGGAAGAGTTGGGGCCGGTGTCGGGACTTCATCAGGGGATTGTCTTTTTGTTTCCTGGTCACTATCCACTTATTTTTTTGCATCTCCTTTCAAACGTTCAAGCCGGTTTAAGGCGTTAATATAGGCCTTTGCGGAGGCGACAATGATATCGGGGTGGGCGCCCCTTCCCACCACAGTGTGATCGTCATATTTCAACTGGACGTCAACCTCGCCCTGGGCATCGGCGCCTCCCGTCACAGCATTGACGGCATATTTATGCAGGAAATAGTTTGTCCCGGTAATCTTCCTGATCGCGGCAAATGTTGCATCCACCGGCCCTATGCCAAATCCTGCATCCTGGATTATCTCTCCATCGATTTCCATCTGCATCGTCGCCGTAGGAATGGCCGTGTTGCCGCTCACCACGTTTAAGTACACCAGCTTGTATTTATCCTCAACCCGAAACACCTCTTCGGAAATAAGGGTCTCTAAGTCTTCGTCAAATATCTCCTTTTTTACATCGGCTAATTCTTTAAACCGGACAAATATCCTGCTCACTTCTTCCCTGGAGAGGACATAGCCCATTTTCTTCATATGATCGGCAATGGCATGACGCCCCGAATGCTTCCCCAAAATCAGTTGGGTATCCGATATGCCCACGGACTGGGGGAGCATGATTTCATAGGTGATCTTCTCTTTGATCAGACCGTCCTGGTGGATGCCCGACTCGTGGGCAAAGGCATTGGCCCCTACAATTGCCTTGTTCGGCTGTACCTGGATACCCGTAATCGCAGTCAGCAGCCGGGAGGACTGATATATCCGTTCCGTCCTGATCCCCGTATGACAATGGAAGATATCTTTCCTCGTGGCCAGCGCCATGACTATCTCCTCCATGGAGGCGTTCCCCGCCCGCTCCCCTATCCCGTTTATAGTGCATTCCACCTGTCCGGCCCCGTTTGTTATTGCCGCCAAAGAATTGGCCACGGCAAGACCCAGATCGTTGTGGCAATGAACGGAAAGCACCGCCTTTTTGATATTCTTTACTTTGCTGAAAAGATAGGCGATCAGCTCCCCGAACTCAACGGGAATGGCATAACCCACCGTATCGGGGATATTGACTGTAGTGGCGCCTTCGGCAATGACCGCCTCCACCATATCGCAGAGATATTCACGGTCGGACCTCGTGGCATCCATCGGAGAAAACTCTACGTTTTTCGTATAGGCGGCAGCGTGTTTCACAGCCGCACGGGCCTCCTTCAATACCTGAGCCCGTGTCTTCTTCAACTGGTATTTTAAATGGATATCCGAGGAAGAAATAAAGGTATGGAGCCGCGGATGAGCCGCTTCAACAATGGCCTCCCATGACCGGTCAATATCGGAGAGATTAGCCATCGTTAAAGCGGCAATCTGCGGCTCTCTGACTTCTTTGGCAATCTGCCGGACGGCCTGAAAGTCTCCCTCGGAGGAAACAGGGAAGCCGGCCTCGATTATATCGACTCCCAATCTCTCGAGCTGGCGGGCAAGACGCAGCTTCTCGTCGATATTCATACTTGCCCCCGGCGACTGTTCACCATCCCTTAATGTCGTATCGAATATTAATATTCTTTTCCCCTGCGCGTCCATCTTCTTCCTCCTTGCCGGTAAAAAAAAGCCATGAGCTCATTCGCCCACGGCCTCCTTAGGTATCTTAGAAATAATCCGGTCAGCGGCTACATAAACTTTTCTATGGATTAAATCAAAAAGATAATCATGTCAAGGTATTTTTGGAAGAATAACACGATAATAGAACTTTTTTCCGAATAGAATTTTTCCTTGACAATGTGGGCGGTTTGATGTATTCAGCGTGCGAACGTTCGCTAATCAGAGAGACCTAAATTGCGTTTCCTGCTATTAAATAAAATATAAGAACGATAAGATTAAGGAGGAGTGGCCATGTTTGAGAATTTACTTAAACCAGGTAAAATTGGAAGGCTTACAGTAAAAAACAGGATGAAGTATGCCGCTACAGTGGATAATTATTGCGATTATAAGACATGTGAAATGGCTGACCGTGAGGTAGAATTTCTAAGAGAGCGGGCACGGGGCGGGTTCGGTATCGTCGTTTCCCAGGGAGGTCACCCCCATCCCCTGGGCAAGGGTTACATAGGGCAGATGGGCCTGTATAGCGATGAATTCCTTCCCGGACTGCGCAGATTAGCCAAAGCCATTAAGGATGAGGGGGCCATAGCTATTGGACAAGTCATGCATACGGGCAGGTATGGTCATCTCCATGAGTATGGCGTTCGTGAAACAATGGCCGGTGGAAAGATGGTGTCGGGGATGCCCGTGGGCCCTTCTGCTATGAAAAGCCCCATAAAGCGCTATGGAGAATGCCGCGAGATGACCATTGAGGAAATAGAGGAGTCGGTGGAATTACATGCTCAAGGAGCCAGGAGATTTAAAGAGGCCGGCTTTGACGGTGTAGAAATATGCGGCATAGCCGGATACCTGATTCCTAACTTCCTAAGCCCGTGGTCAAATAGACGCACTGATAAATATGGAGGATCGCTGGAGAATAGGGCAAGATTCCTTTTGGAGATTATAAAACGCTCCAAGGAACTCGTGGGACCTGATTATCCCTTCCTACTTAGGCTAAATGGAACTGACCACATGGAGGGAGGGAACCCGGAGGAGGCGTATATAGAGATCGCGAAGATGTGCGAAGCGCTGGGAATAGATCTTTTCAGCGTAACTGTAGGCTGGCATGAGTCTACTTCCCCTGCCATAACTGCGGAAATCAGGCCGGGACATTGGCTTTATTTAGCAGAGAACTGGAAAAAAAGCGGTATTAAAACGCCTATCTGTATGGCTTATCGTCTTAATAAACCGGAGGTGGCGGAGAAGGCTATAGGGGATGGGATAATCGATTACTGGGAAATGTGTCGCCCCGGGATTGCCGATCCCAATATTCCCAAGAAAATAACGGAAGGACGTCCCGAAGATATTTTAATTTGTCCCTCAGACAATCAAGGTTGCTTTTATTACATATTTGTAGATCAGCTCATGGGTTGCATGGTAAATCCCCGCGTGGGCAGGGAATGGGACGAGACCTATCAAGTAAGACCGGCGGAGAAGAAAAAGAAGGTCCTTGTAGTTGGAGGCGGTCCTGCCGGTATGGAGTCTGCCCGGCTGGCGGCATTAAGAGGGCACGACGTAACGCTTTATGAGAAGAGCAATGAGTTGGGAGGACAGTTGAAGCTTGGCGCCAAGACGCCTTTGCTTTATGACTGGTACGATCTTATCAAGTATTACTCTACCCAGCTTACGAAAACAGGAGTTAAGGTAGAACTCGGCAAAGAGGCTACTGCCGATTTAATCAACAAGGCGGGTGCGGACGTTCTCATTCTTGCCACAGGGGCGAAACCCGCCATCCCCAAAATTCCCGGCATTGACAAGAAAAACGTGACCAATATTTTTGACGTTTTGCAGGAGAAGGTGACAATGGGCAAGAAAGTGGCTATCTTGGGCGGCAATGAAATCGCCGTGCAGACTGCCGAGTGGGTGGCTCAGCAGGGGAAAGAAGTCACTATCCTTGAGAAGGGCAAGATGGTGGCTTTCGATGTGAACGCCTTTAATATATTGGCCCATAGGAGGCAACTTGCGGAGCTTAAGGTTACTACCCTGGTCAATGTAAAAGTGGAAAAGATAACTGATGAAGGTGTTGTTATTACCACGTTGGCGGGCAGAGAAGCGACGATTGCTGCTGATACCATAGTGAACGCTGAAGCCTTTGAAGCGGATAAGGCGCTTTCAGATGGCCTAAAGGCTTCCGCTGCAGCGGAGATTTATTCCATTGGCGATTGTGCGGGCTTTCGCAAGCTTTATGATGCCATCCACGATGGCTATAAGGTGGGTGTCAAGGTATAAATTTTACCTTTGCGGTGAATAGTGATGAGACAAACCCTCATGACGTTGTCCGTCACAAAGGATAATGAAAATTACCCCTCCCCCTTTCCCCTCCCTCAAGGGGAGGGGGTGAGGGGGAGGGTGAAAGGTATTTTCGGATGAAAGGGAAGGGAGCCGTGATGGAAGAGAGTAAGATAAAAGAGGCTTACAAAGAGCTGGCTAAGATTGTAGGCGAGAAGTATGTCTCCATGGACAAGGAAGACATTATGCCCTACTGCCGGGATGAGGTATCCCAGGCGTTCAAGACTTATTTGGCAGACCTGGTGGTAGCGCCCGGGACGGTTGAGGAAATACAGGAGATTCTGCGGCTTTGTAATAAGATTAAGTTGCCCGTCTATCCCTATGCCTTTGGGGTCAGTATCAGCTCTACGGCCTTACCCAGAGTGGGGGGACTGATGCTGGTGGTGCGACGTTTGGACAAAATCCTTGAAATCAATGAGGAGACCCATACCGCTACCATTGAACCGGGGGTAAGCTGGTCAAAATTATTTTTTGAGGCAGAGAAGCATCGCTTAGAACCGCTGGGATTAGGGGGCGGACCGCACAGCGGCAGCCTGATCGGCAATTTTGTCCTGGGCGGTGGTAATACGGGCGGGATTGACATCAATGAAGAGGTGGCCTGCGAGGTGGTATTGCCCGATGGAGAGATTATGTGGACCGGATCGGCCGGGATGAAGGGACATGAGAAACTCAATCCCTGGTGCCGGGTAGGCTACGGTATGAACCTTACCGGCATTTTTCATGGTTCATTGGGAATCTATGGGGTGGTAACAAAAGTCGTCCGGCGGCTTTATCCCCTCCGTAATATCGAGGAGAAGGTGCAGATCGGCTTCGATACCTTTGAAGATTGCCTGAAAGGGCTGAAGGAACTCGTTGATCTCGGCATCTCCAAACAGGTTTATGGCGTGAACGGCGTACAGGCGGCAATGATCGCCGCCGATTCGGAGATCATTCATGATCCGGTGGCCTACGAAAAATATGAAAAAAGCTTTCCCGAATTTCTGATAGTTGACAAGATCAGTTGCTATAATGAAAAGCAGCAGGCCGTTTATAAAGAACTGATCGGAGAAACGATCAGTAAATACGGAGGAAAGTTTGTCTCCTATAGCGGAAAGACCCAGGACGCCCTGACGGAGCTCTGGGGCGGAAGTTCATCGGTGGCGATCAGATATCTTCGGCACAACCCCCACCTGATGGCCTTTGCTATGCTGCCTCCTTCCATGCTGCCCGGACTCCGGGAGATAACCAAGAAGATCATGAAAGATCTCGACTACGAGCTGACCACCTTTTCCAATAAAGTGATTGAATATCCCCGGTGTTGGATTTCCCCCTGGGAAAGGAATGAGAGTTATCTTTTCGAACAGGAGATGGAGTTTGTCCCGGAAGACCCGGAATCCATCAAGAAATTCTTAGAGTTCCAGAAGAGATATTATGCGGAGTCGGCCAAGTATGGAAGCAGCCAGATCAACGCCGGGTTTTTAAAGAGAATGGAGCCTCTGATGTGGCCCGGCTACATGAAGATCGTG
>DATESZ010000030.1:0-21326 GCA_035283845.1 Syntrophales bacterium | reverse complement strand
TTATGCCTGCAATAACATCATCAGGGCTGTTACTTCCCTTAAAGAACTCGGTGTGAGTCTCGGAGGAATTATTGCAAACTACCGGGGCGTCCCTAAGGAGGATGAGATTATAGAGGCATTTGCCAAAATGACAAAAGTCCCAATACTTGCGAGGATCCCCCGCGATCCAGAGAGCTTTAGTAAAGCAGATCATGAGGGATTAACCATTGTGGAGGCTTTTCCTGATTCAAATATTACAAAGATATTCAATGAACTGGGAGAGAAGGTTGAGAAAGGGGTGGAGAAATATGAACCTCTTCCTATAGAAAATTATAATGATCTCTTTGAAATGTACCTCTCCATTCAGAAGACCCTTATGACAAGAGAGGAAATGAAGACGGAGCTTGGCAGGGCTTACATGGGGATGATACCTTCCAGCCCGGTAAAAAGGGATGAACCCATGAGGATCTCCATATACGGGACAGGAGGGATAGGAAAATCAACCACGTCTTCCAATGTCAGTGCGGCACTCATCCTTGAGGGCGAAGTTGTTTACCAGATTGGCTGCGACCCTAAGAGGGATTCTATTGCCACATTATGTGGGGAACTGAAGCCCACGATACTCGAATCGTACAGCGAGTATCAAGCAAAAAGAAAAAGGATAGCGAAGGAGTTCATGGATGAGCGTACATATCCAGGTGTGGACTACGCTGGCCGTCTATTTGGAAGTGAGTGTGGGGGGCCGAGCCCGGGAAGAGGTTGCGCTGGGAGAGGTGTAGGGCTGGCCCTGGAGCTCATGGAAAAGTTTAAGCATTACAAGGAATTTAACCCTACATTTATCATCTATGATGTGCTGGGAGATACCGTTTGTGGTGGTTTTGCGACTCCTCTCGCGTTTGCCCCACAAACCTATGTCGTTACAAGTGGTGAGCTTGCCCCTATGGAGCAGGCGATGAAGATTATCCAGAGCGTGATGGGCGCCCTTAAACAAAATCCAAATCTCCAGACAGGGATCGCTGGTGTTATTGCTAATATGCGTGGCGTCCCACATGAGCAGGAGATCGTTAAAGATGTTTTTGGCGCAATCGACGTCCCTGTCATCCATTATATACCAAGAGATCGTTTGGTACAGGAAGCGGAAAACTTAAAGAGGACAGTTGTGCAGGTCTTTCCTGAATCCAATCAGGCAAGGGAGTTTAGGGAACTTGCTAAGAAGATTCTTGAAAATAAAGTCCAGATCAAAGAGCTCAAAAGGCCAATCCTTAATAGTAAAGAGATAAAAAAGATCATAGGGAAGTATAAATAAAGGGGAAGGACATGAAAAAAGTTTATAAACATTTGGTCTATGCAAAAGGAGAGGATGCAATCTTGAGATTGACTTTGAACGATCCAGGAAGCCTCAATGCCCTTTCTTGGAAAGAAGAGGACGCCCTTCTCTGGGAGCTTTTCGATGGGGTAAAGAGGGGGGGAGAGGATGATGATATCAAGGTGATCATTATAAAAGCTGCCGGAAGGGCTTTCTCTTCAGGACATAATCTGAGAGAAGTAGGTATTGTCTATGGATTTGGAAGTAAGAAAGGGGAGGAGCATGTAAGGCCTTCGCAGCGAGTGAAGCTCCGTTTTGACAGGAAAGTATGGTGGGAGGGTTGGCCAAAGATTTTCTATAGCGAGAAGCCTACGATTGCGCAGGTCCATGGATATTGTCTTGGAGCGGGTTGCTATTTAGCGACTTTTTGCGATATCACAGTCGCTTCCGAGGATGCGACCTTCGGTTTTCCAGAGCATAGGCTCGGCGGGGCCATTGCCTTCTGGCAACACTTGGTTTGCCTCGTGGGCTATAAACATGCGGCGGAAATGATCTTTACAGGGAACCGAATTCCAGCGGAAGAAGCGCTGAGAATTGGGCTTATAAACCGAATGGTCCCCAGGGGAAACCTTGATGAAGCGGCAGAGAATATTGCCAGAGAAATTACTCTCGTCCCTAAAGATGCACTCGCCATTGCAAAGTCCTTTCAGCATCTCGCTTATGACTCTATGGGTTTTACACATGCTTTTTCCCAGGGCTACTTCGGCCACTCTTTTATGACCAACCAGAAATATGAGAAAGGGGAGTTTGTCTTCTTCAAGGAGAGGCGGGATAAGGGTGCCAGGGGCGCATTTCATGCGAGAGATGATAGATTTAAGGAGCTTGAGGGAAAGGTTATAAAAGGCTCCTCCAAAGGAGGGAAAAAATGATGGACGAAGGATACAGGGATATCATTTATCGTGTTAGTGAGAATGTAGCATGGATATTGTTCAATCGACCGGAAAGATATAATGCCTTTAGAACCGCTACTCTCAAGGAGATATGCAGAACTCTTGAGACGTCCGAGCTCGACGATGATGTGAGAGTTATTGTCCTCCGGGGGGCGGGAGAGAAGGCTTTCTGCACCGGGGGGGACGTAGAGGAGGCAAAGGGGGGAGGCGGGTATGACAAAGAGATGGATTACTGGCACACAAAACTCCATCATATGATAAGGTCGGTCTCTAAACCGGTTATTGCTGCGGTCAATGGATGGGCGATAGGCGGTGGGCATATCATCCATTTCCTTTGCGACCTCTCGATAGCGGCAGATACAGCGAAGTTCGGTCAGGCTGGCCCCAGAGTTGGCAGCTTTGATGCAGGCTTTGGCGCTTCTTATCTTGCAAGGGTAGTAGGCGAGAAAAAAGCGAGAGAGATATGGTTCCTTTGCAGAACTTATACAGCCCAAGAGGCCCTTCAAATGGGTCTTGTAAATAAAGTTGTCCCTCTTTCTGAGCTTGATAGCGAGGTTGAGAAATGGTGTAATGAAATAAAAGAGTTGAGCCCCTATGCATTAAAGTGCCTCAAACATGCTTTCAATGCTGATACGGATCATATATTTGGTTTTGAAACGATGAGCATGGATGCAGTGAGGCTATACTGGGGATCAGATGAGGCAAAACGTTACAAAAATCTCTTCGCTGAGAAGCAGAAAGCAAAGAAAAAGGGCTAATAAGAGTGATAAGCAAATAATTTCATATTGAAAGGGGAAATTTTATGGAGAGATTTGATATTTTTAAGCCAAGGCAAGCGGAGGAATTCGAATTTAAAGATATTATCTATTCCAAGAAAGATATGATTGCTACGATTACTTTTAACCGTCCTGATGTTCTCAATACTTATAGCACTCTGGCTATTACGGAAATGACCGAAGCAGTCCGAGATGCTCGCAATGATGATGGAGTCGGAGTTTTAGTGATAACCGGGGCGGGGGGAAAAGCTTTTTGCACAGGCGGAGATGTTAAAGAGTACGCCGGGCCATTGTCGGCATACCCACGCGACTTTTATAAATGGGGCGAAAACTTTAACATTTTCCATCAGATGTTACGGGGTTTAGGCAAACCCACCATTGCCCGACTTAATGGTATGGTTGTGGGCGGCGGTAATGAGTTCAATCTGGCTTGCGATTTAGCCATCGCTGCCGAGCATGTCATTATCAGGCAAGTGGGGACTCAGGTCGGTTCAGTTGCCGCCGGAGGAGCCACGCAGTTTTTACCGATCGTTGTGGGAGATCGACGAGCCAGAGAGATTCTTCTGCTTTGCGAGGAAATACCTGCACCGAAGGCATTGGAGTGGGGATTGGTCAACCAGGTGGTGCCATCCATCGTAGACGAGCAGGGTAATTTTCTGACTTGTGAATTGGAAGAGAAGAAAAGACTTTTGAAGGAAAGAAAAGCGAAAATAGACTTACGGGCATTGGACGAAGCGGTAAAAAATTTAGCTGACAAGCTATTGAAGAAATTTCCTGAATGTACTCGTTATACTATTACTCAGCTCAATTACTGGAAAGAAATGGTTTGGGCGGCGACTATGCGCAATGCAACCGATTGGCTTACGATCCACTATACGTCAGCAGAACCATTTGAGGGGATGAATGCCTTTGTTGAGAAGCGGCCCGCCAACTATATAGGACTTCGCGAAAAGGCTGCACGGGGGGGATCGAGTGAATTTCTTTGGGGACCTTATACTCAGAAATGCTCGAAATGTGGCGCTAAAGGTATTCCCGCGGAATTTAATTGTTGTGGAGTATGCGGCGCAAAAATAAAATGACAAAGAAGACTTTAACCTCAAAAGTCAAGGAGGAAGAGAATATGGAATTAAAGGATGTGGTATTGTGCTCAGCAGTGCGTACACCTTTAGGTTATTTTGGCGGCACTTTGCGCAACGTTAAGGTTTATGATCTTGGGGCCATGGTGATCCGAGAAACATTGAAAAGGGCAGAAATAAGCGCTGAAATGATAGATGAGGTAATCGTCGCCCATTGCCGGCAAGCTGGCAATGGGCCAAACCCGGCGCGCACGGCAGCGGTCAAGGCAGGCATACCTATAGCCGTTCCGGCCCACACGGTTAATAAGGCCTGCCCTTCTGGACTAAAGGCAATCGTATTGGCGTCGCAGGCCTTGCGGCTGGATGATGCCGAAGTGATTGTGGTGGGTGGTATGGAGAGTTTGAGTACCATTCCGTATCTCTTGGAAAACTGCCGGTGGGAAGGCTTCCGCATGGGGAATCGTGCTTTAGTTGACGGCTGGGGAGGCGCAGTAGACCCTTTATGCAAAATGGGTATGGGAATTACGGCCGAGAACTTATCCGTGAAATACAATATTAGCCGGAGGGAGCAGGATGAATGGGGTCTGCGCAGCCAACAAATGGCAGCGAAGGCTTGGGATAATGGCTGGTTTGACGAAGAGGTTATGCCTGTGACTATACCGGCAACTAAGAAAGCCCCTGAGATTGCGTTTACCAAGGATGAAACTTTTCGTCCCGATGCAAATCTTGAAGCTATGTCAAAGTTGCCAACGGCATTTAAAGAAGGGGGTACAGTAACTGCAGCTAACTCTTCAAGCATGTCTGACGGAGCCAGCGCCATGGTTATGACCTCCCGTCAGAAGGCCAAGGAATTGGGTTTGCGGATAATGGGTTCTTTGGTCTCCTATGCTTATGCGGGCGTCGAGCCGGCAGAAATGGGTGAGGGGCCAGGCATTGCGATACCCAAGGCGTTGAAAAAGGCCGGCCTTAGTTTGAATGATATGGATCTTATCGAGGTCAACGAAGCATTTGCCGCTCAAATTCTTGCAAATGAGCGGGTTTTGAAATGGGATAGAGATAAAGTAAACATCCATGGAGGGGCAATTGCCCTTGGGCATCCTACAGGTCTCAGCGGGGTTAGGCTTATGACTACTTTGCTGCACGCAATGCATACGCACCGAAAAGAGCTTGCGGTGGTTGCAGTTTGCGGGGGTGGCGGGATGGGGGTAGCCATTGTTGTAAAAGCTGAGTAAGTTCCGAATAGTCTGGAACTGGAAACGGGGCAGGTGGAAAAAATCAAAAAAATGGTCAAGGGATTCTGCCATGAAATGACTATTCCGGAAATATTGGATGCGGCGGCATCCAAATGGCCTGAGCGAGAGGCCGTTGTTTATCGTGAGCAAAGGATAACGTTCTGTCAACTCAAGGAATTGGCATATACCGCAGTAAAAGGCTTGCGCTCCATAGGTATTCGTCCGGGAGATCATGTGGGTTTTATTATTGGCAACTACCCAGAGTTTGTCTGGTTGCAATATGCCCTTATCTCAATAGGGGCTAAAGTAATTCCTATAAATGTAAATTTAAAAGCCGACGAGATCAAATTTATTCTACAACGTGCGGATATTTCCGTCCTGTTTATAATGGATCAGTTTCGTGAAATCGATTATTTCTCTATTTTGCAAAAGATAATTTTTGGGTTTACTTACGATAAATCCGGCAATGTGAATGATTTGTCTTTACCAAAACTTGGGAAAATCATTATTTTTAATCCGACCGGCGTAAAGTGCTCGGATTTATTTACTTTAGAAAATTTAATGGAGTTAGGCAGACATAGCAGTGAAGATGTGGCCTTGCCGAAGCTTAATCCTGCTGATTACGCTTACGTTATATTTACATCCGGTACAACGGCTTTTCCCAAGGGAGCAATGCAGTCTCACCGGACCATTTTGGAGGGGGGCTACCACTATGGTAAGGGGATAGATTTAAATACTAATGATAAATACCTCTGTTTTTCTCCTTTTTATCATGTTGGCGGTCTTATCTCTGGTTTATACAACTGCCATGTTCATGGGGCTACTCTTCATCTGACTGAATTCTTTCAACCAGATGAAGCAGCTCTACTCATCGATAAAGAGAAAATAACGGCGGCATGGGGCTTGGGAGTGATGTTTTTGAGAATTATGGAGAGCGCTAAGAAACTGGGAGCAGATCTCAGTTCTTTTAAGAAAGCTGTGATTCCGACCGGTGGCAACATCCTTGAAAGGATAGTTAAAGAATTGCAGATTGATGTCGCCACAAATAGCTATGCCATGACAGAAGGAGGAATAGTCTCAATAACGCCACTGGAGGACAAGAATTGGGAAAAAAGAAGGAATTCTCATGGAAAACCGTTGCCTGGTATCGACGTTCGCATCGTTGACCATGAGACAAGAAAGCCTGTAGGTCTCAATCAAATAGGGGAAATTTGTTTTGAGGGGTGGAATCACTTTCTGGGATACTACAACATGCCTGATGAGACTGCTGCGGCCATTGATGAAAGAGGCTTTTTCTATACAGAAGATATGGGGCGAATGGATGAAGAGGGCTATCTTTACTGGTGTGGACGTTACAAAGAGGTGGTAAAAACCGGGGGTGAGAATGTATCCCAGTTAGAGGTGGAGACGTTTTTAGAGGATAATACGCCGTGGATAAAGAGAGCGGGGGTAGTAGGAGTTCCTGATAAGCGTTGGGGGGAGGCCGTAACAGCGATAGTGCAACTTAAACCCAACTGTTCCGTCACGGCTGCAGAAATGATCAGTTATGTAAAAGGGAAAATTGCAGATTTTAAAGTTCCCAAGCACATTATTTTTATAGAGGAAAATGAGTGGCCTCTAAGACCAACGAAAAAACTGGATAAAATGAAGATCCGCGAAATGGCTATTCAGAAATTAGGAATAAAACAAGCATAACAAGGAGACCCTGATGACAAGCCCTCTCAATGGTTTACTTGCTCTGGATCTTAGCAGGCTATTACCTGGCCCCTATTGTTCATTGCTATTGGCTGAATTAGGATGTGAAGTTATTAAAGTTGAGGAGCCAGAAGAGGGTGACAATGCTCGAGTGTTGATTCCGATAATTTTTGAGGCCTTTAATAGAAATAAAAAAAGCATTTCCTTAAATTTAAAGCACCTTAAAGGTAAAGAGGCCTTTATTCGTCTTGTGGAACAAAGCGATATCCTAATCGAAGGATTTCGCCCAGGAGCAATGGACCGTTTAGGCTTAGGGTATGAAACTTTGCGTAAGTTTAATGAAAAGCTCATTTATTGTGCCATTTCTGGTTATGGGCAGAATAATCCCTATTCTAATCTAAGCGGCCATGACCTGAACTACATGGCGGTATCCGGTATGCTAAGTTTAAGCGGCAGCCCGGATGGTCCTCCCTTTACTGGTATTGGTCTGCCTATCGCGGATCTTACCAGTGGAATGTTTGCTGCTACAGGCATCTTAGCGGCTTTGCAAATGCGGCATAAGACTGGGAAAGGGCAGTTTATCGATGTGTCAATGACCGATTGCCTTCTTTCTCTGGTGGGTGCATATTTTCCCGAACACCAGCACATAAAGGTGACTAAGAGGAAAAAAATGTTTCGCCCCGGATACGCAGTTTTTCGAACAAAGGATGATAAATTTATTGTTATAGGGGCTATAGAAAATGTCTTCTGGAATAAATTGGTGGAGACCCTTGAATTGGGCGATCAATTTTCTGGACCGAAATACGATAGTTTTGATAATCGGATGGAGCATGTAGAGGAAATAAATCATACCATACAATCTATAATTATAAATCAAACAGCCCAAAAATGGATAGAATTATTTAATAGCAAGGACGTTCCTTGCAGTAAGGTAAATTTTCTTGATGATTTGGAGGGTGATCCATATATAGTTAACAGAGGAATGATCGTTGGATTAAACACCCCATCTTTTGGGAATCTGAAGGTAGTGAAATTCCCGCTTAAGTTCTCCCAAACTACAACAGAGATTAAAAACTCAGCTCCAAGATTGGGAGAACACAACCAGGAAATATTTCAACGCATCGGCCTAAATGCTGATGATATAAACGACCTGAAAGGGGTTAATGGAAAGGTTTTTTAGAAAGCCGAAAGGGGGAAGGTTATGATTGACTTGAGAGACCATTTAGAATCTTTAGACAGACATGGAGAGTTATTGACGGTGGATAAGGAGATAGACCCTAATCTGGAGGTGGCAGCCTATGCGGCTATGAGCAATAGGACAGGGGCGCAAGCGGTCCACTTCAAGAGTATCACCGGGTATCCCAAAGACTTCTCCATTGCTGCCAATTTACTCTCAGGACCACAGCTATGGTATCAGTTCGATGACCTGAGGTCCCCATGGGGAAGGATAGCCATCGGTCTGGGATTAGATCCAAAGATCAGGTATGAAGAGCTTATAAACGTTATCATTGATCGTCTCGACCACCCAATCCTGCCTATAGAATTGAATGAAGGTGTCTGCAAGGAGGTTATCCATACGGGGAAGGATAAGATAAACCTCCTCGATCTCCCGATCCCTTTTATCCATAAAGAGGACGGGGGGAGGTATGGCACAGGCCATGTCCTCATCATGAAAGACCCGGAGAGCAATTGGCATAACTGGAGCGTTAACAGGTGGATGCCTATTGGTCCCGATACACTTGTGGTGGGTTTTGACATCGGAAGCCATGCAAAACAAATTCTCGAGAAGTACTTTGCCCAGGGTAAATCTGCTCCCTTTGCCATCGCCATCGGGGGAGTTCCGGCTCTAACCATGGCAGCATCCGTGAAGATGCCGGCAAGGATAAGTGAGGTGGATACGGCAGGGGGGCTGAATCTCGATCCGGTAAGCCTGATTAAGGCAGAGACAGGGAATTTCTTTGTCCCTGCAGATGTGGAGGTGGTGATCGAAGGAGAATTTATCCCGAACCGGACAGCAGGGGAAGGCCCCTATGGAGCCTTTGTGGGTTATACAAAAAAGACAGAACAGCCCTTAGGGGTTGTAAAGGCAATAACACGAAGGAAGACCCCCGTCATACCTATGGTGGTGGATGGAACATACACCAGCGATACGGAGTGGGTCATCTCCATCTTTGAATCTGTAAGACTCTACAGGATGCTCACAAGGCGATATTACCATCCCATAAGGTGGATCAATATTATCCCGGATTTCGCTCTTGGCGTATGTATCATCTCTATGACGAATATGTACCACGGGCAGGCGTTCAGAGTGGCGAGGCACGCCTTCGTTAACTCTAATCTATTCGACAAGATCATCTTTGTTGATGCAGATCTTGAACCTATGTCGCTCCAGGCCCTGACCACGCGCCTCAACAGCAGGACGCACCCAACAAGGGCTGTCCACAGGATTGATGGCTATCCGCCCACGCCTCTTCAGTGGTACATCACAAAGGGCGACATGGAAAAGGGTATTGGAGCTGGAAGGGTATATATGGATACGTGCTGGCCAGCCCACTGGGGGCCTGCGGATAAACCGAGCTCCAATTGTTTCGAGGTTGTCTACCCGAAGGAGATAAGGGATAAAGTGGTAAGAAAGTGGAAGGAGTATGGCTTCAAGGAAGATCCCATCATGCTTCCCGAAGGAAGCGTCTTTGAAGGATAAAAATTAATTTTTGTGCCAGGAGGGCATCAATGGAAGATCAAGAAGGGCGGATGACAGATGAGAAAAAGGGAATAATAGCAATCAATGTGGATTTGAATTGTACTCTTATATGCGAAAGTTGCGAGAAGTTCTTCAAATGTAAGAACCCGGAGAAGCTGAAGATATTCGACCGGAGGCGGATGGCCAAGGCCAAGGAGACGATGGCGAAGATTAAGTATAAGATTGCAATCTGCGCGGGTAAAGGGGGAGTCGGTAAGTCAACTGTTACGGTCAATATGGCTGCCGCCCTTGCCATGAAGGGCAGAAAGGTGGCCATACTCGACCAAGACCTGGACGGTCCCTGTATCCCCAGGATGCTGGGACTATTGGGAAAGAAATTGAACATGGGGAGGAAGGGAATAATACCGGTGGAGGGGTTACTCGGCATCAAGGTGATCAGTATGTCCCTCATCCGCGGCGAAGAGGATACCACAACATGGTTTCATGAATTGAGGAGGAATGCAACGGAGGAGTTTATTGCCCATGTGGATTATGGAGAACTTGACTACCTCCTCATAGACCTTCCACCCGGCACAAGCTCCGATGCGGTCAACATAATGGAGTATATACCCGATCTCAACGGCACGGTCGTCGTTACCAACCCCACATGGGTCTCCCAGATCGTTGCTCGAAGGGCAACTTTGATGGCCTTAGAGGGCGGGGTAAACGTTCTCGGTGTGGTAGAGAATATGAGTGGGTTCGTTTGCCCGGGCTGCAGCGAGGTCCATTACCTCATGAAAAAAGGCGGTGGTGAGAGGGTTGCTGAAGAGTTAGAGGTGCCTTTTTTGGGAAGGATCCCTCTGGATCCAGTCATAAGCAAGCTTTCCGACAGCGGTAAGCCGTATGTATACGAGTTCCCCGAGAGTGAACCGGCGAAGGCCATGTTCAACATAGTGAACCAGATAGTTAATCAGGTCGAAGAGCTGGTGGGTATGTGGAAAGAGAAGGATAATATTGCGGGTGTCTGAAATTCTTAAATGGAGCTGAAAGATGAATGAGATCAATGATATAAATATAGACCTCAGTTGTACAGAAAAATGTGAAGGCTGCGAGAAATACTTCGATTGCAATATGCCCCAGAAGGATCGGTTACTTGTGCAGGTAAGGATGCAGAGGGCCCGCAAGGCATTGGATCGGGTAAAGCACAAGATCATTTCCGTAGGGGGGAAGGGCGGGGTGGGAAAAACGCTCTGTGCGGTAAACATAGCTGCGGCCCTTGCCATGAAGGGGAGAAGGGTGGGTATCCTCGATCAGGTTTTTGACGGCCCCTGTGTTCCCAGGATGCTTGGAGTAGAAAGAAAGGGGATGGAATACACCGAAGAGGGACTTGTACCGACAGAGGCCATCCTGGGAATAAAGGTTGCCTCAATGGGATTGATTCTTGGCGAAGATGAGGTGGTTACCTGGTTTCATGAAATGAAGAGGAACGCCACCGAGGAACTCATATGTCATGTCCTTTGGGGGGAGCTTGATTACCTCATAGTAGACGTTCCTGCTGGAACGAGCTCCGACACGGTGAACGTAATCCAGTATATACCAGACATGGATGGATCTACTGTGGTTACGGTGCCCTCTGAGGTTTCCCAGGCGGTTGCGTACAAGGCAGTAGTGCTGCTGCAGAAGGCCAATATTCCTGTATTCGGCGTCTTTGAGAACCAGGGGACCTTCACGTGTCCAACGTGCGGTCTTCAGACGGATATCCTACAGAGGGGCGGGGGATTGAAGATAGCGGAGAAGACGGGTGTCTCTTTCATTGGCAGCATCCCCCTTGATCAAAGGGTAGCGGAATGCGCTGATGACGGAACACCTGTGGTCTACAAATACCCTGAAAGTGAGGCAGGCCAGATATTTATCAAGGCTGCCGAGTTGATTGAAAAAAGATGTGGAATGGCCTGATTAATATTTAGGAAGTGTTAAGGAAAGGGAGGAGGAAAGTCACATGGACCTTAGAAATTGGGTGGATCAATTAAGGAAAGTTGATAGGTTGCAAGAGATAAATGTAGAGGTAGACTGGAACCTGGAGGCTGCGACCATTTCCGTGATGTCCAACCGGGTGGCCCGTAAAGGCGTGCTCTTTAACAACATAAAGGGTTATCCTGGAATGAAGCTCTTTGGAAGTACCGGCTGCATCTCAACCAGGAAGAGAAAGTGGGAGACCTCCTGTCTCCTTATGGGTCTTCCCGTAGAGACTTCCAGGAAGGAGCACCATAAGGAGTTCCAACGGAGGATAAATAATCCCATTCCTCCTACCGAGGTTGCCAAGGCGGAAGCACCCTGCAAGGAAGTTATCAAGATGGGTAAGGCTGCCAATGTCTTTGATTTTCCCGTGCCCTACCTCCATGCCACGGATGGTGGGAGGTATCTAAGTTTGCAAGCCGTAGTCCAAAAAGACCCTGATACAGGATGGACCAACTATGGATGTTATCGGGTGATGTGCATTGGACCGAGAAAGCTGAGCGCCCTTTTGCTCCCCATGCAACAGGGTGGAGCGATCTTCTATCAAAAGTATGCGGCCAGGGGCCATAACTGCCCCTTCTGTATTGCCATAGGCGGAGATCATATCCTCTTTACGACTTACGTCTTTGGCCTTCCGGCAGGGGTCTGTGAACTCGATGTGGCTGGCGGCCTTCGGGGTGAACCAATGAGGGTTGTTCGGGCTGAAACGAACGATCTCCTTGTGCCAGCCGATTCCGAGATAATCATAGAGGGGGAAATCCTGGCAGGAAAGATGGTGGATGAAGGGCCTTTTGCGGAATACAGCGGCTATGTCCACGGCAGGATGAAGAACCCCGAGTTTCGCGTTGATTGCATAACCTACAGGAAGGAGCCTATTCTTCCCTTCGCCTGTTTGACCATGTCGCTGGATGAGGATAATACTATCCAGAGTACAACTATCGAACAAGAGTACATGATAACCTTAAAAGAATCTGGAGTCAGATTTGCGGACATTGCTCAGGGTCCCGATAATCCTAACTTCCACTATGGGGCAGTGAGAGATCCCGATGATATCGGCGAGATGACCAGGTTTGCTGAAGAATTTTTCGCCCACAAGCTTTCCTCATATCATCACTGGTTTATACTGTCTGACCCTGATATCAATGTTGATACCCCTGACAGGGCTTACAGAGAGTTTGCCCTCAACGCTGACCCAAGAAGTGATTTTCATGTTACGGACATGGATGCCTTCAACAATCCGCTGATCTTCGATACGCCTTCTGACGAAAGGTTGAAAGGTATAAACCAATCAAAGATATGGATAGATGCGACCACGGGACGGAAGCCAAAAGAGCAAAAGCCGAAGAAGGATATGTTTGAGTACGACTTTCCGGAAGCCGTTCAGAAAAAGGTGAAGGAGAACTGGAGCAAACTTGGTTTTGATCGGCCTTTTGAGGAAATAGAACCGGTTGACCCTGACTGGTTGCTTAAACCATAAGCGAAGGGACCATTATCAAATAGGAGGGAAAACTATGGAGTATTTCATAGTAGAAGAAATGGCAAGGGAGATGGAAAATAAGTTCAATGGGCAGGAGGAGGTGGAGGTAGAGGTTACCTCTGCCGGCGACTTCGTCCGGCATTTGGTAAAGGCAAAAATAGCCAAGTCGCTTGATGTCTTGCGCAATGCGGACAAACTCTGGGTAAGAGGAGACGGTACCGGTTTCCCCATGAACAAGGAGCCTTGGGGTATCCTGGTATTGGAGGAAAAGGAAGAATAGAAGAATAATAGTTGGTCAGAAAAAGAGCAATGCAAAATTCCCGGTAGGAGGTGAGAGATGGAGTACGAGTTATACTTGGATGAAGAAAAGGGAATTCATGAGCCCCCCTTGGATCAGGAGGCAAAGGTAGAATTGAGGAACCCTAATACATTCGAGAATTTTACAGCGAAGGTAATCGTATCGAAGGATCCGGCGAAGCTCGATAATCCGGATACTCTTTGGCTCTTCTCCACCCAGGGCAGAAAACCGAACCCCTATTACGTGAAGGTATTAGAAATGGAAGAAGAGAACATACCGGATGTAAAGTCGCTTCCGGAGAAAAAGCTCTCACTGGGCGAACGAAAGGGTAAGATGCTTATCGAAATGTTGAAGGAAAGGGAGGAAAAGAAGAAAACGAAATAAGAAATGAAGATGATGATCACAGGGAAAACTACTTCAACGGGCCTTCTTTGCCGGTTTTATTGAAATTAATCGCGGAGGAAAGGGGGAGAGGGCCTATATTTGCAAACTCATAGGACAAAAAACTCATAAAAAGGAGAAGGTGATGATGCCCAAAAGAGAATACGATACTTATTGTGACAATCCCGAAAGCCTAAATGAAGGCGAATCTGTAATCATGGTGAGGGAACTTACTCCGGAAGCCCCGAGGCACAAGTATTTATCAAAGCTGGTAAAGGCCGTTTTAGCGCGCGAGCCGGAGAAGCTCGCCGGGGGTGATGTGCTATGGTTACGTTGGCAGCGTGGTCGGAAATTTCATAAGCCCTGGGCGATAAAGATAATAGAGGAACTGAAGTTGCCAGAGTAGAAACTTAAAGGATAATGGGGGTAAGACCGTTCAAATAATTTGCAATTAATCATGTTGCGGCGTTGTTCTGGGAGTTAGCTTAGAATAAAGAGAATATCCATCCATATAAGGGAGGAAGACGAAAATGGCGATAAAAGATTCACGAGAGTTTGTAGAGCGCCTTGACAAAGCGGGAGAGATTGTCCGGGTAAAACAAGCGGTTGACTGGGATTGCGAGGCAGGGGCAATCGTCCGAAGGACATGTGAGATACAAGGGCCGGCGGTGCTTTTTGAAAATATCAAAGACTACCCAGGTCATCGTATCTTGGGGGCGTCTTGTGCCAGCTTCAAGCGGGTAGCTGTAGGCCTTGACCTGAACCCTGAAATTTCGATTCGCGAGCTTTGCGATGAGGTTTACGCCAGAGCGGAGAGAAGGATTAAGCCGATCGTGGTCGATAAGGCTCCTTGTCAAGAGAATATTATGATGGGAGAAGATGTTGATCTGACTGCGTTTCCGGCTCCTTTGGTGCATGACGGGGATGGTGGACGATACATTTCGACCTGGCATTTTGTAGTCACTAAAGATCCTGCTTCGGACTGGGTAAACTGGGGGATGTATCGGCAGATGATTCATTCCAAGAACTTGATGGGCGGGCTGATGCTGCCGACCTCCGAAGCCGGGAAGATGAAGGCTCAATATGAAGCCAATGGTCAGAACATGCCTTTTGCTACGGTTATCGGCGCGGATCCGGTTTGTCTAATGGCAGGCGGTTTTCCTGTGGGGCCGGGTATCAGCGAAGTAGATGTAGCCGGTGGATTGCGCGGAAAGCCGGTAGAACTTGTAAAGTGCAAGACAAATGATCTTATGGTGCCGGCGAATGCTGAAATTGTTATCGAAGGAGAAGTACTGAGAGGAGTGACCCTGGAGGAAGGACCATTTGGCGAATTCACGGGATATCGTACAGCTCCACGCACTGCTCGCCCGGTATACAAAGTGAATTGCATTACCTGGCGGACTAATCCCATCCTGACCATGTCCAACATGGGAATGCCAGTAGATGATTCCCATGTTACGACAGTGCCGCTGGGATACATCATACCAATACGAAGGCTTCTGGAAGCCCAGAAGCTTCCAGTAACTGGAGTATTCGTCCCTCCTGAGATGGTAGGTTTCGGGATAATTGTGGGAACGAAGGTGCCTTATAATCATATAGCGACTCACATTGCCCACATTGTTTTTTCCGTCCCGGTTTTGTGGGGTTACTGCAGTAAACTCATAGTAGTGGATGATACGGTTGACCCATACAATATGACAGAGGTGTTGCATGCGGTGGCAACGAAGTGTCATCCGACACGAGGGGTGACCACTTTCCCCACTTGCGGCACCCCCCTTCAGCCTTATTTGAGCCTACAGGAGAGGCTTCAGGGCCATTCAAGCCATCTTGTTCTCGATTGTACGTGGCCCGTGGAGTGGGACCCGGAAACAGAGAAGCCGCCGATGGTATCTTTCAAGCATATGTACACTGAAGAAATGCAAAAGAAAGTTTTGGATAACTGGAGTAGCTACGGTTTCAAGTAACCAAATTCTTCCGGAATGCAAAGGGGCAATGCACAACAAACGAAATTTATTAGACTATTAACCGGGCACGATGATCCGCTTTTATTGAAAGGGGTGTTCAGATGTACTTTGAGTTCTCGGAAGAACAAAATGCTATCAGGGATACCGCAAAAAAATTTGCCGAGGAGCGGATTGCGCCTGTACAGGATGCGGACGAAAGACAAGGTATTTTCCGGCGTGAGATTGTTGCAGAAATGGGCCGTCTGGGGTTTTTGGGCGCCATAATCCCTGAAGAATACGGAGGTTCCAATATCGGTTTTTTAGGTTCCGTTATCATCATGGAAGAGATTGCCAGGGTCAGCGCTTCATATTCAGGCCACTTTGTTTCCCAGACCGTTGGTCCCGGGCTAACCATTTTAAGGCATGGAACGAAGCGCCAGAAAGACCGGTATGTTCCCGGTCTGGTGAGTGGGGATTTAATCGGATGTTTTGCCGCTACAGAACCGGATGCAGGGTCGGATGTAGCTTCCATGAAAACGACGGCCACTAAGAATGAAAAGGGGTTTGTCTTAAATGGCACAAAGACGTGGATCACCAATGCGACTGTTGCAGATATGAGCCTCGTTTTTGCCTATACGGATAAGGAAAGAAAACATCAGGGGATTTCATGTTTTCTTGTGGACATGAAGGAATGTCCCGGCATCAGCACCCGCGCAATCGAAAAGTTTGGCCTTTCCTGTTCCGTTGCCGGAGAGATTATCTTTCAGGATGTTCAGTTGCCTCCCGAGTCTGTTCTGGGAAACTTGGGAGATGGTTTCAAAATATTGATGGAAATGTTGAACAATACGCGTCTATTTGCCGCTGCCCGAGCGCTTGGGGTCGGAAAGACCTGCCTGGAAGCAAGCATAAAATACGTCAAAGAAAGGGAACAGTTCAGGCAGCCTTTATCGAGATTCCAAATGATTCAGGAACAGATTGCCGAGATGTACATAGAGCATGAAGCTTCAAAATTACTTGTTTACCAGGCAGCCTTGAATAAGGATACGGGAAGGCAGGGAGCGGCAGACGTATCCATGGCAAAATACAGCGCCTGTGAGGCTGCGGTCAGGGCAGCAGATATGACGTTAAAGATTTTCGGCTCTTATGGTTTCTCAATGGAATACCCGGTGCAAAGATTTATTCGGGATTCCCGGGCATTCCATATTACGGAAGGCACATCTAATATCCAAAAGATAATCATTGCGAGGCATTTACTTGATTTATGAACCATCATAAGAAGGGAAACTGATCATGGCATACAGAGATTTGAGAGAATGGGTTGAGACACTGGAGAAAGAAGGTGAACTCAGCAGGGTAAAAAAAGAGGTGGACTGGGATCTGGAGCTTGGGGCAATTGCTCGCGAGAACATGGACCGGGGCGGACCGGCATTGCTTTTTGAGAACATAAAAGATCACAAGAATACTCTGTGTCAAAGACTAATCACTTGTTCTCTTTCAAGTTATTCGAGAGTCGCTCTTATGATGGGTTTACCAAAGGATACTCCCTATAGGGAGTTGATTAAGGTTTGGCGGGAACGGGCTAAAAAGCCGGTGCAGCCGGTCGTTGTGAAAACGGGTCTCTGCAAGGAAAATATCATCAAAGGAGATGATGTTGATTTATTTCAATTTCCCACTCCGCATTGGCAGAAACTGGATGGAGGGCGATACATCGGCACATTTCATGGGGTGGTAACGAAAGACCCGGAAACCGACTGGACCAACGTGGGCATGTATCGCCAGATGATTCATGATAAACGGCATACCACCATGTCCGTTGCCCAGGGGCAGCATATCTGGTTTCATTGGCGAAAATACCGCGCCAAAGGTCAGAATATTCCGATGGCCGTGGCCATCGGTTGGGATCAGGTCCTGCCTGCTGTCTCTTCAGCGCCCGTCGCTACCGGAGTGGATGAATACACCATTATGGGGGCAATTCGGCAGAGACCGGTGGAACTGGTGAAGTGTGAGACGAACGATCTTTTTGTCCCGGCCTCCAGCGAGATTATCCTTGAGGGGGAAGTTATTGCCGATCGATCGCAATTTGTTACCTGCGGTCCCTTCGGAGAATATACAGGTCACTACGGACCTGCTAACTTGAGACCGCCTTTCAAAATTAATTGCATTACTTTCAGAAATGACCCCATTCTCCAGGGAACCATGGAAGGTATGCCCATCAATGAAGATCACCGTATATGCTCGGTAAGCCATAGTGGGCTTATATGGGATCTTCTCGACGAAAGGATGACTGGTGTAACGGGAGTGAATAACGATCCGAGCACGGCGTATGCGAATCTCATGGTGCAGATTGATAATAGTTACTATGGTCAGGTTCATCAGGTGGCAGCCAATGTATGGAGCTCCCATCTCTCCAATATGATGTGCAAAAACATCATCGTATGTGATCAGGACGTTGATATATATGATTTGAAAAAAGTCTTTTGGGCTCTGGGATACCGTGTTGATCCTCCTAAGGACATTATCCAGTACCCGGGGTGGATCAGCGCTCTCGATCCCATCGCTCATCCTAAAGACAGGCTTGGCCCCGGAGGAAACAAAGGAACGAGGCTTCTTATTGACGCGACCAAACCGATTGATGCGCCCCGTGCCGAGGAATATTCGGGAGAACGGTTCGCAATCATTGCTTATCCGGATAAGGAAACAATGACGAAAGTGAGAGGAGATTGGAACAGCTACGGAATAAAGACAACAATTTAATTCAGACCTTTCAAAAATCATTGGTTAATGATGAGAAGATCAAGGTGGCTGTCGCCACTACTGTCTCAAGCGGCCTTGTTGACCTCCACTTTGGGCACACCAATCTCTTCTCCATTTATGAAGTCAACCCTGACACTCTTTACATTCAATTTCTGGAAAAAAGGACGGTGAGAGAGGGCTATTGCAAAGGTCCTGAATGCGATTTACCGGAGGGACAGGAAGATCTCCTTAAGAATATAGTCGATCTTTTAAGAGACTGTAAATTCCTTCTCACCCGAAGAATTGGCACTGTACCCGCCAAAAGTCTTAAGGAGGCAGGAATTACAACGATTGAGAGCGCGGACACTATCGAAAGCGCCATTAAAATGGCCATCACCTTATAAAAACAGAGGGTAATCTGCTTACTTTAACTACCTTTTCTTTTGCCAATACCTGTACTCGTAGGGCCATTTATCTTTACGGTACATCATCAATGATTGCATACGATTCCGGAAGTCCTGCATTTGCCTTTCCACCTTCTTTATTTTTATCTTATTTTTTGCCGCTGCTACAATATTTCCCCCTAACGTTAGCGCCTGGTTAGTAATGTCTTCCGGAAAGCCCTGCTCGCCTACGTTCATCATCGTAGCCCATACCTCGCCCACGGGCCTGATGCCGGTCTGTATCAGGAAGTAATTCATCGCCTCGGCGATCTGTTTTTCATTTCCTCCGCCGGAGGTGACCACGGCCGCCCCATAACGGCCTTCAAATCCCATGCAATGAACCACACCGCAGCAACGATCAATGAAGGCTTTCAACTGGGCGCTGACATTATCGATATAATTGGGAGTGGCCATGATTAGGGCATCAGCCGCCATTATTTTTTCCTTAATCGTTTCAAAATCATCTTTTTGTCGGCAACGGCCTTTTATGTGACATACATCGCAAGCAAGACAGGGGCCGACCTTTTTCCAGTTAACGACAATGATCTCGGTTCGGGCGCCTTCCTTTTTCGCGCCTTCCAGAACGATTTTAAGTAAACGCGCTGTATTGCCTTTAAGGCCATGCGGACTTCCCAACAAGGCGACAATCTTCATATACCCTCCTTTTATGGAACATTAAAAATTCTCTTTTTTGCAGGACGACAGCATACGGCGAGCGTTCTTGCATGTCAATGAAATAATGAAATTCGTTTAATAAATAATTGACTTTTTCCAAACTGTGTTGTACGTCCATCAGCGAGATCCCATATCATAAAACTTCTAAACAAATTGCTTGATCCGTTTATTAAGACCATTGAAGCTGTCAGACCTGGTAGCAAATATCCAGGGAAACTTAGCGCCCGGACAAGGGGCTTCCACCGCTATTATAAACCGATTCGTTGAGTCGATATGTTAAGGGAGGAGAAAGGAGTTAAAGGGGGAGTTGTTCCCAAAGAATAATTTTTGATAATGATTTGATAGTAGAAGGAGGATTAACATGGCGGACAAAAGTTTTGATGTAGTAATTGTTGGAGGGGGCAATAAGGCACTGATTGCGGCGATGTATCTTACCAAGTATGGTAAATTGAATGTGGGGATTTTTGAGGAGAGGCATGAGTTAGGGGGAGGCTGGTGCCAGGAGGAGCCGGCTCCCGGTTTTCTCGGCAATCCCTGTTCGATGGCCATGACCGCTCAATATGATATTCCTACCTTTTGGGATTTTCCTGAGTGGGAGACCTATGGGGTAAAATTGGATTATACCAAATGCAGCACCGGGTGCATCTTTATTGAGGACGATACCTGTCTTATACAGTATACGGCCTTTCCTGATGTGGATCCCGACCAGGAGAAGACCGCTGCCGAGATCGCACGGTTCTCCCGGAAGGATGCCGATACCTACCTCAGGCTCTGGAAGAATCTGAAGGCCAAGTGGGAGCCCTATTTCCTGGAGTCGTGGTTTAATCCGCCACCGCCTCCGGGGCAACCCGATGCGATCGATCGCATGATACAGCAGCCTGATTCCGGGCTCGATCCCTCCTGGTTTCTCATGTCGCCGATCCAGATGAATAAAACTCTCTGGGAGGACCCTCATGTCCGGCATGCCTTTGGCAGGTCCATTCAATCCTGGGGGTTTGAGGGCGATCAGGCCGGGTCAGGTTTTGGGGCCAGTATCTGTACACTATCTTACTATCCTATGTTGTGTTGGGTAAAAGGATCTACCCATGTTAGAGCCCATGCCTCACAGAAGATAGTCCTGGAAAATGGAGGGAAAACCTATACCAACTCTCCGGTCGATCGCGTTATCATCAAAAATGGCAGGGCCGTGGGGATCAAATTAGAGGACGGCACTGAGATTGAGGCAAAAAAGGCGGTGCTTACGGATGTTGATCCCGATCAGCTCTGCAACAAGTTGATCGGCAAGGATCATATCTCTTCCGATCTCTTAAGAAAGGTAAATGCGATCGAGCGGGATTACATCTGTATCATGTGGTATACTTGGGCCTTTAAGGAGAGGCCAAGGTATAAGGCCGAGGCTTGGAACCCCGACTGCTGGCAGACGCAGTGGCTGGCCCTGGGGGACATGGATGATGAGACCTTCAGAAAAGAAGGTTGCGAGAGAAGGCTTGGCATATGGCCAACCAAGCTCAATATTGGAACCGCCTATCATGGGGTGAGCGAGACCAGCCCGGGAGACTCATTGCTTGCCCCTCCGAATATCAACTTTACCCTCCTCACCGAACAGTTTACCCTTCCCGCCTGGCGGCTTTCAGAAGCGGAGTGGAAGAGGAAGGAGACCGAACAT
>DATESZ010000029.1:0-7429 GCA_035283845.1 Syntrophales bacterium | reverse complement strand
CTTCCTTTCCGTAGTGATTACCATAAGCATTGTCGCTATTCTTGCCTATGAATCATCGGGGTTCTTCAGAGAAATTTCTTTGAGAGAGTTCTTTACGGAAAGACAATGGACGCCGCTTTTTTCCGAGCCTAAGTTCGGCATCATGCCCCTCGTCATGGGGACGGTTTTGACGACCTCCATAGCCCTGATGGTGGCCCTTCCCCTGGGTATCCTGGTTGCCGTTTATCTGAGCGAATTCGCTTCGCACCGGCTGCGCGAGTTCATCAAGCCGACCCTGGAACTCCTGGCCGCCGTGCCGACCGTCGTTTATGGGTACTTTGCGCTTCTCTTCCTGACCCCCTTCATGCAACGGTTAATGCCCGACCTTTCCGGGTTCAATGCCTTAAGTCCCGGCATCATCATGGGAATCATGATCATCCCCTATGTGAGTTCGGTGAGCGAAGACGCCATGCGGGCGGTGCCCATGCATATCCGTGAAGGGTCTTTTGCCATGGGCGCGACAAAACTCCAAACTTCCTTCAACGTTATCATACCATCGGCCTTCTCCGGCATTGCTGCAGCCTTCATTATCGGCATCTCCCGGGCCATCGGCGAGACCATGGTGGTGGCGATCGCCGCCGGCGGCCAACCGAACTTTACCGCCAATCCCCTTGAGCCTGTTCAGACGCTCACGGCATATATAGTGCAGGTGAGTCTGGGCGATGTTCCTCACGGAACGCTTTCCTATCAGACCATATTTGCGGCCGGAATTACCCTCTTTTTCATGACGCTTGGTTTCAATATACTCGGATATTTTCTGCGAAAAAGGATCAGGGAGGTCTATTAATACATGGACGGAATCAAAGCGAGCATCCGGAGAAATGAATTCCGGAACAGGGCTTTTACGGTTATCGGCATTCTCTCCACATTAATCGGATTGTTTCTGCTCGCCGTGCTTCTCATTGATCTTGCGATAGACGGCATGCCGAGACTTAGCTATAAGTTTCTCACCTCCTTTCCTTCACGTTTTCCGGAAGAGGCGGGCATCCTTTCCGCATTGGTCGGAAGTTTTCTCATCCTGCTGGTGACGGCGGCCTCTGCCATTCCCCTGGGCATAGCCGCGGGAATCTACCTTGAAGAGTATGCCGGAAAGAACTGGCTGACGGACATCATCGAGATCAATATCGCCAATCTGGCTGGCGTGCCGTCCATCGTGTACGGTCTTTTGGCGTTGGGCCTCTTCGTGCAGATTCTTAAATTGGGAGAGAGCATTCTGACCGGCGGCCTGACCCTGGGGCTCCTGATTCTGCCGATGGTGATTATGGCGACCCGCGAGTCCATTCGGTCCATACCGAACTCGATCCGCGAAGCCTCCTACGCCCTGGGCGCCACAAAATGGCAGACCGTCAAGCACCATATCGTGCCCTATTCCACCGGCGGGATTCTGACCGGCGTAATTATCGGCCTCTCGCGCGCCATTGGCGAGACGGCGCCGCTCATAACGGTCGGGGCGCTGACCTTCATCGCCTTTCTCCCCTCGTCGCCCCTATCTTCCGATTTCCCCTACTTTTCATTCAAGTGGTTGTTGGATCCTTTCACCGTATTGCCGATACAGATGTTCAACTGGGTTTCCCGTCCGCAGCATGCCTTTCAGCTAAACGCCGCCGCCGCCGGCATCATTCTCATGCTGATGACACTTCTGATGAACGGCCTGGCCATTTACATCCGCTACAAGTACAGGAAGAAGATCAAATGGTAAATAAATCGCTTAAGGCAGAAGTCAAGTCGCTGCACTTTTTCTACGATCGCGTTCATGCCCTGAAGAATATCAACATGCCGATCGTCGAGAAGGAGGTGACGGCGCTCATCGGCCCTTCCGGATGCGGCAAGACGACGTTCCTCCGGTGCTTCAACAGGATGCATGATCTCTATCCGCACAACCGCTATGAGGGGGAGATTATCCTCTACCCGGAGAAGCACAACATTATCTCGCCGGAAGTCGACCCTATCGAGATTAGGGTGCGGATCAGCATGGTTTTCCAGAAACCGAATCCTTTTCCGAAATCCATCTATGAGAACGTCGCTTACGGCCTCCGTGTCCGGGGTATCAGGAAGAAGAGCTTTCTCGACGAGCGGGTGGAAAAATCGCTGCGGGGCGCGGCCATCTGGGATGAGGTGAAGGACCGCCTGCATGGCCTCGCATTTGACCTTTCCGGCGGCCAACAGCAGCGGATATGCATCGCCCGCGCCCTGGCGACGGAACCGGAAATCATCCTCTTTGACGAGCCGACGTCTGCCCTCGATCCGATTGCCACCTCCAAGATCGAAGAACTTATTGTGGAGCTGAAAAAAGAGGTGACAATCCTCATCGTTACGCATAATATGCAGCAGGCGGCGCGTATTTCCGATACGACGGGCTTCATGATGCTCGGAAAGTTGATAGAGCTTGACAGTACCGAGAAAATATTCACCGCGCCTGCCATAAAGCTCACGGAAGAATATATTACGGGAAGGTTCGGCTGATCGCCTCAATACGTCTTAAGGAGATAACAATGGAGGAGAAACCGCATACCAGCATCCAGTACGAACGGGAACTTCAGGAAATCAAAGAAAACCTGATTTACATGGGCGCCCTTGTCGAACAGGTGATTGAAAGGGGGATCAGGGCGCTGATCGAAAGGGATTCCCCGCTTGCCCGGCAGGTTATCGCCGAGGATGACCAGATTGACAAGCTTGACGTGGAAATCGAGGGAAAATGCATAAAGCTTCTTGCCTTGAGACAGCCGGCGGCCATAGATTTGAGATTCATCACCACGGCCATCAAGATAAACGGTCACCTGGAAAGAATCGGCGACATGGCCGTCAACATCGCCGAAAAGGTGCTCATCCTGAACGAGGAACCGCAACTGAAGCCCTACATCGATATTCCGAGGATGGCGGAGATTGCCCGCGGGATGATCAAGGAAAGCCTTGATGCCTTTGTGAGTGAAAATGTTGACCTGGCAAATAAGGTAAGGCGGGAAGACGAAATCGTGGACAACTTAAACGAGCAGATATTCAGGGAACTGCTTACCTTTATGATGGAGGATCACAGGAATATCCATCGGGCCATGATTATCTCCCAGGTATCGAAGAACATCGAGAGAATTTCAGATCACGCAAAAGGGATAGCCGATATGGTTGTTTATATGATAACGGGTAAAAGCGTCAGGCACGAGAGCTTCACTGAAGAAGAAACAAGTTAGCCCCATGAAAAAACGTCTGCTTTTCAAGATAGTTACCGGATATCTTGCTATTGTTTTGCTCACTGTTTCCGTGATGGGCTACCTGACCGCAGCTCACCTGAAAAACGGTCTGACGGAAAGGACCGAGGGGGAACTGACGGCCTTTGGCCGCATGATGTCCCTTATGTCGCTGGCCGATATTCAGAAAAACGCCCTTTCTCTTGCCAGGGCATCACACTCCCGGATAACCCTTATAGATGGAACCGGCAAGGTAGTCTTAGACACGGATCAGGACGCTGTTGATTTAGACAACCATTCCAATCGCCCGGAGATACAGGAGGCCAGAATCAGGGGGCAGGGATCGTCCATCCGCTATAGTCAAACCCTCCGTACGGATATGATCTACTTTGCCCTTGCCCTGAGGGATGGTGATAAAATCAAGGGCTACATCCGTCTGGCGAAGCCCCTGGTTGAACTGCAAGCTGCCGCTGCAAAGCTTTACAAGATGATATTTCAGACGATTCTTATTGTTCTGATACCCTCCATGCTGATTGCCATTGTCTTTTTTTTTAGGATCGTTACCCCCATACGTGAAATAGAGGAATACACGCGGAAGGTAAGGGAGAATGACAAACGGGCCATGTTAATGATCGATTCGGACGATGAGATAGGCAGTCTCTCAAGGAATATCAACTACATGGTTCAGTTCCAGCAGGAAAAAATCAAACAGCTCCGGGAGGAAAAAGGCAAGCTCGAGGCGACCTTTGCCAGCATGATGGAAGGGGTCATGGTTCTTAACGCCGAGCACAAAATAGAGGTTTTTAACAACAGTATGCTGAATATGATCGGGGCCGGATTTATTGATATTATCGGCAAGACCCCAATTGAGGTGTTACGAAACGTTTCCCTTCAGGATGCCCTGAACCGCGTTCGGGAAACCGGCGAGCCGGCAACCGGAGAGATCGGCGTTGGGGAAGATAATCAGGTCATCCTGGAAGTTAGCATATCCGCCATAAACGGTCTGCCCGGGGATGAACGGAAAATCATGATGGTTTTCCATGATGTAACCCGCCTTAGGAAACTAGAGCGGATCCGGGCTGATTTTGTTGCCAACGTTACCCATGAACTTAAAACACCCCTCACGGCGATTATTGGCTTTGTCGAGACGCTTCAGGAAGTCTCCATGAATGAAAAACAGACGGCTGAACGGTTTCTTAAAAAAATTGGCGAAAATGCATATCGCCTGAACCGTCTGATAAATGATCTGCTGATCCTTTCCAACCTTGAGGCGGGGGGGACGAAATTGGAATTGAGGAACATACAGGTCGGCGATGTTCTGAAGGATGTGCTCCCAGTCATTGAAGGGGCAGCCGGGGCGAAGGGTATTATCCTGCACCATGAAATACCGCTGGATTTGCCGCCGATATCGGCCGACCGGGATAAGGTTATCCAGGTTTTTTTAAATGTTCTTGATAATGCGGTAAAATTTTCCGACTCCGGCAGGGTATCGATAACTGCATCCGTGGCGAATGAGGGTTATGTAACGATAAATATTATTGATACGGGGATAGGCATCCCCCGTGCCGATCTGCCGAGATTGGGAGAACGCTTCTACCGTGTGGATAAGACGCGCTCCCGTGAACTCGTGGGTACCGGTCTGGGGCTGTCCATCGTAAAACATCTGATGAATGCGCAGGGAGGGCGGATGAGGATTGAAAGTGCCTTGGGCAGGGGGACAACCGTCTCTCTGGATTTTCCGATCTCAGACTGATAAGGAATTCCACGCAAACATGACTGCCAACTCGCGGCAGTTGCAGCCGTTTTGCACGCAGTCGTCAAATATCGAATTCGGCTATCAGAATCGTATGATCGGAAGGTTTTTCTTCCAGTCTTGTTTTAAGATCAATGGTGCAGTTCAGCGATCCTGCCACTAACGATTCCGTGGCCAGAATGTGATCGATGCGCCAGCCCAGACCCCTTTCCACGGAACTGGGGACGCGGTAGTCAAAAAAGGTATATTGTCCGGGTGTGCCCGGGTGGTGCTTCCTGAAGATATCGGTGAGCCCCCATGATTTTACCTCCGAAAAGGCATCCCACACCTGGGGATTGAAACAAACGTGACCGAGGAGCCTTTTGGGGTCATGCACGTCGATGGTCTCCGGGGCGACATTCAGATCGCCGCACCAGATCAGCGGTTTTTCCGGGGAAGATGAATTTTCCAGAAAGGTTCTGAGGCGTTTGAACCAGGCAAGCTTGTAGGCAAATTGCGGATGCTCCCTGTCCCGTCCCTGGGGAACGTAGGCATTCAAGACGGAAATTCCGGAGAAGACACCCATGATGAGACGTTCTTCATCCGCCGGACCGCCATCGGCAAAACCGGAGGAGACCGCTTCCGGCTCTCTCAGAGAGGCGATGGCCACGCCGTTGTATTGCTTTGCTCCCTTGAAGAAAACCCGATAGCCTGCCTCTTCAAATTCTATCAGCGGAAATTTCCCATTCTCCACTTTTGTCTCCTGCATACAGAGAACATCGGGGCGGTTTTCTTTCAGCCAGGGGATAACTATATGGAGGCGGGATCGCAGGGAATTGACATTGTAGGTGGCGATTTTAAATTTACTCATGAAAATTAACTCGTTATTATGGAATGTTATATAACGGCAGCAATACCATGAAAAAAATATACATTTCCGTTGCTTATGATCCAGTATTAAACAGCCATGTAAGGGTTGTCATAAAAAAATCATCTCCGAATCCTATGGAAGAATTTTCGTAATCTTCCCCGATCCGAGATTCCCTGATACCATCCTGTACATCAAAATTATGAGACCAGCCAAAATCAATCAGGAAATTCTTCCAGCTATATCCGAAACCGGCGGTAAGATTGTGGGCATTCCCGTTATTGGCAGGGATGTAGGGTAATGATGCTTCATCCGGTGTTACCCTTTCACTTGTGTAGGAATAGCCTGCCCGTAAAGCAAAGCGGGGGGTAAATTTATATTCTGCACCGATTGCGTAATTGAAAGAATCTTTCCATCTGAGATCAATGTTATTTTCGGGAAATCCGGTCATTTCTACGGAAAGTTTACGAAATGTATGGGAGTAATCATACCATTTAGCGTCAATGCCTGCCAGAAGTTTAGGGGTAAACTGATAACTGATCCCTATGCCTACTTTCTGGGGTGTCTGGAGGTCCTTTACTTTGGCATGGGTACGTTGAGATATTTCGCCCCCGCCTGGCATCCGGATTTGCATATATCCTTTATCTGTGTCAAAATCTTCCAGCATCGATTCCGAGGTGTAAGCAATCCCCATTTTCAATTTATCGGTTGGTTGATAAAGAAATCCCACTTCATATCCTGCTCCCCAGGCTTTGGCATCATTGACCTCTATGTAAGCGGGGCCGAACACTCCTTTAACCGACAAAGGGCAGTAATAAACGTTAAGGGCAAGGCCTGCCGAGAGCCGGGGGGTTAATTGATAAGCGATGGTGGGGGTAAATTTGTTGAAGGCCATCTGTGACTCAATTTGTTTCCCCTCGGGGTAGTACTTGTTTTTCAAGTCAGACCGGCTGCCTCCCCCTCCTTGGGTAAACAGTCCGATCCCCCAGCTAAAGGGACTATCAGCAGGGTGTTTTACCCATCCCCAATGGGGAATATAGAAAAAGAATGGCTCATATTCACGACCGTGGGGGGAACTTTCGAAAGTGTTTTCCTTATTTTTGAATCTTATCCAGGGGAAGTATAGACCTTGGCCGAAATCGATTCGCGATCCTTTTATCTGGGTAATACCGGCGGGATTGCTATGCATGGCGGAGGCGTCAGTGGCAATTCCGATGTCAACCCCACCCATTCCTAATGAACGTCCCCCAAGTCCGGGAAATTCAATTACATTAGCGGCCTGGGCCGGAGACAAGCCATTAAAATTTCCAATCCATCCCCCCATGAAAAATAGAATAAATATTAGAACAGGGTTTGCAAATACCTTTTCTCTCATAGCTTCCTCCTTTTTTGTTGGCCGATTATGGGAAAATGGCGATTGTTTGTCAAGAAGAAACAGGCCAGAAATGTAAAGATTCAGTCTTGAGTGGGCATGTAATTTTTTTCTGGACTCGACAATAAATTTGAGATATACATCATGGCCATGAGTAATCACATGGTCATACAGGGGCGTTTAGTAAGCAGTGACGACATTGATACAGTTCGAGAGATAATTGTTTCCAATCCATC
>DATESZ010000028.1:0-6905 GCA_035283845.1 Syntrophales bacterium | reverse complement strand
GATGCCCGTGCTTCTCCTCGAGAGAGGGAAGGAAGTTTCCGCACGGCGCCGGGATGTGGAGGCCTTCTGGAAGAAAGGGGAATTGAACCGGGAAAGCAATGTCCTTTTCGGAGAAGGGGGGGCCGGCGCCTTTTCCGACGGAAAGCTGACAAGCCGGGTCAAGAACCCCCGTATAGGGCAGGTCAAGGAAACCCTCGTAGAATTAGGGGCGCCGCCGGATATTTTAATAGACGCCAAACCCCATGTCGGAACCGACATGTTGCGCAAGGTGGTGGCTAATTTCCGCGAGAAGCTCCTCTCTTACGGGTGCGAGATAAGATTCGGGGCCAGGGTTTCTGACTTCTTAATCAGCGACGGCCGGGTGGCCGGCGTTGTCATAAATGAAAAAGAAGAGATTCCGGCGGATCGCCTGATCCTTGCCGTCGGGCAAAATGCCGACGACACCTATCTGAAGCTCTGCGAACGGGGCGTCTCTCTGGCGGCGAAACCTTTCGCAATGGGGCTGCGCGTGGAGCATCCGCAGGAATTGATTAACGAGATTCAATACGGCAAATGGTGGCCTCATGCCGCTTTGCCGCCGGCGGATTATTTTTTAACTGCGAGGGGGGCGGAGGCGGACCGTTCCGTCCATACCTTCTGCATGTGTCCGGGCGGCCGCATCATCGGTTGCAGTTCAGAGACGGGCGTTTTGATTACCAACGGCATGAGCCGATCGCTACGTGAAGGCGACTTTGCCAACGCGGCCGTGGTCGTGAACGTAAGGATCGAGGATTTCCTGGGAACTCCTCTTGAACCCCTGAAAGGCCTTGAATTCAGAAGGAAATGGGAAACAATGGCCTTCTCCCTCGGCGGCGGCGATTATTCCGCTCCGGCACAGCGCCTCCCGGATTTTTTGCAGGACAGACAAAGCGATAAGCTGCCGCCCACGAGCTTTTTGCCCGGCGTAAAGGCTGCGTTACTGAGGGAAACGCTGCCGGGCTTTGCGGCAGAAGCCATAAAAGAGGGATTGCGTCAGTTCGGAAGAAAAATGCCTGGATTTATTACTGAAGAGGCGATGCTGATCGGTGTGGAAACCCGGACGTCCTCTCCCGTGAGGATTTTACGGGATGCACGGGGGGAGAGTGTAAACACGGCAGGTCTCTATCCCTGTGGCGAAGGGGCCGGTTACGCCGGCGGGATCATCAGTTCTGCACTTGATGGGATCAGGGCGGCAGGAAACTTGATTGACTCGCTAAATGGCCATCGATAATAATGTCCTCGCCCTTCCTATAAACCTTCCGGTAGACAAGCCTTATTGCCTCATCTATGCTCCTTTTCCCCAGATCGGCCACCCCATCGATACCCCTTCCCAGGATCTTTGGCGCGACAATGATGATTAAGCGGTCAACCAGCGTTTCCTTCAACATCGAGGTGATGATTGCCGAACCTCCTTCCACAAGGACGGAAGAGATCTGTCTTTTGCCAAGTTCAATAAGGAGTTTTTTCAAATCCACGCGCCCCTTGCCGTCTGCATCAATTACCAGCGTTTCCACGCCTTGCTCCTGAAGCAGCCTCTTTTTCGCCCGATCGGCCTGTTCGGTCGCGGCAATGATGGTCCGGGCGCTTTTCTGTATTTTCAGAACCTTTGCCTCCAAGGGTATGCGGAGGCGGGAGTCCACAATAATCCTTATGGGGTTCCGTCCTCTAACGTGACGAACGGTCAATTCCGGGTCATCCTGAATGATCGTGCCGGCCCCTACCAGGATGGCATCGTGGGTGCTGCGCAGGAGATGGACAAATTTCCGGGAAGAGGGAGAGCTTACCCAGCGGGAATCTCCTGTAACAGAGGCGATCCTCCCGTCGATCGTCTGGGCGAATTTGAGAGTTGCGAAAGGGACTCCGGTCGTCATGAACTTAAAGAACCGCTCGTTTATGGCCCGGCATGATCCCTCCATGATACCGATAGTTGTTTTAATGCCTGCTCGTTTTAAGGCTTCTACGCCCCGCCCGGCGACCAGGGGATTGGGGTCGACAGCGCCGATCACTACCCGCGCCGGTTTCACTTTAATCAGCGACTCCACGCAGGGCGGAGTCTTGCCGTAATGGCTGCAAGGCTCCAGCGTAACATAGATCGTGGCGCCGGCGACCGATTCTGTCGCCCCGTTGATGGCGTTTATCTCCCCATGAGCTTCGCCGAACCGCCGGTGATACCCCTCCCCGATAATCCGGTCACCCTTGACGATAACGGCGCCTACCATCGGGTTCGGGCTGACCCGGCGTTCACCGCGTTTGGCGAGCTGCAAGGCCCGTTTCATGTAAAATTCATCAGTCAATTGCTGGCTCCTTGGGATTTTGGCCTCTTATATCATGAGCAGGTTGCAGGTAAAACGTTTTTTATCACAATGTTTTCCTTGAGACCTTTTCGATAAGTATGGTATAGATTAAAAGAATTACAATAGAATATTATCATGAGAGCATTATGATCGACGGGGTTAAGATAAAGAAATTAAAGGTCATCGCAGATGAGCGGGGCAGGTTGATGGAGATCCTGCGGATTGACGACGAGATGTTCAGCAATTTCGGCCAGGTCTATATGACTGCGGCCTATCCGGGAGTGGTGAAGGGATGGCATTACCACAAAAAACAGTTCGACAATATGGCCGTCATCAAAGGAATGATGAAGATCGCGCTTTATGACGGGCGCCAAACTTCTGCAACCTGCGGCGAGGTAAATGAGATTTTTGCCGGTGAGCATAATCCCGTTTTAGTGCATATACCTCCCTATGTGTACCACGGTTTCAAGTGCATCTCCAGCGATGAAGCGCTGGTAGTGAATGTTCCCAGTGAGCCTTACAATTATCAGGAACCAGACGAGTTTCGCGTTCCCCCCCATGACAGCGAGATCCCTTACCGATGGGATAGAAAGGACGGCTGAATCAAGCCGGGCAATCATATGATTTTTATGGAAATTATCATCACCCTGATGGGTGCGGTCATCGGGAGTTTTCTCAATGTCTGCATCCGGCGGATCCCGGCCGGCGAGTCGCTGGTTTTTCCCGCCTCCCATTGTCCGAAGTGCAACTATTCCATCAGGTTTTACGATAATATTCCCATCTTAAGCTATTTGGCGCTGAGGGGGAAATGTCGCAACTGCCGTGAAAGCATATCCCTCCAGTACCCCCTGGTCGAGCTATTGACGGCGATTACAGGGCTGCTTCTTTTCTGGAAATTCGGATTGATCTGGAAATTTCTCTTTTCCTTCGTGTTTACCTGTGCCTTAATTGTAATTGCCTTCGTCGATTTTGAACACCAGATTATCCCGGACATTATCACCCTGCCGGGCATTCCCATTTTTTTCTTCATGGCCGTCTTCGCCATGGAAATTCCCTGGCGGGACGCCTTACTCGGGGTGTTAATAGGAGGCGGCATCCTTTATGCCATCGCCTTCAGTTATGAATTGATTACGAAAAGAGAGGGCATGGGCGGCGGCGATATCAAATTGCTGGCCATGTTAGGGGCCTTCTTCGGCTGGAAATCCCTCTTTTTTATCCTCCTGGTCAGTTCTTTTCTGGGCGCTGTCGTGGGGATTTCGGTGATCCTCATCAAGGGAAAAGATATGAAGTACGCCGTTCCCTTCGGTCCCTTTCTTTCCCTGTCGGCACTGGCCTATATATTTTGGGGAGATGAGTTTATCCGTTTGTTGTTTATCAAGTATTAAAGGGGGGAAAGGCTGAATGGCGAAAATCACAAGGATGGCGCGAAAATCACCGCTTTCTTCCAGAATAAGAGCAGTATATTTTGAGATATTTTTAGTTACACATCTTAAAAAGTTTCAAGACATTGCATTAATAAGGAAGTCCTGCCTCTTTTAATATAATGAATATTCAGCCTTGATTATGGCATGTTCATTGCTGTCTTTTAATACTTAGGCGAAGAAATGAAAAACTTTTTCCAAAGTGGATTTACCCTTATAGAGCTCATGATCGTTATTGCAATCATGGGAATTATGATGGCCCTGGCCGTCCCCAGTTACCAGACCTACATGGCCCAGAGGAGATTAAACGGAGCCGCAAGGCAGGTCATGTCCGATCTCATGGCGGCGAGGATGAAGGCCATCACTCAGAATAATGAATTCAAAGTGTTTTTCCCGGGCAGTCACTCGGGTGCTCTTTCCGGCAATCATCAATATCAGATACTTGACGACGATGATGATGACGGTGCGTCCAGTACAGATGAAGCCATAGAGATTAAAGATATTCAGACCAACTATACCGATGTAACGATGAATGCTAATAACAACCCCGTATTTTCCCCAAAAGGAACGGTAACAAACCTGGCAACGGTTACCCTCTCCAATTCAAGAGGTTCAAAAACTGTTAGTATCGCCATTACGGGAAGGGTAAAGATAGACTGATGACCGGCTTGCGCAATAATAAAGGTTTTACACTTGTCGAAATTTTAGCCGCGATGGGCATCCTTACCATTGCCCTGCTGGGATTGGTTTCCGTGACCGTCATGGTTATCAAGGGCAATTCCTTCAGCAAAACAATGACAACCGCCACGACGCTGGCCAAGTACAAGCTGGAGCAATTGAAAAATACCAGCTACGGGAGTTTAGCGGGAGGTACGGACACGGTGGAATCAATCTATACGAGGACATGGACAGTGACCAATAATTCCCCTGCCTCCGGCATGACAACGGTTGTGGTTACGGTTCAGTGGAGCTGGGAGAATGTAGACCGTAATGTGGCCCTCAGGAGCATTATTGCCCAATAGTGATCGCTTTATGGAAGAGTGCAGCGTAAAAGATAATATGCTTGGAGTCCCATTGTTCTCCGGCAGGACGGTCGGTTTTTCCCTGGTCGAACTGATGATTGCCATGTCGGTCGGCTTGGTGGTTCTGGGCGCCATGTATAGCGTCTTTACTGTTCAAAATAAGACCTTTGGCAGCCAGGAAGAAATCGTGGTAATGCAGCAGAACGTGAGAATCGGCATGGACATGATGACAAGAGAGATCATGATGGCAGGCTACAATCCTACCGGAGGCACGCCCAAGCCAAGAATTGTTACGGCAGGCGCAACCTCCATAACCTTCACCATGGACATTACGAATACCAGCGGCACAGGTTCTCCCGACGGGCTTACGGATGGTCCTAACGAGTACATAACCTATGATCTTTATGACTCGGACGGTGTTCAGGCGCTGGGACGGAGATCAACATCAGGCGCAAGTAGACAGCCTGTAGCGGAAAACATCACCGCCCTCGGCTTTACATATGGAACGGGAAATAAAATCATTACGATTACAATAACCGGGACAACTGCCAAACAGGACCCTGACTATCCAGCCAATGGCGGCTACAGGACATATACGTTGACGTCTGCCGTCACGCCGCGGAATCTTGCCTATTGAAAGCAAGGAGAGGAATTATGATGCATGCAAAAGGATACCCAGAAGCGACTCTAAGAGATGAGAGGGGCATGGTGCTCGTGGTCGGTCTTTTGTTGATCGTTGTTTTAATGCTGGCCGGTACTACCGCCGTGCTCACAAGCACGACGGATATGGGGATCAGCGCCAATTATAAAACAGGCAGTCAAGCCTTTTACGCGGCGGAAGCAGGAATTGAAGAGGCGCGGGCAAGACTCAAGACGAATGCCCCCTCTGAATCGTATGAAATTGCTGACTCGCACCCGACAAATACCGGATGGTCAGCCTATATTGGCGACACGGCCAAGACGAGTCATAGAGGTTACGACAGCGGCAACTCAATGCACGTGCGGGTATCGAGCCTTCAGGCAACTTTAGACTATACAGTAAGGACCGTACATCAAACAAATGTGTCCGGCAATATTTTGTATTGGGGGGATTTAAATGGTGATGGAAAAAATGAGAGAAACACCGCCACCGGGCAAAATATCTATCTGGCGACGAGTTACGGCGGCGCCGGCAGCGCGAATAAAACGATAAAAGTCGAGCTGGCAAGGATTCCCCCCATCACAGCGCCCGCCGCCCTTTATGTCGAAGCGGCAACAGCTATTCAAGGGACGAGCACTTACATTAACGGGACGGATCCGCCTGGCTGTGGAACCAGTAATTTGCCGGGGGTGGCAACCTCCCTGTCGTCAAGCACCGTCACCTCGACTGGCAATCCGACCGTCACCGGCTCTACTTCGAGTACCTGGAGCGTCACCGGTGGCGCCACGAATATGGATGTCCAGGCGATGATTGATAGTTGGAAAGATTCCGCGAATTTCAGTTACACTTTTGACGACAACGAGACTCAGACCGGGATGGACTGGGGAGTGCCTGTAGTCGGAGCTCAAAGTGATCCCTCATCCTGCGACGTAAGCAACATAGTTCATTACAATATGAATGGGATGGAGATACAACTGGCCGGCGGTTCTTCCGGATGCGGCATTCTCCTCGTCGAGGGAGACCTGGAATTAAATGGCGGCTTTAACTGGCACGGATTGATTATTGTTTCGGGGTCAGTGACCATCGCCGGCGGCGGGAACAAGAATATCACCGGGAGCGTGATCGCCGGCGGCTCAACGCAGGCCGATCTCGTCGGCGGCAACAGCAGTATCATCTATTGCAGTGCCGCCATCAATAATCAAACCGCAAATCGCCCCTTGCGCGCCCTAAGCTGGAAAGAAGAATAAGCCACGGGAAAACAGAGGCCGTCCGGATGTCCGGACCGGGCTATTTTTTCCACCAGCCTTCCGGGAGCTTGCCCTTGTTCTTTGCCGTTACTTCATCGGTAATTATGTATATTTCTGAGGAAGTCTTTGTGATTTCTTCCGTTAACTTTTCTTTAGCATCCTTGTCATTCCTCTGTCCGGCCTCCCGTCTCTTATTCATTAAGTCCTCCAATTCCACCGTCAGCCGATCCTTCTTATTCTTGTAGTCCGCGATGTTTACTTTT
>DATESZ010000027.1:0-21942 GCA_035283845.1 Syntrophales bacterium | reverse complement strand
AAAAGGCTTCGGCTTCATCGAAAAGGATGAGGGCGGCGATGTGTTTGTTCATTACAGTGCAATTCAGGCCGGTGGTTTCAAGACGTTAAACGAGGGTCAGCGCGTCAGTTTCGACATTGCGCAGGGCAAAAAAGGCCCGGCAGCAGAAAACGTAAAGCCCATATAGGTTTATCTGCATGAAATAAAATGGCATTCCGATACCTGAAAAAGGCGCCGGGGTGCCTTTTTTATTTTGCCAATGCCCCGGCTTGGGTATAAATCATAATATGCGCGTTAAAACTACGCGACTTTCAATCGAAGGCATTTTTTAGGTAATAGATTGGACAAAAGAATATTTTTCGTTCTGATTGCGGTTATGATCCTATCGGGATTTACCGCGATACCAGAGATAAAAGACCTAAGGGACATCAGCCAGGATCACCGGACTTTCACAGAACGGCAGACAGAAGCATTCAGCCGTCTTGACCCGGAATTGCAAAAGAAGTCGGACTTCTTTCACAACGAGATGTTCTTTTCTCCCTGGCATCTGAAAACTTCCCGTTACACTATAGATGAAGTACAGTGGGAATTCGATAAATACGGAAAATATCGGGGGTACGGAAGAAACGGGAAGAAGCATTCCAGATCATGGATAAGAAAACTTACTATCAATGCCCGGCTCGAACATTATCCTCAGGAAAAATTTCCGGCCATTACGTTACAGAATACGGATTTACGGGTGCTTCCCACCTCCGACGCCCATCTGAGCAATCCCAGGAATAGCGCTTTCCCATTCGATAACATGCAAAATTCTGGCGTCGCCGCCAATACGCCGGTTTTTGTATCTCATGTCTCAGGCGATAAAAAATGGGTGCTGGCGGAAACGCATTACGCCATGGGATGGATACCTGCAAGACATATAGCGCCGGTGGATGCCGATTTCATAAAGCAATGGGAAAGCGCCTCTTACGCAACGATCATAAAAGATAAAACGTCCATACGCGGCGAAGATGGGGAGGTTCTTTTCAATGCTCCGCTTGGTTCATTCTTTCCGAAGACAGGAGAAGACGCCAAAACCATGCACATCCTGATTGCCACAGCCGACAAAAGGGGAATGGCAGTAACGAAGGAAGTTGCTCTTTCCCGGGAAACGGCGACGGCCAAACCATTGAAACTGACCGCCGATAATATGGCTAAGGTGGCTAACGAACTGATGAATACACCTTACGGGTGGGGCGGTTTGGATCAACGGCGGGATTGTTCTTCCACGCTTATGGACATGTTTGCTCCCTTCGGGATATGGCTGCCGAGAAATTCCGGCCATCAGGCAACCATGACGGGCGCCCTGATCAACTTAAAAAATTTATCCCCCGAAGAAAAGGAAGGGATGATTCTGAAACAGGGCATCCCTTATTTCACCCTTATCTGGCTTAAAAGCCATATAATGCTCTACATAGGAGAACGGAACGGTCACCCCCTTGTGTTTCACAATTTCTGGAGCGTAAAAACCGTGGACATGAGAGGGAAAACCGGTAAAAAGGTTGTCGGCAGGGCGGCAATAACCACGCTTAATCCGGGGCGGGAACTCCGTCATGATAAAAGCCATGACGCTTCCCTCTCCAGCATATTGGGAATGACACTGATCTGGCCGCCACCCGCGGGTCCCGTAATTTTATCCCCCGAAAAAGCAGAAGGCAAATCATAACCGCTTAAGGCGGATAGAATGTAAAAGGGTCTTCTACCGCTTCGTCGAAAAAATTGTGGAAATTGTAATGAAAAAGGTGATATCCTCTTAAGATAAATACATTCGATCAATAGATTGTTTCCGGGAGGTTTCAATGAATATGTTCTTGCGCAAGAAATGGGTCATGTCGCTTTCACTGGTTATGCTTGTCGCCCTGTTTGTATACAGTGACAGTCAGGTTGCCGCACTTGATAAAAGCGCCTACAATGCCCTCAAAACCTTTAATGAGGTCCTCAATATAGTTGAAAAGAACTACGCAGAGGATGTGGACGTCGAAAGCCTCATCAAAGGAGCGATCAACGGAATGATAAAATCTCTGGATCCTCACAGCAGCTTCATGACGGCCGATATGTACAAGGAACTCGAAGTTGACACGCGGGGAAGTTTCGGAGGAATAGGCATTGAGATCACCATCCAGAAGGATATCCTGACCGTTGTTTCGCCTATTGAAGACACCCCCGCCTTTAAGGCGGGCATCAAGGCCGGGGATCAGATCTTAATGATTGATGGACAGCCCACGAAAGACATAACCATTACGGAAGCAGTAAAAAAGCTTCGGGGAAAAAGTGATACAAAAGTCACGCTTACCATCATACGGGAAAATGAGACAAAACCCAGGGATTTTGTGCTGATCCGTGACATGATCAAGGTAAAGAGCGTCAAGTCAAAGATTTTTGATAAAAATATCGGTTATATAAGATTAGCGGCTTTCCAGGAAAGAACTACGGAAGACCTGAAAAAAACGCTTCATGAGCTCGTGGAAAAAACCAACCCCTTAAAAGGGCTCGTCCTTGATATGCGGAACAACCCCGGAGGCCTGCTGACCCAGGCCATCGAAGTATCTGATGTTTTTATGAAATCAGGGGAAATAGTTTCCACCAGGGGAAGAACTAAAGGCATGGAAAGCAAAGCTGTCGCCAGGAAAGACGGTGACGAACCTGCCTGTCCGATTGTTGTTCTTGTCAATCAAGGAACGGCCAGCGCTGCGGAAATAGTGTCCGGCGCCCTTCAGGACACCGGGCGGGCCTTGATTGTGGGGACCCGGACCTTTGGCAAAGGTTCCGTACAGACCATAATCCCTCTGGAAGGCGGCTCCGCCCTGAAATTAACCACGGCAAAATACTACACTCCTAAAGGCCGTTCGATCCAGGCGGAAGGCATCACACCTGACATCATAGTTAAATATGTGGCGCCGGCAGAAACCAAAACGTCCCCGGAAGCAGGGATAAGGGAGCGTGATCTTAAGGGACATATGCTATCCCCGAAAGAAAACGAGTCCAAAAATAATGAAGAACAGCTAAAGGAAAAGGAAGACGATGAACCGGAAGAATTGGTGCGGGATAATCAGTTAAAAAGCGCTATCGATATCTTAAAGAGTTGGGATATATTCAAAAAAACTATAAAATCCTGACAGCGCCGTAAAAAGTCCAAGACCTATCTCCTCGTTGCGTTTTATCAAATACGGAAGGCATGAAATTTATCAAGGGACTGACTGTTTTCATCGTTGTAATAGTTACTCTGATTACGGCATATTATATATTTTTCGGCCCTTCCAAAGAAATTGGGAGAAGCCCTCTTAAGGAAAAGGAAGAGGGCACCTCTTATCAGGATGGATCCTTTACCGCAAAGGCGCCGGAACAGGTCGTGCCCCCCAAAGACAGGACGGGGGGGAAAATATCGGTTATAATTGATGACATCGGCTATAACCTTTCGTCTCTTAAGGAATTACTGAAGATTGATGCTCCTATCGCCTTCGCTATTCTGCCCCACTGCCCCCGCTCTGTAGATGCCGCAGAAATAATCCACGGTGCTGAGCGGGAGATACTGCTTCATCTTCCCATGGAACCGCACGACTCGAACAAAAACCCGGGTACGGGGGCGCTTTTCAGGTGGATGCAAGATTCAGAGATCAGGCAGCATCTGGAAAAAGACCTTAATGCCGTCCCCTATGTCGTGGGGGTTAATAACCACATGGGTTCGGCCTTCATGGAGGATGAGGAAAAACTTAATATCGTCCTCCAGGAATTGAAAGAAAGAGGGCTCTTCTTTATTGATAGTCGCACCACGCCCGATTCGCGGGCGGAAAGGGTGGCGAAAAAAACGAAGATAAGGTACGCTTCCAGAAAATTATTTATCGATAATGATCAGGATGAGGAGATAATTTTCAAAAATTTTGTCGGCTACTTGGAAAAACACGATAGGGGCACCGCTGTTATAATCGGGCATCCCTATCCGGAAACCGTCAAGGCGCTAAGGAAAGCCGTCCCTATTATCAAATCAATGGGCATCACTGTTGTACCTCTTACGGAAATGGTGAATACAATCGGTGAATCAGAAAACATTAACAGTAAGGAATAAAAGAGATTTTATGAAAAATCCTCTTAGGAAAAAATATCTGTTTATTATTCTGTTCTTTTTTTTCTGTGGATGTGTGCCACCTCCGGAAAGAGAAAAAGACGTGGCGATACAAGTTGTCTCCGACCCCTTAAATGCCGCCTATCACTACTCCTTGGGTGTGCACCTTGCCCTCAACGGAAATCTCGATGACGCCATCGCATAGCTGGAAAAAGCCCTGAGTTTTGATTCTAAATCGGGCTTTTTAGCAACGGAACTCGCCGCCCTTTACAGTGAAAAGGGCTACCATCAGAAAGCCATTTCTCTGTGTGAAAAGTCGCTTGCCGAAAACGGCAGTGATGTGGACACCCACCTCCTGCTGGCCGGTTTGTACATGAACACAAGGGATAATCAAAAAGCCCTCCGAGAATACGATATAGCAAGCGAAATGGATCCGCAGAATATTGCTTCCCGCCTCTATGCAGGTATTCTTCACGTGGACGCCAGGAACTACGAAAAGGCTCTTGCTTCTTTCAGGGCGCTCCTTGCCATTGATCCTGACAACATTATGGGAAACTACTATGCAGCCAGGACATTGACTGAAATGAAACAATATGGCGAAGCCGAAGAAAAATATAAAAGCGCCATCGCCATAAGACCCATTTTTGAACAGGCAATCATTGAACTCGCCGGCATCTATGAAAAACAGGAGAGGAACGCCCTCGCCTTAGAAACATACCGCAACTACATCAAGCTAAATCATCACAGCGTCAATGTAAGGCTGAAACTTGCCAATCTCCTGTTAAAAATTAAAAGACCGGAAGAAGCAGAAAGGGAACTGAAGGAAACTCTCGAATGGAACAGGGGAAACCGCGAAGTCAACTATACCCTGGGCCTTTTCTATCTGGAAAAAAATCAATACGATAAGGCGATACAAATCTTCACGGCGCTGCTGAAATCCTATCCTGACGATTACAGGCTAAGGTATCTGCTTGGTTCGGCTTATGAAGAGAAAAAAGACTACTTAGAGGCAATAGCGGAACTGAACAAGATACCCGGTGAGTCTGAGTTTTATCCAAATGCCCGTGTGAGCATAAGCATAATTATGAAAAACAGCGGCAGGCTTACTGAAGCAATCGACAATCTACTTTCAGCTATTCAAACCAGAAAGGATACACCGGATTTCTATATCATCCTTTCCTCTCTCTATGAGGAAAAGAAGGAACTCTTGAAAGCGGAAGAAATATTAAAAACAGGTCTGCAGGTTTCCCAAAGCGCCCAGTTGCATTACAGTCTCGGCGTGCTTTACGAAAAAACAGGACGTTTTGATGAAAGTATTCGGGAGATGAGAATGGTAATCCAACTGGACAGCGATAACGCTGATGCCATGAATTTTATCGGATACACTTTCGCAGACAAAGGGGTCAATTTAGAAGAAGCGGAAGCTTTAATAAAACAGGCCCTGGAACTTAGGCCGGGGAACGGATATATGCTTGACAGCCTGGGATGGCTCTACTTCCGGCAAAACAAGATAGAACAGGCTATAAAGCACCTGAAAGAAGCGGCGGCGGTTCTCCCCGGCGATGCTACCATCACTGAACATCTTGGTGACGCCTACACGAAATCCGGTCGGATCGCAGAGGCTGTCGAGACATACAGAAAGGCCATGCAACTGAACCACGGAAACAAAGCGGTCCAACAAAAGATAGACCAGCTCATAATAAAAACCAGAGAATGATGAACACATAAAAAATCAAAAATAGTCGGATTGAATGGCATCAGTGAAAAACAGGTTAATCAAATTTATTCCAGGCATTTTTTTTCTGCTTTTCGGCTGCGCCCCGGTAGCGACCTCTCTTCCCAAAGGAACCGATTACGATTTATCGGCCCGTGACACCTTGGAAAAATTTATTAAAGCGCACCATATCAAAGACACTTTCAAGGCCATCGCCCGCATTGAAATCAACGACGGTAAAAAATACCCCATAAAGGTCGCAATGATGCTAAAGCGCCCGTCTCTCATGAGGATCGAATCCATCCCTTTCTTCGGCCCTCCGGATCTTTTCCTTTCCATGAACAACGACACCTTGAAGGTATTTCTACCGGGGAAAAATGAATTTTATCTTGGCCGGCCATCGAGGGAAAACTTTGGTCTTTTTTTCCCCGTAAACCTGTCCCCGGCCGACGCGCTATCCATCATGATGGGCATTCCCCCGATACCCGACGTAAAACTCAGATGGAAGGAATCTGTGGAAGGAGAGAAGCTCCGAGCAGACTTCTTCTCGGATGATCAAAAAGTCCTGACACTATCGATGGACAGGAATAATGGCCGACTAAAAGAAATTGTGATCCTCGCCTCCGATGGCAAAATTCTCCATACCGTATATTACGATGACTATTGCATGGTGGAAAACATCGACTTACCCCAACAAATAACCATTTTATCACCTGGAAAAAATTCCACGATAATCGTTCGTTATTCCGATATGGAGTTCAGCAAAGAAGGGGATAATGCTCTGTTTGATCTGCCCATCCCCGTGGACGTCAGAGCTATAATCATGGATAGGAAGTAACTATTCAGGTTCACAGTTCCAGGGTTCACGGTTCGAGGTTAGAGAGCGATGAAAATTGAACGTTTTGAAGACATTGAGGCTTGGCAACTGGCACGCGAATTGACTCGAAAAGTGTACCGTTGTGAGCCGTGAACCGTGAACCTAATAACCTGAGTAGTTACCCCAAGTTCTATTTTATGGTAAGCAATTGTGCCTTAGCAGTTCTCGCCTGATTTGTGTTGGGATAATCACTTATAACCCGCTGCAGAATAAGTTTGGCGCTCGCCTTGTCCCCCAGGTTTAAAAATGATATTCCCTGCTTCAAAAGAGCATGAGGCACCCTATCTCCATCAGGATAATTTTTGGCCACCTTTTCATATTCCAGGATGGCATTTTCGTATTTTTTTTCGAAATAAAAGCACTCTGCAATCCAGAACTGGGCATTGTCCGAATACTCCGTATCGGGATACTGTTTCAGGAAATTCAGGAACGCTTCCCTCGCCTTGTCGAATTTTCCATCCTTGAAGAGTTCATAGGCAGCAACATAGGCCGACTCCTTATCAGATTTACCTTTCGACGTTTCCCTGAGTTTTTCGCCTTTCTCCGCTGCTTCAGGCTGGTCTTCCCTTCCACCGATACCCAAAAAATTTTCTATGAAATTAATCTTAAATACGGCGCTGTTCAGTTTGTCTCTAATTTCTTTGTATTCCTCATCCTTACGGTTGGCGCGCGTCGCGGCAGAGGCAAGATCTTTACGTAAAAGGTCTAACTGGCCTCTTAACTGCTGCAAATTATCCCGGATGTCGGCGATGTCGGCGCCGGTCTCCGCCATACTCCTGCGTATAGCCGCAACTGCTTCACTGTTTTTTGCCACATCGCCAAGGATGGCAGCGCTTTCCGTTTTCAGCGCTGCCACCTTCTCCTCCGCCACGGCGACCTTCTTTTCCATCGGCGCAATCTTACCGCCAACCTCGACGATCATTTTCTGATCAATCTCGCTTCGGGCCCTTTGTATGTCACTAGCGGTTGCGCAACCTATAAAGGCTGTCATCAACAGTAATGGCAGGGGAATATTTTTTTTCAAAGGCGCTACCTCTTTAAACTATTTTTTAGCGGAAGCAACAAAATGCGCCCTTCTGTTCATTGCCCAAGCCTCTTCGTTATGTCCCGGATTCAGGGGAAGTTCCTTACCATAACTTATTGTCTTTATTCTCTTCGCATCGATGCCAAGGTCAATGAGAAATTTCGCCGCTGCATTAGCGCGTCTTTCACCCAGCGCCAGGTTATACTCCGCGGTGCCTCTTTCATCACAATGGCCCTCGACACTGATCGTCACATCCTTATTTCCGTTTAACCAATCGGCATGTTTCTTAAGGATTGCCCGGTCTTCTTCCCTGAGATTGAATTTATCGAAGTCGAAATGAATATCGGCAAATTCATACAAATCCTTTGCCGGCGCGGCGGCCACTTCTTTCTTTTTCGCAACTGTTTCCCCAGTCTTTGCCTCCGCAGTCTTTGCCTCCGCCGTTTCCGCTGGTTTCGACGCACTCTCAGCGCCTTCTTTTACCGTCTCTTTCAATTCCCTGCTTTCGGCAGCCTCTTCCGCCGGCTTTGCCTCCCCCGGAGGCATTACGTCTCCCGCCTGCTGTTGCACAGTAGCTGGTTCCTTAGCTCCGGCCTTCTCTTCTTGAAGAACCGGTTCTTGAGAAACTGGTTCTTGAAGAACTGGTTTCTTGGCACAACCGGAAACAAAGACAACCGCCACTAAAAGCGCCAACAATGCTAATCCCCATTTTCTTTTCATTGTTATTCTCCTTTCTTCAGCAAATTTCATCTTTAACTGTATAAATCAAGTTGCCTTCATATGCAACATCAAAAGCCAAAAAATAATTTTGACCGTGATAATTGCCTGATAATATTTCGCCGGCGCGGGGGAAAATGTCCTGTCATTCTAACTTAATAAGCGGAGACCAGCTCGTAAAAGAACAATCTCCGCTACCCTCGTATAATAACCTGACGTTTGAGCCGGTTGCGTTCATGACATAGATTTTATTCTTTACACCGTTATTTTGTATAAAGGCTATATACCTGCCATCGGGAGACCAAGAGGGAGATTCGCTGCTGCCTTTTTCGAATGTCATCTGCTTTAAATTGTTGCCGTCCAATCCTATGGTGAATATTTGGAAGTTACCGGCTGTTCTACTCTCAAAGACGATTCTGTCGTCCTGAGACTGAGGCGACCAGGAAGGAGATGTATTGTAGTTTCCGTCGTAAGTAAGTCTTCTCACATTATTTCCATCTGCGTCCATGATATATATTTGAGGAGTTCCTGAGCGATTTGACACGAAAGCGATCTTGCTGCCGTCAGGCGACCAGGCGGGAGATACGTCGATGGCAAAATTATTTGTCAATCGCTGGAGCAACTTATTGGCAAAGTCCAGAACGTAAATCTCTTCATTGCCGTCCCTACTTAAAGTTAAAAGCACCTTATCACTTTTGGGAGACCAGCCGCCGGACAGGTTTATCCCTTGAAAAGAGGCGATTGGGGTGACCTTTGAGTTTACCATATCCTTGATATAGAAGTCGGGATTCCCTTCCTCGAAGGAAGTATATGAAATATAGCGGCCGTCAGGCGACCAACGGGGAGACATGAGTACGGTATTCCCTTCCTTATGCCTTAACAGGTCAGAAACATCGCCATCAAAGCCAATCGAAAATATGCCCCATGTTTTTCCTTTCTTCTCGACGAAGGTAACACGGGTGGAAAATATCCCCCCAACTCCCGTCAGGGCAGAAAGAACCTCTCCGGCGAATTTACGGATCATCTTCTTCCTTTCCGAAGCGTTGCCCGCATATTTCTTCCCGACAACTAACTCCGACCTGACCGCGTCGTAAAGGCGGCATTCCAGAGTAAGCTCTTTGCCCCGGTATTGGAATTTTCCTTTCACAAGATATTCCGCCCCGATCGCCATCCAATCGGCAAAACGGATAGCTTCGTTAGCCCCTTCCGGCGCCGGCTTCTGATCCTCAAGATAGGCATTCCTGCTTATAACATTGAAGAATCCCGTCATCATCAGGTAGTCTGACAAGCTGCCGGACATGGAAGCCGGTGAATTATCCTTTTGTTCTCTATTCCCGGAAAATGCCTGAAAATCAGGGACAGCTATGAGAAATGGCTTGAAAGTGGGAGAATCGATGTCTAAGTAAACCCTGCCCCAGGCGTCATAATCGCACCAGAAGATAAACAATAGAAGAAATAATACTGACCTCGGGAAAATTCGCATAGGTCCTCTTACATAACAATTTTTCATCGGAATTCTGACGAAGGAAATCGTATGCCAACTTCGAGATAGCTGTCCCTAAATCCCTCGGGAAGGGGCGGCAGCGGACTTGCTTTTTTCACCGTGCGGAGTGCCGTTGCGTCAAAATAGCTGTTGCCGGAACGTTTTTCGAAATCTACCCCGGTGACGGTTCCATCTTTCAGGATTTGGGCATGTATGACGACTTCGATGTTCTCCGGAAATATCCCACGTGGAAGAGTCCATAATCCCCTTATCTTTGACCAGATCAGTGCATAATAGGTCCGCATCTGCGCATTTACCTCCGCATCGCCTTGTTTTGCCGAAGGCAACGCTCCCCCCGGAGCTGGAGGCGTTATCCGCTCCATACCCTGAGGCACAGCGCCGGGGATCGGTTGATTAGCAGCCGTCTGAACATTCTTTCTGACCGCATCGAGAACCTTTTCCATACCGCCTGCGGATTTTTTTCTGGTTCCTATGGAAACGATAGGAGCGGAAGTGAGGGTATTAACGAACTCTTTCCTAATGATGTAACGATCCGAAGGAGCGCTGTCCATGATCTCTCTTAGCGAAGCAACACTATCATTTTTTTCCGGTAAACTTGTCGGCAGACTTACTAATTGAACAGAATATACGGGGCCAAAAGTCCACCTCGGTGGGGATTGCGATGGTGATAAAATGAGCACGAGCAGGATCAGGAGATGGGCCAGAAACGACAGAATAATCATGCCATTAAGGCGGCCGTTCCCATCGTAACCGCCCGTGCCCCATTCCTGATGTATCATCTTGCATCCTCCGGCGGTTCGGTGATCATGCCGAGCTTATCAACCCCCGCCTTCCTGACTTCGGCCATCACCTCCACCACAAAACCATAAGGAACGCTCCGGTCCGCCCGCAGGAAAAGGTCCCTGTCAATCCTGCTGGCAAAGATGTTTTCAAGCTTTGATTGCAGGTCGTAAAGGGGAACTTTGTTCTTATTCAGAAACAACTCCCGGGCGCCGTTTACGGTCAGAACCAGCTTTTCTTCCGTAACATCGACGCTCTTTGACTTTACACGAGGGAGATTTACATCAATCCCCATCTGGAGCATCGGCGCCGCCACCATAAAAATTATCAGGAGCACCAGAACCACGTCCACGAGCGGCGTTACATTGATATCCTTAAAGGATTTGTCTTCAATAAAGGTGCGCCTTCTTTTGAAATACATGGCAGCTCAACGTCTCACATAATGGCGCTCTACAATATTCAAAAACTCTGAAGCAAAGCTATCCATCTCTATGGCCATAGTCTTGATGCTGTTCTGAAAATAGTTATAGAAAACGACTGCCGGTATGGCAGCAGCAAGACCTGCCGCCGTAGCAACCAGCGCCTCCGATATACCTGGCGCCACCACGGCAAGGGTGGCGGAGCCCTTCGCTCCTATGCCCCTGAAGGTGTCCATGATGCCCCAGACAGTGCCGAACAGACCTATAAAGGGAGAGACGCTCCCCGTTGTTGCCAGAAAACCAAGAGTGCTCTCCAACTTGGTCAGCTCGGCGCTACAGGCGCGATTTAAGGCGCGTTCGACATTATCGACACCCTTCATCTCCAAAGCTGAAACAGCAGATCCCTCAGGCGTTACCGGGGAATCCTTCATAAACTTGTTCAGGCTTATCTGTTCTGTATATCCTGTCCTGAATACCTCCGCAACAGGGGAATAGGAAAATTTTTTTGATGCTGTAAACACCTCGGAAAGTTTTGTGCTTTTCATATAAACTTCTAAAAAAGAGAAGTTTTCTCTCCTCGCTTTTCTTATCACCCGGTATTTCATGAAAATAATCGCCCAGGAAAGGACGGAAAAGAAAAGAAGGAACAATAAAACAAATTGCACTATAGCGCCTGCATCTAAAATCATGTCGATCAGGCTGCCGTGGAAATGGCCTCCAAAATTTATGGTAGCGGCGGAAACATCGCTCACTGTAAACCTCCAGTACAGCTAATAATGGTGCCCCTTTACCTATAATTTCTCAAAAAATCAACAACTATAATTCTAACTTACCTACTTTACCAAAGACACCCCATGGATCATTTTCGCAGGCCAAAATAAATACGTTCAGGAACATGGGCTTTTCAGTCAGCAACGGTAATAGTTCCATAGGTCGTAAGATTGTTCGGCGTTGTTACCGTAACGGTGAAAATTCCATTTGATTGTGCATTAGAACAAGTAAGCAATGGGGGTGTATCCTGGCTGGCATCACTTTGCATTATCAATGTATAAGTTGGAGGCAATGTTGATGTACTGGGTACCGTATAGCTCGTGGGGGTGGTGAGAATCGTGCCATTTGAAGTTGTAAACGAAATAGTTGTACCCGCGGGCATCACGTTGCCATTGACATCTGTTACATTAACATCAAGCTTCCTCGGAGCGTTATTAAATGATACTCCATCGGTACAATGATCAAGGCTGATCGGATTCCCTCTGTTGATAGTGATGTTGGCACTACTGCCGGAGAGCACGATCGTCAAGGAACCCCTCACATGTATCGTCTTTAGCCCGATTATGGAAGGATTTCTTAAAATACCATTAAAGATGCCATCGCCGGTACTGTATGAGCCATCGGCATTAGTGTCAATGAACTCTTCATTGACGTCCCTTACGCAATCGGGGTCCCTTACGCCATTGGGGCAACTTTCATTGGCATCCAAGAAAGGCTCGGGCATATCTTTAAAGGTATCAATACCAGGATCATATTGTCCGTTGCCGTTCAGATCAGTGAAGCTTTCCTCGCCCAGCGCATCGGCCAACACAACGGCGCGTCCATTTGGAGGTCGTGGCGCCTGGCTGGTAAATTGAACCGTGCAGGCGCCTTTTGTCGTAGTGCATGAGGGTTCAATTGATCCCCCCGACGTCGTGAACTTAACAGCCGTTCCATCGGGTACGGGATTATGAAAATGATCGGCCAAGCGCACCGTAATGTTGGAAGTAGTCCCGTCAACACTCCAGCCTTCGATATTCAGAATGGATGCCGCCAGGGAAAAGGAATCCTGGTCGGGGATGCCAGTGGAAACGACAAGATTGTCAGAAGTAGTGGTTATTGCTGTGCCGTTGATGTTGGCCGAAATGCGTACCGGTGTGTTTGCCGTGCCAGCATTTACGATCGTTTGCACCAGACCCGTAAGGGAATCGGAATCGGCGCTGTTGGTTGTCAAAGTGAGCCCGCCAACGGCCGTATCTAACGAAAAATTTACTTTCTTTTTAATTGGATTGCCGTTTGTATCAAGCACTTTAAAAACAACCACGGATGTTTCACTTCTGCCTGCCCCCCCGGTACCCTTGAGAGAAATATTGGCAGGTGTCGCGGAGACAAAGTAAATCGCTCCAGCCGCTGCCGGGTTGACCGTGATCGTTCCTGTTTTTACGAACGTACTCCCTCCGATGGATAGTGTTGCGGTAATCGTATCCACGGCGCCATAATTAATATCCCGGTAGGTAGCCGAGGCGACGCCGTTGACCGTAGAAACTTGCGGGGTAATGGTGGCCTTGCCTGCCTTAACGCCATCAGACGTGAAGGAAACAGGCAAGGGGGTCGTAAAGGGATTCCCGGAACCGTCATTCACGCTCACGCTTACTCCCGCACTGCCTCCCGCCGAAAGTGCAGCGGGATTAATAGTCAAATCGCTCAAACTGAGATTCGGGGGCGCTATGGAAATGCCTTTAGTTCCCGAAACAGCCGCTCCAAAAATATCAGTTATTATTGCCCTGATCGTTGTGGCGCCTGTCTGGTTCCCCGCTTTAACGGTTATGGAGGCTGTGCCATTGGCATCGGTGAGCGCGGTACCGGAAGCAGGGTCGAATGATAGATCGGAGGTTGTGGAAAAGGACATTACTTGAAACGAAATAGGCCGTCCGGAGCTGTCTTTCGCGGTGACTGTAAGCTTGGCAGGACTGTCTACTGATACGGATGTTGTCGCGCTGTCATCGGAGAGTTTTGCGAGGGATAAGAATATTGATTCTGTGACCGTACCGCTCCCGGTAACGGACAGGCTGATAGTTCCCGAAACAGCAGTTCCGGAATAATCGGTTATTTCTGCCTTTATCGTTGTGGCGCCTGTCGTCTTACCCGCTTTAACTATTATTGATGCGGTTCCATTTGAATCAGTAAGGGCGGTAACTGAAGCAGGTTCGAATATTAGATCGGATGTTGTGGAAAATGACATTACTTTTAACACAATGCGGCGTCCGGAGCTGTCTTCTGCAGTAGCTGTCAGCTTGGCAGGACTGTCTGCAGATATGGATGTTGTCGGACTGTTATCGGAGAGTTTTGTCAGTGATAAGCTTATCGATCCGGTGACCGTGCCGGTCCCGCCGGTGGCCGGCGTGGAGTTGTTCGTTATGGGACCGGAACCGCCGCATCCGAGGAGTAAAAGAGGGAATGCTATGATCAGCGCCGGCATTAACATCCCGGGAAAGTTCTTTAGTTTTCTCAACATGTTTGTCTCTCCTCTTGCATACATTAAAACAGTGCCGACCTCACTTCCCTTCAATAACCATTCAGGGAAAGTTTTCCAGTAGCCTTTGTATGACGGGCAGGGGTTCTTTTTTCAGGGCATCCTCCATTTTGTTCGTCTTTTCAGCTGCCTCGTTACTTATCGATTTCAGATCGATGATCTGGGGGGTGATCAGGACGATCAGCTCGGATTTTCCGATGCCCTCTCTCAACTGACCAAAGAGGAGTCCCAGCCCGGGGATGTTTCCTATACAGGGAACTGCGTTCCGAGTTCCCGTCTTGGTCTCCTCAATGAGACCGCCGATGAAAACGGTTTGGCCGTTTTTCGCCAGCATCGAGGTGCTGACCGTGGTGGTTTTCTGGTTAGGAGTTCCTGCTGAGTCGAAAGTGACGGAATTGATCTGGGGTTTCACTTCGAGTAGGACGTTGCCGTTATCATCGATATAGGGAGTAATGTCAAGGATGGTACCCGTATCCAAAAAAGAGATGCTTTCCGTTGTTATCGTCCCCGTAAAGGTATTGGTCTTGTAGCCCTGACGGCCGCCGACCTGAACCCGCGAAGGCTTACCGTGGAGTGCCAGGATCTTGGGCGTGGATAAGGTGTTAACCCGTGTTTTGGTCTGCAGAGCGTTAAGAGCAGCGGTGAACTGATCCCTTGTTCCTGCGGCGGTAAGCAGGTTAGCCGTCAGGCCGGGCCCTCCGGACACAAAGCCCGTCGTGCCGTAAGTCAAATCGCCAAAAACCTTCTGCCAATCCACCCCCATCGACATGTCGTCCGTCAGGTTGACCTGCATGATCCGGGCCTCGATGAGCACCTGGCGGGGCGCCACATCCCAGCTCTGGATGATCTTCTCAACCTTCGCGATGTTCTCCGGCGTATCCTCCACGATGACCGTTTTGGTGGGTTCATGAAGACGGATGGTCCGCATCCCCGGAATGGCCGAGAGGATTTCCTGAACTTTGTCGACGGCGGCAAAATTCAGCCGGAATACCCGGATCTGCAGCTTTTCCGATTGGGGGTCCTGTACCTGCTTGGGCTTGTAGATATAGTAGCCGTCATCCTGCTTCGTGAAGGTGAAGCCGCCAGCCATGGCGATAGAACGAACGGCTTCTTCGAGCGTGACCTGATTGAGGTGGATGCTGATCTTGCCGGCCACTTCAGGGGACATGATCATGTTGATTTCCTGGTCCTGCGCCAGGGCAGACAGGGCCTGGCGAATGTCGATATCCTGAAAACTGTAGCTCCGCAGCGTTGGCGTTTCCGGAGGGGGAAGCGGCTTTTTCACAGCGCTCTCTCCCAGCACCCCCGTAAGCCAGCACAGTGTGAAGCAGATTGCGAGCGGCACTGCCAGCCGAAAACGATCCTTCCTGCGCTTCATGAAATACCTGATCATATGCTGCCTTCTCCTTGTAAAACGTTTACCGGATCCTCAAAATCCCCCTCTTCACTTCACCTTGCCGTCCAGAACATTCAGCACCACTTTCCGTCCATCCGCGCTAAGGATCACCTGATTCCGGGCAATGGAAAGGACCTGAAAGCCTTCGATCGCTTCCCCTTGCCGCAGGAACCGGCCATTGATGATGGCCAGGGGTCTCTTACCGCCGATAATTATGCCCGTCAGTTGCAACGCCGGCAGCAGTTTCTGGGGCGCTCCGACAGCCTCCCCATGCGCGCTTTCGGGGACGGACGTATTCCCGGCGGGGGCAAAGATGTTGCGGAGCGGAGCGTGCAGCGCCGACACATTTTCCGGCAACCCTGCGGCTGGCCGGACACCCTTGAGATCAATAGCAGGAACAGCGATCGGACCGGCAGTTCCTGCCACGACGTTAGGCTGAACCGGGGAGACGCCCTTGCCGTGGAAGAATCGGAAATATCCCACCAGGATAAAGATTACCGCCAAGCCGATGACAATAAAGAGTTTGGCGCGTTCTCTGTTTTCCATAGGCATCAGTCGCTAACCTCCCGCCTTTGCGGTTTTGCGTTCAAAGGCCAGCAACATCAGTTCGACCTGGCAGTTCCCCCGTGACGAATCTGAACCGGTGATGGTGATTTTTTCCGGCACCATTAACTGGTCCATAGCTTGCAGGTCGTAGAAGAAACGATAAATTTGCAGAAAACTGCCCTGAAAGACAAGCCGGATGGGGACTTTCGTGTACAACTCCTCAGGAACGGCTGTCTGGGGCTGAAGGTTCACCAGGATGATCTGCCGTTCCTTCATACGGTCATGCAACTCCCTGACCAGGACGCCCATCCTCACCTGAGGCGGAATCCGGTTGTACAGGCCGGCCATTTCACCCTGAACCTGGCTGAGCGCCGTCTGGAGGGCATGCAGATTCCTTTGCGCCAGCCTCAGGTCTTGCAATTCCCGGGACGCCCGGTCTTTTTCCTGCAATAACTGGCGCTTATGGATGACGCTGTTACCCCCAATCCAGAGGAGGCCGCCGATGGCGAATAATAAGATAATGGCCATACCGGCGCTGTCCAGGTTTATGATCAGTCTGCTTCTCAAGGCAGGTCCCCCGCAATATCGCATTCGATCTGAAACTGCACAGGAGCGGACCCTGAAGGCTTGTCCTCCGATTCCTGCGCGGATTTCAATACCACCAGCCGGAACATCGGCTCCCCGGAAAGCCGCTGGATAAACGTTCCGATGGTTGCATGGGAAGACGAAAATCCCATAAGTTTCAGATGGAACCTGCCGTCCATGCCGGTATCGAAGGCAAACTGCTGAAGCCAGGTCTGGTCATTCATGATTTCGGCCAGTTTCGCGAGAACCGAGGAGTGCGAGAGCCGGTGTTTGATCAATGCTTCTAACTGCACCCGTTCCCGGAGGGCAAGGTTCAATGCATTCTGCACCTTCCAGATGTCGCCGGTTGTCCTCACCAGCTCTGCCTTCAGGTCTTTATTCACCTCCTGCCGGTTCAGGGTTTCCCGGTAAAGAACACGGGACTGATGTACGTAGACGCCCATCAGGAGGACAACCACCGCAACCAGGATGCTTGACCACAGGAGCACATGGCGGATCAGATAACGCCGCTTCAGCACTTCCGCAGGGACAAGGTTGATGTCTCTCATAGCCATGGTAACTCTCGCATAGCCAGACCAAGAACGGGCGCCGGGGAAATTTCCCCGGACAGCACGACAGGGCGCTTACTGCCGGTAAAATCCAGATGGGCTTTAAGATCCACCAGTTTAACCGGGATGTCCATCTGCTCTTCCAGGTAGCGGTCAAGATGGTAGATCATGCCGGCCAGGCCGTACAGGTAGACCGTGCCAAAGGCCAAATTTTCGCGGACGGAACGTACATAACCCATCGTATTGTGGCATTCATAGGCCAGCTCATTGAGAGCGGGCGATATGATCTGGAAGATGGCTCGGTAAATGCTTCTAACTTCGTCGTCTCGCCCTCCGTCGTTGGTCAAATTTTCCGGAATATTCCCCCCCTCCCTGTATCCCAGACCATAGGCCGAAAGCAGCGTTGCCGACTCCGGGCCGCCAGCCGGCAGCGCCAGATTGGTCTCGATCTTATCCCGCAGAGACTTGATCCCCCAGGAAATTTCCGATATGTAGAGGATTCCTTCGCCGGTGAGCACGGCCAGCATAATACACGTGCGTCCGAGATGGCAAAGAATGTCGGCCCGATCCGTGGGCGCAAACAGCCTCTGGTGGAGCCGGATAAGAGAAGCCATATAGAAATCCATGACCTCGGCCGTAAATCCCGCCCGCCGCAGGATGCCGAGCCAGCGGTCAATGACCGGCCGGCGGGCGGCTACGACGGTGGCATGGCAGGTCTCCTGGATTTGAAAGAGAGAAGGATAATCGATCGTGGCCTCCTCCAGAGGGTAGGAGAGGAATTTCGAGGACTCGCGTAGGATGCCCTCCTCGGGGTCTTCCTGGGGGTTAATGGGAAAGTGAACGGGAAAGAACGACACTTCCGGGAGAGGCAGATTGAGGATCACACGACGCCCCGTGAAGAGACCACAGGAGCGGATCGCCTTCAGGGCGTCGACAAGCGCGTCATCTTCCCCGGCCTCTGCTCCGACCGCCGCAAGGAGCGGCCGGCATAACAGCCCACGCACCCGAGAACCATGGCGGCCCTTCCGGAACTGGGCAGCCGTAAGGCACCCGTCATTCAGGTCGATGCCTATCGGATATGTCGTCGCGACTTTCCGCATAGGTGACTTTTAGCCTATACACTTCCTCATGTCAATGAATATCCTTGCAGAAGTTGACTTTAACAAGAATTCGTATATATAGGATATGCGAGACGTAATGTCATCGTAAGAAACGCGGCCGCATCCTTATCGGCCCTGCCCGGCTTCTGAAATGCATCAATATTGCGGGGTCAAAAAATGACTATTAATTTTCGCGTCTTTGCAGATTGTTTTTCCTGTTTTTCGGGCGTCAGTCCCTGGGTGTTCGAAATCTGGGAGCGGGAGGGCCGCGTTTTTTCTTCCTGCAATGAGAAAACGATGCCGGATTTTTCCGACCGCATCGGGGCATTATCTCTGCGGGTCATCGAACAGGCAGGGTTTCAGTATGAAGTGACCGAAGAGGGCATAAGCCTCTATGGCGTTCCCCTGCCGGACGAAGCAGAAGTCCCGTTGGCCCTGGTGGGATATTGTCGTGACGACCTCAGGATCAGCGAGGAATCGGAACGTAGGGAAGATCTTCGGCGCGTGGAGGACTTTCTGGTCAGTCTGCAACGGCTGCTTGTTGAGCGGACACAGAGTCAGAGGGAATCGGAGAAGATGGCTGAAGAGCTGATCCAGCAGATGGAGGATCTGCATCTCTATTCCCATATCTCTGCTCAGGTGAAGGCGCTTGCCTTTTCAGGCTCCATGCTCAGGAAACTTGTCCGGGAAATTCTGGAAATCATGCGGTCCGACATTTCCTTTGCCATTCTGCCGGATCAAAAGGAGTACAATGCCTTCCTTGTTAACGAAAAGTCCCTCCCCTTGTCGATTAATCCTGAGATCTTTATCAACTCCCTTATCAGGGTCATACCCAAAGAATCATCATCGCTGCGGGAAGATTATTTTATTGTCAACGACTCCCGTCAGAATCCCGTCTATGAGAAACTATTCAACGACTCGTTTCGGTTTCTCGCGGTTCGGATAGCGAGCAGCGAGACCTCTTTTGGGTGGCTGGGGCTTGTGTCCTTTAACCTGCGGGAAATATTCCGGCAGAGTGAGCTGAAACTTCTCAAGTCCGTGGCCTCATCTATGGGAATAGCACTCGACAATTCAAGACTTTATGCAAAATCTCAGGAAATGGCCAAGAAGGAACGGTTCATCAGGAATATCTTTCAAAAGTATGTGCCCGCAGAGGTGGTTAACGAAATCCTCAAGCTTGGTGAACGAGACGCGATTCCCCTCGGGGAAAAGCGGCTGCTGACCCTGCTGAACGCCGATATTCGCGGCTATTCCCGTATGTCCAAGACCCTCCCGGCGGAGGACGTTGTCTCGATCCTGAATCATTTTTTCCTGGCTATGGGCAATGCCATCCTGGGTCACGGAGGTATTCTGGATAAATATCTTGGCGACGGCTTCCTGGCAATTTTCGGCGCCCCCGCGGCCAGGGAAAATCCCGCCCTCGATGCCACTCTGGCAGCCATCGATATGTTGAAAGACCTCGCTCCCGTCGATAATTTCGCGCGTCAACGCTACGGAATTACGCTGAACATCGGGATCAGCATTCATACGGGCGAGGCCGTCGTCGGGAACATCGGATTCGACAGAAAAATGGAATACACGGTCATTGGAGATGTGGTCAATGACACCTTCCGTCTTCAGGATATCGCCCGGGAAAAGCCCAATTCGATCCTGATCAGTAAAGCCACTCAACGGGAAGTAGGACGGTTTGTCCGCACCCGTTTCCTGGGAGTCCGTTCCCTGGGGGCGCAGGAAAGCGAAATGGAGGTTTATGAGGTTCTGGGAACACAGTTGCTCCCCCCGTCGCAGGGGGAGGGATAAATGACCTTAAGTTAGCGCCTATGCTCCTCTACCCTCTACCCTTTACCCCTCACCATCTTTTACGGTCCGTACACCTGCGGTTCCGTCTTCAGGAATAACACCCTTACCCGGTTGTTGACGGTATCGCTGATGAAGATGCGGCCGCCGCCTTTCGTCAGCCCCAGGGCGACGCCTCTGGGGGATCTGAGCTTTGCCTGCACGGCCGGCTGATTGTCTCCGCTATAGCCGCTCGTCCCGGTGCCGGCCAGGGTGCTGATGATAGGTGTGGTGTCGTGATTCACAATCCGCAAACGGTGGTTCCCCGTGTCGGCAATGTAGATGTTTCCCGCCCCATCCACGGAAACACCTTGAGGGCTGCTGAGATTCGCCGCCGTGGCAGTCCCTCCATCGCCAGAATAACCGGCGGTGGTGCCGGCTAACGTATTGATGATGTTCGTGGACGCCGTGACCTTTCTGACCCTGTGGTTGTTTGTATCGGCAATAAAGATATTTCCCGCGACATCCACCGCAACCCCCTGGGGGCTATCTAATTTTGCTGACAGGGCGTCGCCCCCATCTCCGAAAAAACCTATGGCTGAGCCTGCGACCCTGCTGATCATTCCCGCCGTCACTTTTCTGATCCTGTGGTTGTTTGTATCGGCGATAAAGATATTTCCCGCGGCGTCCAAGCAAACCCCCTCGGGGCTTTCGAACTTTGCCAGTGTGGCCGGGCCCCCGTCACCCCCAGACCCTACCAATCCATTGCCGGCCACAGTGCTGATAATACCGGCCGCCGTCACTCGGCGAATCTTGTGGTTCCCAGTATCGGCGATATAAAGGTTTCCAGATGCGTCCAGGGCAACACTTGACGGTGAATTAAGCTGGGCGACGATCGCCGGCCCGTCGTCTCCCGCAGAGCCGGCGCTCCCGGTTCCCGCCACCGTGACGAGGGCGTTTGTCACCGTATCCAGCTTCCGGATGCGGTGATTATCTTGATCGGCGATATATAAATACAGCTTCTGCTGGGCGGTATCGTAATATATGGCCGCCCCATCCGGGGAGTTCAGCCCGGGCCCTGCCGTCATGGGCAGGGTGGAAATTGTGTTCGTTATGCTTACCTGCCGGAGGCAACTGTTGTTGGTATCAGCAATGATTACCTCGCCCGTGCTTTTCACACAGAGGCTCGTTGGCCAGTCGATCTGCGCGACCGTGGCCGCTCCTCCGTCTCCGGAATAGCCGGCGGTGCCAGCGGTGTTGACGATGGTATTGATCTTCCCATCGGCCGCCGTCACTTTTCTGATCCGGTGATTTCCCGAATCGGCAATAAAGATGTTTCCCGTTGCATCCACCCAAGCCCCGTAAGGACTGTTGAGCTGAGCCAAAGTTGCGTCCCCTCCGTCGCCAGAAGAACCTTGGTTAGTGCCGATGCCTGCGATTGTATTTATCTTATTGTCACTAACATTCACTTTCCTAATGCAGTGGTTTCCTGTGTCGGCGATAAAGATGTTCAGGGCGCTGTCCACAAAAAGCGATCGCGGGCGGTTGAGCTTTGCCGCCGTGGCTAGACCTCCGTCTCCTGAAAAATCGGCGGG
>DATESZ010000026.1:0-7516 GCA_035283845.1 Syntrophales bacterium | reverse complement strand
AGAAAACAATTGGACATGGCGGAGATTCATGATTGTTTTTCTATTGCAGAACTTATTGCCATGGAAAGCCTTGGGTTCTGCGAAAAGGGGCATGCCAAGGAAAGGCTGATCGACAATGGGGCAACCATTGCGCCCCAGTTTCGAGAAGAAGTGATGAAGAAATGGGGCGCAACGGAAAAGGAGATTGCTCGATGCCCGGATTCTGAAGACGTCCTTATCGTGAACCACAGCGGGGGGCTCAAATCATTCGGCCATCCCGTCGGCGGCAGCGGCGGCAGGGAAATATATGAGATATACAAGCAGATTCAGGGAAAGGCCGAAGACGCATCGAGACAATTGAAGGATGTGCGCCTTGGTCTGGCGCATAATCAGGGAGGGCATCCGGGAAGATTTGTTTGCGCAGTCATGATCGTTGGCGTGCCGGCGGAGAGGCTATAGACCGATGTCCGACTATCAAACCATTATCTTAGAGGAAAAAGGCGCTCTCTGCGTCCTGACGCTGAATAAGCCCGAAAGCCGCAATCCCCTGACTGAAGAGACCAAGATAGAGATAATTTCCGCCCTGGATTATGTTGAAAAGACTCAAGGGATACGGGCAGTGATTATCACCGGCCGGGGGGTTGCCTTCTGTGCGGGGGGCGATATCAAGAATATAGGCCGGGAACTTGCCCCTGATGAGATCCGAGAGGTGATGTTGAAATCGCAGCGGCTCCTTAAGAAACTCCTTGGTATCGAGAAGCCCGTGATTGCCGCGGTAAATGGCGATGCCTTTGGCATGGGGTTTAATCTTGCCCTCGCAGCAGATTTCATTATTGCATCGGAGAAGGCAAGATTCAGTGAGGTCTTTATCAAGATCGGCTCCATGGCTGATTTTGGGGCTCTATATTTCCTGCCGCGACTAATTGGAACCTGGAAGAGCAAGGAATTGGTCTATACGGGCAAGATAATCGACGCTCGTGAGGCAGAGCGAATAGGTCTTGTTTACCGGGTGACGTCCCAGGAAGAACTGGAAAAAGAGGCGATCGAACTTGCCGGACGACTGGCAGAGATGCCGACCAAGGCCATCGGCAGGGCGAAGCGGGTCTTAGACCGTTCCTTCTGCATGGAACTGGACGAGGTTCTTGATGCAGAGATAGAAGGTCAAATCTATCTTTCCCAAACAGAGGACTTTCGTGAGGGAATGAGGGCTTTACTGGAGAAGCGCAAACCGAAGTTTCGAGGAAAATAACTTTAGATTAAGGAGAGGGAAAATGACCGATCAGATCATGGCTGTCGATGTGATGAATTATCCCTTTACTCCCGAGGGCATGACAAAATTCTGGTCCAGCCCGGAGATGCGTGAAATGTCCCAGCGGGTATTAGGGGGACATACGCCTCAGGGGGTGGCGCCTGCGCAGTTCATAGCACAGATGGATGAGGCGGGCTTTGAGAAGGTTTTAATATCTGCGGTAAATATGGGGTCCTATCGAGGGAAATGGATGGCAAATAATTTCAGCAATCGGGAAGTGTATGAGATGATCAAGGATTATCCCGATAGGCTGATCGGAATGGCAGGCTACGACCCGCTCAATATCATGCAAAGCCTCCGTGATATGGAAACCTCAGTAAAAGAATACGGTTTTAAGGGGGTTTATGCTCACTTGTTGGGCTGGGATATCCGGCCCGACGACCGAAGGATGTATCCCTGTTATACCAAGTGTATTGAGCTTAATATCCCCTTCTCAATGCAAGTGGGGCATTCCCTTGAGCTCATGCCGAGCGAAGCCGGAAGACCTATTTATATTGATAAGGTTGCTCTGGATTTTCCTGAACTGAAATTTATCGGTTCCCATACGGGATGGCCTTGGTGCGAAGAACTGATTGCCATGGCATCGAAACATAGGAACGTCTACCTGGATATCAGCGCTCATCTTCCTGAGTATCTGGATCGTTCGGTCGTGCAGTTTATGGATACGAGAGGCCGCAACAAGGTGCTTTTCGGGACCAACGCATTTGGCTTGGAACGATGTAAGCAGCAGCTTCTCGGGATGCCCCTCAAGGACGAAACCAAACAAAAGGTACTTAGGGACAATGCGGTTAAGGTTTTTAACTTGTAACAAGATTTCAAAGGAGAATAGATTTTATGACCGGGAGGTAACAGGAATGGCACTATATAAGACGGAACCGCTAAGGTGCTGGGGCAAAGCAAAGGAACTTAGGCAAAAACATTACCGCGATTATGCCCAGGCTCATGAAAAGGGAGGACTGCGCTGGGCCGGAGGCGCCTGGGCATTTGATGCCATCCCTCAGGGCTTGGGGGATGACGTATATCCTCTGGCAGGCGAGCCCTATGGCGCTTCTGTTTCTATTTCACCTATTGCCGCAGAGGCGTTAGCGGCCACGGAGAAGGCCGGGTACGCCCATGACATTTGCGCCTACTGTCGAAACTATTTAGGTTCAATCATAATCAATAAATACGCGTTCGGCGGACCCTTTCCCAAACCTGACTTCATCTGGCAGACCCACATATGCTGCACCCACTCCAAATGGTATACCGTGGCCAGTCAACTGGAGGGGAATTTGCCCCTCTACATCATCGATGCCTCTGTCGGCCCCCCGCCGCCTTGGGGGGAGTTTACCGATTACAAGTTGAAGTACGTGGTCGATCAGATGCTGGACGGGATCGAATGGATGCAGAAGGTAACAGGCAGAACCTTCGATGTGGAGAAATTTATTGATGCCGTCATGTATGACATGGAAAGCACGCACTTCTGGGCAAAGACCTGCGAACTGAACCAGACGATCCCAGCGCCCCTCGAAGAAAAATCCATGTATTCATTGTACGTTTTGGCCACCCTGCATCGTTCTTCCAAAGAAGTGGTGGATTTTTATAAGGAATTATATGAAGAGGTCAAAGACCGCGTGGAGAGAGGCATTGCCGCCGTACCTAACGAGCGATATCGGATAATGACGGATAGCCAGCCCCCCTGGTCTTTTTTGGATTTGTGGACCTATCTTGCCAAACAGCACGGAGCTGTTTCCATAGGTTCTCTTTATACCTTTGGGCTCGAAGGTATTTTTGAAACGAGGGAGGGCAGGTTTGTCCCCAAAGAGATTCTTGAAAGGCCTGCAACATTGGAAGAAGCCTGCCGTACGCTTGCCGAGTGGAACCTCTATCGGCCCCAGTGGCCCCATTTTTATCATGCAGATTATAAGAGTGAAATGATGTTGGCGATTGCCAGGGATTGGAAGGTGGATGGCGTGCTCCTGCATTTAAACCGGGGCTGCGAAGGATCTTCCATGGGCGTGCCGGAAAATAGACTGGCCATGCTCGATGCGGGATACCCGACCATTGCCTTTGAGGGAAGCATGGCTGATTCAAGGGATACGGACGAAGCCGGCACGAAGCAGCGGCTCGACACGTTTATTGATTTGCTTAAGCAAAGGGAAGGCAAGTAGATCGCGACTATGGCAACAATCTCGCCGGCGGCCATTGATACAATCAAATATCTCTAAGAGATAATTTGAGAGATAAGGGAAAATAAGGATGTGGGATAATAGACGGCTTACTCAGATAAAAAATAGGAGAAAAGAATGGGAAGCAGGTACTCTCAGGAAAGCTATTGAAGAATCTCCGGAAAGGGCAATATGTTCGGAAATTCCCAAAAAGCGGCTCTACACCCCCGAGGACCTTGCGGATTTTGATTATCTCCGGGACTTGGAATTTCCAGGGAATTATCCCTATACCAGGGGAATCCATCCAACCATGTACCGCAGTCGACTCTGGGGAATGGCGGAGTACGCGGGATTTGGAATGCCGGAAGAGACAAACGAGCGTTGGAAATTCCTGCTCCGTCAGGGGCAGACGGGTGTAAGCCTGGCCTGCGACCTTCCGACTCAGCTCGGCTATGATCCCGATAATCCATTGGCAGGGCCGGAAATTGGCGTGGTGGGGGCTTCCTGTCCGTCCCTGAAGGAGGCGGAGTTCCTTTTTGACGGCATTCCTCTGGATCGGATAACGATTCGGGGATCCATAAATCACCCTCATATTGTTCTCTGGGCAATGTACATGGCAGTTGCGGAAAGGCAGGGAGTGCCTCCGGAGAAAATGGGCGGCACTGTTCACTGGGACTGCCTGAACGAATACGTCGGGAGAGGCGCTTATATTTTTCCGCCCGAAGGCGCCATGCGTCTTGCTTTGGATTTTTTGGAATACGGGCTTAAACATATCCCAAAGCTAAGCTATATGGTGAATGCCTATACGATCCGTGAATCCGGCGCTACCCTCATTCAGGAGGGCGCCTATGCCCTCGCTGCGGGGAGCGCCTTCCTGAGTGCGGCTCAGCAAAGGGGTATTGATGTGGACGACTTCGCTCCCCGGCTTTCTTTTAACCATGCCGTTCATATGAATCTTTTTGAAGAAGTAGCTAAGTTCAGGGCGCTGCGAAGACTGTGGGCAAGGATTCTGAAAGACAAGTACGGGGCAAAGAAGTCCGCATCACTGCGCTTCCGGATCGGTCCCGCCACTGGAGGGTCTACCTTTACTGCGCAGGAGCCGGAAAACAATATTGCCAGGGCCACACTGGAAAGCCTGGCCGCCGTTCTGGGAGGAGCGACCTATTTACACACGGCCTCATACGATGAGGCATTCGCCATACCGACGGAAAAGTCGGTCCGCATTGCCCTCAAGACCCAACTGATCCTGGCATACGAAAGCGGAGTGACGGAAGTGGTGGATCCCCTTGGCGGATCTTACTATGTAGAAAATCTGACCGATGAGATTGAGGAAAAGGTAAAAGACTATCTTGAGGAAATAGAACGAAAGGGCGGGATCATCGAGGCCATAAAGTCCGGGTGGTTCCAAAGTGAAATAGCCCGTTCTGCTTATCTGAAACAGAAGGAAATACAAGAGGAGAAGCGGGTAATCGTCGGGGTTAATAAATTTGTATCCGACGAAAAGCCAAATTTCAAGTTGCATAAAGCAGACAAGAAGGTGGCGCGGGAGATGAAGGGGAGGATGAAAAGGCTGAGAAAGGAACGGGATAACCGTAAAGTTCAACAAGCCTTATCCACGCTTCAACATATGGCTGAGGGAGATGAAAATTTAGTGCCCTTTGTTACAGAAGCGGTCAAGGCTTATGCGACTATTGGTGAAATATGCGATGTCTTTCGCCATGTCTTTGGCGAGTATAGGGGTCTGACATTATGAAAACGAAAAGGGCCACAAGAAAGAGAAGAATCAGGATTTTATTAGCCAAGCTGGGATTGGACGGCCACGACCGGGGTGTGAAGGTACTCGTCCTCGGTTTTCGGGATGAAGGGATGGAGGTGATTTACACAGGATTGAGACAAACGCCGGAGGAAGTAGTACGGGCAGCGATTCAAGAGGATGTGGATGTAGTTGGTTTGAGTTCTCTTTCCGGGGGGCATAATGACTATTTCAGCAGAGTGGCGGTACTTCTTGCTCAGCAGAATAGCGATATATTGATTATCGGGGGAGGCGTCATTCCTGAGGAAGATATCCCCTACCTGAAGAAAAAAGGAATCAAGGCAATATTTGGACCGGGTACGCCGATCAAAGATATTGCAGATTTTATCAGAAGTAACGTGGAGGGCTGTTAAATTCCTATTTCCCTGTTTCCAGAGAGAGAGGGGAACGAGACGATGGAGCAAGCAAGGGGCTTCGATTGTGGAAGAAATCTTCGAATTAGAAAAAGGTCGGTCTGAAGAAAAAGGAAAGATCGTACCTTTGCGCGAAGCAATTGCCCGAAGCGTTAAGCCCGGAATGAAACTCCATATAAACACCGGAGCTTATGCCAACGCAGCCCTGCGTGAGATCATCCGGCAGTACAGGGGAAAGGATCCGGGTTTCGCTGTAATATCGGCCGGCATAGCGACACCTTACGAAATAAGCCTGGTCTTAAGCGGTCTTGCCAAAAAGGTCGTCACGACGAATTATTCTTACACCTACCCTACGCCCAGGCCGATTCCCTTATTTCAAAAGATGGGCAAAGAGGGACGCATCGAAATAGAAAATTGGTCGCTCTACTCTCTTGAGCAGCGATTGATGGCTGGAGCTCTCGGCGTTGGATTCATGCCCTCAAGGTCACTTATGGGGACCACCGTGGCTGAGGAAAATGCTCATGCCTTCAAAATTATACCCGATCCATTTAATGAGGAAGCAGGTATCGGCGTAGTAAAGGCCCTCAATCCCGATATTTCGGTAATACATGGCTGTGTCGCCGATTGCGAGGGCAACACCATTTTATCCCCTCCTTATTTTGCGAGCATTTGGGGTCCGAGGGCGAGCGGGGGCGGTGTCATCGTGACGGTAGAAAAGATCGTGCCTGCCGAATTTATCAGACGACACAGCGCCCTTGTGAAAATCCCCGGACATATAGTGAAATTTGTCTGTCCCGTACATTTCGGCTCTCATCCTCAAGGCTTGGCCTCCGAGAGTATCGGCGTGGACGGCGGCTATAGAGAGGACTACGAGTTCGTCCGGGACTTTGTGGACGTGAGCAAGAATTCGGCGGGCTTGGAAGAATGGATGAAGAAATGGATATTTGAATGTGAGACGCAGGAGGATTATCTGCAAAGGCTTGGCCCTGAAAGGATATTGTTTCTGAAAGGGAAATCAAGCCCCGATGGAGAGAAATGCCTGCATGCGGGATTTGGTCCTGATTCAGTCAATCATCTCGGATTTAATGCCACCGAAATGATGGTTGTAGCCGCGGCCAGGGAGATAAGGGGGATAATTACGCGGGGGGGTTATGAAACCATCCTTGCCGGCATCGGCGCGGCAGGCCTCGCCGCCTGGCTGGCCTTCTATATGTCAAGAAAGGAAAATGACGATGTCACTCTCTTGACCGGACTTGGACATGTCGGTTATGTCCCGCGGCCCGGCGATCCCTTTGTGATGACCCTATCCAATGTCATGACCTGCACTATGCTGACCGATGGCGTGGAGGTGTACGGCGCTTTTGTGGGCGGCGCAAATAATAAGTGTCTCAGTATCCTGGGAACCGCTCAGATCGATCAGTACGGCAATTTGAATACGGTGCAAATAGATGGCGCACCTTTCATAGGACTGGGAGGCGCCGGCGATGCCGTGAATGCCTTGGAGACACTTGTGCTGGCAAAACAGTCGCGGGCGCGGTTTATGGAAAAAGTCCCCTTTGTCGGCTGCCCTGGGCAGAGAATCAAAACTCTGGTAACAGATTTGGGGCTTTTAAAGAAACTGGGTGATGACGATACTTTCACCTTGACCAAATATTTCAGTAACCAAGCGGATAGAGGGGAAGAAGAACATCTGCGAGAAATCAAGGAACGATGTGGCTGGCCGCTCAAGGTCGCCAAGGAGCTTGAGAAAGTTTTGCCGCCCACTTCCGAAGAACTTGCCATATTGCGTAATCTTGACCCCCAAAGACTCTTTTTGGGTAAATAAAATTGTCCTATTGACACAAGGAGGATAGTTGAAATGATAGAGCAATTTCAACAGTGGTATGAGAATCGACACATCTACCAGAAGGCTTAC
>DATESZ010000025.1:0-6716 GCA_035283845.1 Syntrophales bacterium | reverse complement strand
TCTTTCCCCGACAAAGTTTATTAATGTGGCATTTTTGATGGCCGTCGCCTGGCAATCAAGGCAATCCATGCCATTCGACTTTGTAACGTAAAAATAGTCGCTTATCGCATCGCGCTCCACCCCCCACAGATAATCAAGCGGCAGATCGGCCGTAAAAACATTATGCACCGTATGCAGCACGGGCAGGCCTCTCGCCCTGGCGTAGGCCGTGATGGCGCCGCCGGCCATCCAATCGTGGCTGTGAATGATCAGACCTTCATGACGTACCCTGAGCGATTTTATCAGATTATTCACCACTTCTCTCTGAAATTCCGCAGCCGTCAAGAGCGTATTCCCGGAGTAGGCGCTGACGTTGTCGGAAAATACGGAGGAAGATACAAGGTGGATATTTTTGGGATCTATTGTATGCCTTAACTGCTGCCATTCTGATTCACTTAACTGAGCCTCTCTGCGGAAACGCCTTTTCAGGTTCAGCGTTATCAGATGCACATGAATGTCTCTTTCCGTAAGTCCTTCGCAAAGAACCGAAACCACCTCCCCCTGCCCGCCGCTCTTGCCGAATATGTACTTTGCCAGTCCCCCCATGCCCTCGGGCAGCCTTCCCGTTTCCGGGCTAATCATGAGAACGGCAGTCCTTTCTCTTTTTTTCAGGATGGCAAAGCGCCTGAGTGCCATCTCAAGATGATCAATCTTCCTGGTAAGTATCTGGGTAGGCTGGGCTATCGAGCCATAGGGATTGAAATAGGCGTGGACGGCCTGATCTTCCCCTGCCCTTTCGTGGATGAAATACACATGATCAGAAGTCGTAAGATGGCGCCATTTGGTCAACAGTTCGCCTCCTGATTGCCGGGCTTCACGTTCGAGCCCCTCAATATCCTTAAACAATTCATATTGAGTAGGATTGCCCAGCCATCCGGAGGTATCCCGTCCCGCATCGGCCCAGGAGGACGTCGATAATCCGTGAATATCCAATTCAGGACATTCGGCATTTTGAAAAAGACCGGCTATTTCAGAAGGCGTGGAAACAACAATATTGGGAAATTGAGACAAAGCGGAAGGAAGCCCCCGCCAGAAATCGAATATACCCTTGTCTTCCCAGATATGCTCGCCTATATGCTCAAAGTCGTAACCGAGCAGCACCATCTCGCCGTCGACACGGGCCAGATAGGAGGCGTAATCCCACGGGGAAATAGGACTATGGGGAAACCGGAAGGCGATATCGTCGCTCAGCTCGCGGTTGCGGGGAATGACGATGAGCCTGTTCCCTTTGGCCCGAAATACGGTGTTTTCAGAAATGGGATGATCGCCTTTAATAAACATATCAGGCCGCTTTTCACAAAGGATGGAAAGGTAGCCCATATCGGAAATAACATCGGCGATGTGGTTGTTATACATAAGTTCCGTATTCCGGAACGACGTGGGAAATACGCCGAAGATGCTTCTCAGTTTGTCCCGGTGCAGGGAAACCTGATCACGGAATTCCTGTTTATCGGGATCGGCAAAAAGACCGGCTAATGAATGGAAGTAGGTTTCATCGAGGATTTCGACCTGTTGCAACTTCGTCCCCACATCCAACAGATCCTGTATGGATTTTATAACCTTATAATTATAGAGCTCCGCCTGTTCCAGGAAAGTGCCGGACATGCTCAGGGTAATCTTAAAGGAGGGGTTATCGGCAATGAGTTCGACGAACAGGGAAATGGCCGGCAGATAGCATTTATCGGCAACCTTGAGAAATACGTCCTTATTTTTATCATCCCAAAGGAACCTGTCCCGGTCAGGATGAAGCCGGAAAGGCTGATGCAATTGAAAGTAAAAAGTAACAAGAGGCATGGTAACTTACCCCTGCAAGGCTATATGATAATCCTTTATGAATCTTACGCCACGACCAGCCTATTAGCAGGCAATAACTCCCGAAGAACATAGTGCCGGTGGAGACTTGCAGCTTGGAAGAATCGATAAACAGGGTATTCGACTGCCCCGGCCTCATCTTCCAATCCCGGGAAACCGTCCCTGGCCTTGTCCCAAGATTTCTGATCATAGGGCGGAATTTCCTCACCGGCATATAACTTTCCATCCTTCACCGCCTGGATCCATGCAGCCGATCTTCCAGTTTTTCCTTCCTCCACTGTTAGAATCCCCTCGATATGTCCTTGCACTTTTCCATCAAAGTCAACCGGACCTTTGTTGTCACAAAAATCCTTTCTTGATTTGCCAAACCTTTTAAACATATCATAAAGTTCTCGACAGGCATTCAGATAATGTTTCTGATTTTCCCGATCATATTCCTGGCCGGGCCTGTCCTTATAGTCGTCTCCTCTTTCTTCATATACGAAATGCCAGTGGAGATAGGGCTGGTCCGGAAAAGTTAGAACGGCGCCGTGCCCCAAGGCGCCGGAGACAAGCTCCGCTCCGGAACTGGATATCGTCCTTTTGATATTTTCCCATACCGTTCCGTATTTGCTGAAAAATTTCGGAATCTCTTTTTCCCAAAATTTCCTTGTTTCATCGGTGACGCCTAAAATTTTAATATCATCGCTTCTGACCTTGTTTCGCCTGGAGCTTACCCCTGAAAAACCGAAATGGGCAAAGGTGTCTGCATAAACATGGGCCGTAACGCCCATCAACTCCAGGGCAAAGGGTTCATCAAAAAAAGACAAATGGTGGTCCCGCATGGCTTTGGCAAGCGTGCTGTTTTCCCGGCATGCCAAACGTTCTGTTAATGCTGATCCCACATTTCCGGGCAAAAAATGAAAGGGCACCCAGATGTATCTCTGGTCGTCTCGATCAATATTTCTTATGCTGGCGGTATGGTGGGCCGTGGCCACCGGTATCAATTTCCCGCCGCTTTCGTGATCCAAGGTATCACTGCCCACCGAGTCGTCCACGTATTGTGATGCCGTGGCAATAATTTTGGCCGCTTCCGGCCTTAGACCGGCCAAACGCGCCAATGCGTAAACGCCGTAATAATGCATATCGATCTGCATGACGTCTCGATTCGTCCTGTTCTATTATATATGAAAATGCCCCCTCCCTGTATCCCTCCCCCTCGACGGGGGAGGGAGGGGTGGGGGTGATTTTCATCCTTCGTTGTGTCCGACCCGGGCATGGTGGTTATAGCAGCCTTTTATTAACTTGCACTTTTTCCCTGATAATGCGATATTGGCGGGGCTTTCGGGTACTTTTACCCGACGCCCTTTATAAGCCATATCCGGACGGCAGTTTTGCTAGAAATGCTATGCCTGACTCGACGCTATGTCAAGAACTAAAACAAAGGAGAAACATTGAAACTTATACTTGTAAGGCACGGTGAGACGATCTGGAACAAGGAAAAAAAGATACAGGGCATCACCGATATAGGATTAAACGAAAAGGGAATCGAGCAGGCGGAAAAACTCGCTTACTCCCTGCAAAAGGAGAGACTTGACGCGATTATCACCAGTCCCCTGCGGCGCGCCTACGACACAGCCCGGGCCATTGGAAAATACCACGATATACCGATAAAGGTAGAAGAGGATCTGCAGGAACTGAATGCCGGCGAACTGGAAGGATTAACCTGGCCGGAGCTGAACAGGTATCCGGAATTTCTTGCCCAATGGAAACTTGATAACGCCTCCGTCCCCATGCCGAATGGTGAATCTCTTGTGGACGTGCAGAACCGGGTCTGGCCGGTCATACAAAGGATATGCGAATGTTCTCAAAATGCTCTGATAGTCTCCCATAGTTTCGTTATAATCTCTATTCTGTGCAAAGTCCAGAATCTGGATCTCTCCCACTCCGCAAATCTCAGGATAGGCGCGGCCTCAAAAACCTGCGTGAATATTGAAAACGGCTCGGGAACCGTTTTATGTTTCAATGATACAGAGCATTTGTGTGATGATTGACGATATCGTAATATGACCGGTCACTGGCAGGAATATATCAAGAATGCGCCGCGGGAGACGGGCGTCTATCTGATGAAAGACGCTGACGACAAGGTCATATATGTGGGAAAAGCCAGGGATCTTCGAAGCCGCACCCGTGCATACATGAACGGGACGGATAAGCGCTGTATGATCCCCTTTCTTACCTCCAGAATACGGGCCGTCGAATTTATCGTTACCAAAACGGAAAAAGAAGCGCTGATTCTCGAAAACAACCTGATCAAGGAACATAGGCCCAGATATAATGTATATTTTCGCGACGATAAGGCCTATTTCAGTATCCGGATCGATTTGCAGCGCCATAAATTCCCCCGTTTTCAACTGGTAAGGCAGATAAAAAAGGACGGCGCCAGTTATTTCGGCCCCTACCCTTCCGGCAGCGCCGCCAAAGAAACACTGCATTTTCTTCAACCCATTTTCCCCTTGCGCACCTGCAACGACCGGGAATTTTCAAATCATCGCCGGCCCTGCCTGGAATATCAGATAAAACGATGCCTTGCGCCCTGCGCCGGCCTGGTAGACGTCAACGTCTATGAACGCCTGGTGCGGGAAGGCATCGCTTTTCTCGAAGGGAGGGAAAAAGGCCTGTTGGCCGATCTTGCTTCCCGGATGAAAGTCGCCTCACTACAGATGAATTTTGAGGAGGCCGCCCTGTTGAGGGACAGGATCGCCGCCATAGAAACAACTCTGGAAAAACAGCGGATTGTTTCCACAAATTTCGGGGATCAGGATATATTCGGCCTCTATCGCGACGGCGAGCAGTCGCAGGCGCTGGTTCTTAAAATAAGAGGTGGACGGCTTATCGGCACAAAAGCCTTTCCCCTCATCACCCTGGAAGCGGAATCCGAGGAGATACTCTCTTCCCTGATGATTCAGTACTACGATGGTGAAGTAGAGACACCTCCCAGAATCATGACTCCGATACGTTTACAAGACGGAGCGGTTATCGCCGAGTGGATGACAGAAAGGACAGGCAAAAAGGTCATTATAAGCGCACCTGAAAAAGGCCGGGCGAGAGAGCTTTTATCGATGGCCAACAGCAATGCTGAAAACATGTTCAAAACGGAACGTCAAGGCAGACAGAATATCGAGACCGCCCTGGGGCAATTGATGGAGAAGCTTGGACTGAAAAGCAGACCGGATCGAATCGAATGCTTCGACATCTCAAATGTCTCCGGTAAATATGCCGTCGGCTCGCTTGTGACCTTTGTGGACGGCCGCCCCCGGAAAGACGGCTATCGTCGCTTCCGCATAAGAACAGTTGCCGACATGGACGATTACGGAATGATGCGCGAGGTTCTTCTCCGGCGTTATGGAAAAAAGGAGGAACTGCCCGATCTCGTGGTGGTGGATGGCGGCAAGGGTCAGCTTGGCGTTGCCGTCACACTGTTCGGGGATTTGGGGATTGAGACCTTAGATGTTATTGCTTTGGCTAAGGAAAAACCTGCCTCGCCATCTTAGTCGGTCAGCAAAGCAGAAGAACGGGTTTATCTGCCCCGGCGCAAGGAACCGGTTTATCTTTACCGCTGGCCTTCCGCCCTCTTCCTCCTTCAGCAAATCCGCGACGAGGCCCATCGTTTTGCTGTTTCCTACCATCATAACTTAAAACAAAAAAAAGATTTCCACTCGCTCCTTGACGATATCCCCGGCATAGGAGAAACAAGAAAGAAGGTTCTACTGTCCCACTTCGGCGACATCAAAAAAATTAAAGCTGCCTCAATAGGGGAATTGCAAAAGGCAGCAGGAATTGGTAAGGAACTCAGCGTTTTTATCAAAGAATTTTTAGAAAGAGACGACAGGTCAGCTTGAGTTTCATCACCCTCATAATCATCGCCGTGGGACTGGGCATGGATGCCTTTTCCGTCGCCATCGCCGCCGGGGCAAGCGCCTCAAATCTCACCTTCCGATCAGCCTTTCGTCTGGCCTTCCATTTCGGAATATTCCAGTTTATGATGCCGATTATAGGCTGGGCAGCCGGGCTTACGCTGGCCAGCATGATCGACACTTATGATCACTGGGTTGCCTTTGGCCTCCTCGGCTGTGTGGGAGGAAACATGATAAGGGAATCATTTGCAAGAGGCGATGAGTCCCTCGTCAACGATCCCACAAAGGGGATGTCGCTTGTTATGCTGTCTGTTGCCACCAGCATTGACGCCCTCGCGGTGGGTTTAAGCTTTGCCCTTTTGAAAGTCAGGATCTATTACGCAAGCATCGTTATTGGCTTCGTTGCCTTTGCCATGACTATGGTCGGCGTGTTTTTCGGAAAGAAACTGGGGCGCCTTTTCGGTAAAGAAGTTGGACTATCAGGGGGGCTGATCCTCATCTCCATTGGAGTAAAAATATTATTCGATCATACACATTAAAATAAGAGGTTGTAAAATGTCTTATTATACTCTCGTTAAATTATCTTTTGGTCAGGTAGGTTTGGTGTGGCGGCCGATTGAGCATCCCTTGCTCATCAGAGTCATTCTCCCTGAAAATAACCTGCCCACCCGTTCTGTTATAAGACGATGCTTCCCCGAAGCTCGGGCAAAACATGACGAAGGCATAGATAAAATTTGCCGCAAGCTAAAAGAATACGACCAGGGGAAGGATATAAAATTCTCTCTTCATGACTTTGAGCTTAATCGCCGGGGCGATTTTTACGTCCGCGTCTGGACGGAGACCTGCAATATCCCGCGGGGAAAAGTCAGCACTTACGGCCAGGTGGCAAGAAGCATCTCTTCGCCTAAGGCCGCGCGGGCTGTGGGAACAGCGCTTGCCGGGAACCCCTTGCCTCTCATCGTGCCTTGT
>DATESZ010000024.1:0-12353 GCA_035283845.1 Syntrophales bacterium | reverse complement strand
ATCCTTCTCATCAATCTCCACCAAAGCTTTTTTAATCCTGCAGGACATCTCAATTACCTTGATTAAAATGCCCCGTTTACGCCCCTTTAGGGCCGTTATTTCATCTTCGAGGATGAGGAATAACCCCTCCCGATCAATAATGCCGTATTTGACAATCTCGCTCAGGCCGTTTCCAAACTCCTCATCCGGCAGCGTTTCTAAAAAGATCGTATCCGTCAAAACAGCCAATGGCTGGTAAAAGGCGCCCAGAAGGTTTTTCCCCTCCTCAAGATCGATTGCTGTCTTCCCCCCGATACTGCTGTCCACCTGAGCCAGCAAGGTAGTTGGAATCTGAATATAGGGAATGGAACGCATGTACAGGGAGGCGACAAAACCCGTAATGTCTCCCACCACGCCGCCCCCCAGAGCAATAAGCGCCGATTTTCTATCTGCGCCGAGTTTAAGAAGTTGCCGGACAATGGCAAGGACAGTGTTGATATTTTTTGATGCCTCCCCTGCGGGAAATTCGATCATATCGATATCCATTCCCGACTTCTTCAATTCCCTCAGGAGCCGCTTTCCATAAAGGGCCGAAACGTTGGCATCGGTTATCAGCGCATTCCGACGGGATATATTCAGTTCCGTAAGGATTTGGCCAATTTGTTCCAGAATGCCATAACCGATGCGGATGTCATAGGAGGTTGGCCCATCCCCCTTGAGATTCAATGTCATTGACTTCATGCATGAACCTGAACTTTCTTATGAAGGCAGGCTTCGAGATTTCTCAATTCTTCCATCAGCATGTGGAACTTTTTCGGCTTCAAAGACTGCAACCCGTCTGAGACGGCCTTCTCCGGCTCCGGATGCACTTCCACCAATAATCCATCCGCCCCTACGGCCATAGCCGCCTTGCTCAACGGAATCACGTACTTCCAATGGCCAGCAGCGTGGCTTGGGTCTACGATAACTGGCAGATGGGTCAGGCCTTTCAAGACAGGAACGGCGCTGAGATCAAGGGTATTTCTCGTCGCTGTTTCGAAGGTGCGTATACCGCGTTCACAGAGGATCACCTGCTCGTTTCCCGACGAGAGGATGTATTCTGCCGACATAAGCAGCTCTTCAATTGTCGTCATCATTCCCCGCTTCAAAAGAATCGGTTTCCGCGCCTGTCCCGCCTTCTTGAGAAGCGGAAAATTTTGCACGTTCCGCGCGCCGATTTGCAATATATCGGCATATTTCTCCACCAGATCAACATCTTCAGTACCCATGACTTCCGTAACTACGGGCAGGCCGGTCTTTTCACGCACACGTTCCAGAATCTTCAGGCCTGCCTCTTCCATCCCCTGGAAGCTGTAAGGGGAAGTCCGCGGCTTGAAGGCGCCCCCCCTGAGAATCTGTGCCCCCGCTTCTTTCACAACGAAGGCGCTTTCCATCATCTGCTCCTCGCCTTCCACGGCACAGGGGCCGGCTATTACGACAAACTGCCCGCCGCCGATCGTTGCATTTCCTACTTTGATTATCGTATCCTCCTCGCGCGCCTCCCTGCTTGCCAGCTTGTAAGGCTTCAAAATGGGCATGGTTCTTTCCACTCCCGATAGGGACTCCGCGGCTTTCAAGGCAGCCTTTCCCCGGTCATCTCCGATAGCCCCGATAATTGTCCGTTCCACTCCACGGGAAGGATAGGCGGCGTATCCCATGGATTCTATCCAGGCAACTACCTTATTTACCTGCTGTTCCGTTGCGTTTCTTTTCATAACAATGATCACGTCAATTCCTCCTTATGATCCATTTATATGAAAATGCCCCCCTCCCTGTATCCCTCCCCCACGACGGGGGAGGGAGGGGTGGGGGTGATTTTCATCCTTCGTTGTGACCGACCCGTGCATGGGGGTTAGTCAAAAAAAAGCCATGGTCGAATTGCCTCCATGGCCTTGATAAACAAAAAAGCCATGTGCGGCCCATCTCGGCCTACCCATGGCTTAAATACCCGATTATTTTAATCTCAGTTCATCGGGTCCAATGGGCAGACCAAGGGAAAGCAATAAAAGTGCGAAAAGCCGTTAAAGTTCTTTCCATTAGTTGCACTTAAACCCATTGATCAATACCCTCGCTAAAAAATGTTAGAGGATACAATCACAGGATGAAACTGAAGTCAAGAAAAACTTGTGGACAAAAAAATATCAGTCTCTTTCCACCCCTTCCGGTGTGACATCGGCGTATTTATCGTAGATTTTAATGGTATTCAAGAAAGGGGAAAGAAGAATGGTAAAATGACGCTGCTCCTTCACAAGGTGAATAACCGTGGGTTGGATATTGCCTTGCCTATAAAATTTTACGGATATCTCCCCATCAGACTTCTTGTCCATGCCCATCTGGGAAACATCGGCAATCCTGACGCCCTCCGGAAAATGAACAGCCTTTTTTCTCTGCTCATCGAGTTTTTCCGTAGTCATGTCCTGGACGGAGGTCCAAAAGGCATTATTGCTCACGTCCAGATTAAGCTTGTAATCCAACTGTTCCCGGACTGCATCAGTGCGTAATTCCTTCGCGGCGCCCACAAGCTGCCTGACAGTTGTCTTCAAACCATCACTGATTAATGTTTCACGAATTCTTGGCACGGCGAGGACAAGCATCAATCCGAGAAGGAAAACGACAAGGGCCAATTCTATAAGGGTGTAACCGTTTCTTTTCAATCCACTTCCCAGTTGTTGATGTCCTTGTCTTTCCCCTCTCCCGCCGGTTCACCGTCCGCCCCTAAGGAGGAGAGATCAAAATCGGCATGTGTCCCTGGCGAGACATAGACGAAATCATGATCCCAGGGGTCTTTGGGAACATTTCCCTTTTCCAGATACCCCCCCTGCCGCCAGCTCTTGGAGAGTCCTCCAACTGTGGGAGCTTCGACTAAAGCCCGTAATCCCTGTTCCGTGGTGGGATAGCCGCCGTTGTCCAATTTATAAAGTTTCAATGCCGTTTCCAGGCTTTCTATTTGCAACCTTGCCTTGGCGCTTCTCGCCTCATCGGGTCTTCCCATGATCCTGGGAATGATGAGACCTGCCAGAATGCCCAGAATCACGATGACCACCATCAGTTCAATCAGGGTAAAACCGCATTCATTTATCCTTATCCTGAAATCCATTGTTCCCCCTTTATGCTAAGGCTATTTTAGAATAATGATTAATTTTCATCTAACCAACTGGTTCATTTCAAATATCGGCAACAGCACGGAAACAACGATAAAACCAACCAGAAACCCCATGACAAGTATCATAAGGGGCTCCAGAAGGGACGTCAAAGTCATAATTTGCGCTGCCGTTTCTTTTTCAAAGGCATCGGCGATCCGGCTAAGCATCGCCTCCACGTTGCCGCTTTGCTCGCCCACGGCAATCATTTCGCTCGCCATGGGCGGAAAGAGACCGCTCCTCGATAAGGGAAGGGATAAACTTTGCCCCTCCTCCACGCCCTTTGCGGCCTGCCTTACGGCATCCGCCATCAGACGGTTATTAACAACATTGGCGGCTATTTCCAGAGACACCAGGAGCGGTACGCCGCTTTGCAACAATGTTCCCAAAGTGCGGCTGAACCTGGCAACGGCAATCTTCTGATTCAGTGATCCAATAAGCGGCGTTTTGAGTTTCATCCTGTCCCATAGATACTGCCCACGCTCAGTACTGACAATCGCATATCTTGCGGTCAAAAAAGAGGCAATAACGACAAGAAGAACTATCCACCAGAAAGATTTCAGGAAACTGCTCACGGCAATAAGCAAGATCGTAATACCGGGAAGCGTCTGGTGCATCTCTTCGAATATCTTGGTAATATTGGGCACTACAAAGGTTACCAGAAAGAAGATCACCATGGCTCCCACGAAAAACATGATAAGGGGATAGGCTAAAGCAGACCTGATTTTTGTCCCGAGCGCCTGTTGATTTTCACTAAAATCGGCCAATCTTTCCAGCACGAGATTAATCGTCCCGGATGCCTCTCCGGCCTTCACCATATTGATATAAAAGGGAGAAAAAATCTTAGGAAAAATAGACATACCGTTGGTAAGACTCTTTCCTTCGTTTACCTCCTCCTTTATCCTGGCAAGAGTATTTTTTAATTGCTGGTGGTTAGTCTGAGAAACAAGAACGTCCAGAGCCGGTACAAGCGGCAGTCCCGCTCCCAGCAGGGTGGCCAGTTGTCTCGTCATGACGGCAATATCGCTGAATCTGATTTTTCCGAAAATACCGCCGTTGCCTGATCGCGCCACTGCATCCTTGTGTCTGCCCCCTGTTTCCTTAAGTTCGATTGGGAAGACACTGCTTTCCCGCAATTTCTGCCGGGCGCCAACAGCATTTACAGCATCAATTGCGCCTTTAATTCTACGGCCCCTGTCATCCAGTGCGAGATATTCATATATCGGCATTTCGTGCCACCTGATACCTTCGATTTATGTGCGTGTTCATGTAGCACAACGGCGGCGCATTTTCAATAAGTTAAGGGGAATAGTTATTAGTTGCCTTTGATCAGCATCGTGGCAGGGTCAAAAAAAAGCCGTTGAGAATCGGACATTTTTCCTTTCAGTGGCTTTATGTAAATCTCGCCCCCTTCAGGATGAAGCTGAAAAACAACATCGAAGAGATCGGCAAAAGGCAAAAGTGCAACCGGCATTTCATGAGCGGCGGAATCTTCGTGATGATGGGCATGTACGGTGAACCAGAGGCGCTGGTCGTGTTTCTTGGCCATCGCTTTCAGGTTAATAATCGTATCCCGCTCCAATTCATCAAATTTTATGCCGTCAATGATGATCACCTCGGGGGAAAAGATATTCTGAACTATCAGATCGGTTAGCCTTTCCTTAAGCTTCGGCAGGTTGAAACCTTCCACCTTAAAGGTCATGATGAAGCGATTGGGAAGAATGGCCTCCCAGGTTTCATTTATATTGCCTATTCCAGCCTGTCCGGCTATATTATTGAAAAGTTCAAGGTACCATAGGTTTACCTTGTTTACCGGATCGATCAGGCTGATATGAAGGACCTTTTTACCCCTGAGCATAGCATTGATGGCAAGCTGGACCAGAAGCGCCGTTTTCCCCACACCGGCGTGCGCTGACACGGCGCCCAACCCCCCCTCTGGAATTATATCATCGCTCTCGTATCCCATGACCTTGAACGAATTCAAAGGAATAGGCTTTTTATCAAGCATATTGTCACCCCTGTATATTTATTATGCCGCGCTTTTTTTGCGGGCAGCCACTTCTTCGGCAATCTTTTCCGCAATTGACTGAGGAACCACCTTGTAATGATCAAACTCCATGGTAAACTGCGCCTTCCCCTGGGTGGAAGATCTCAAAACAGTTGAAAAACCGAACATTTCTGCAAGGGGAACCTGCGCTTCCACAACCGTTATAGCTCCTTCATCCTGAGCCCCCAGGATTATCCCGCGCCGTTGATTCAATAGCCCCATGACGGCGCCCTGAAATTCCGTGGGCGTTTCCACGACCACTTTCATAATCGGTTCCTGGACGACCGGCTTGGCCTTCATGTAACCTTCGCGAAAGGCGCCGCGGGCGGCGGCCTGGAAGGCCATATCAGAGGAATCCACCGCATGAAAGGCGCCATCGTTAATCACAACCTTGATGCCCGTCACGGGAAATTCCAGCTTGGGACCCTTTGCCAGACACTGCTTAAAACCTTTTTCACAGGCAGGAATAAACTGGGTGGGAATTGAGCCGCCGAAGATCTTGTTTTCAAATATAAAATCAGCATCAGCGTCAGATATAGGTTCTACGTAACCCCCCACCCTGCCGTACTGTCCGGCGCCGCCCGTTTGTTTCTTGTGGGTATAGTTGAATTCCGCCCTCTGGGTAATGGTCTCCCGATAGGCCACACGGGGATTGCCCGTTGTCACCTCGGCGCCATACTCGCGGCGCATCCGCTCGACATAAACCTCAAGGTGCAGTTCACCCATTCCTTCAATGATCGTCTCGCTTGTTTCGGCATCAACGAAGCTTTTGAAAGTGGGGTCTTCCTTGGTGAACCTGTTAAGGGCCTTGGCCATCTTAATTTCTGAATCATTGTCTTTGGGGGCAATGGCCAGAGATATGACTGGTTTGGGAACAAACATGGAGGTCATGGTAAGATTTATCCCCGGTGATAAAAAAGTATCCCCCGATGCGCACTCTATCCCGAAAAGGGCGCCGATGTATCCTGCCGGTATCGCTTCGATCTCCTCCATCTGATCGGCATGCATGCGGACGAGTCTGCCGACCTTGACTTTTTTGCCGGTGCGGGCATTCACAATGGTGGAACCTTTGGCAAGCACTCCCTGATAAACACGAATATAGGTAAGCTGCCCGTACTGGCCGTCCTCCAGCTTGAAGGCCAGGGCGACGATCGGTTTTTCAATGTCACTGGCAAGAACAACCGGCAGTTCATTATTATCTCTGTCCAAGGCCGTATTTTCCACATCCGACGGGCAAGGAAGCAAACGGTTCACCGCATCGAGTAAAGGCTGCACCCCCTTATTCTTATATGCCGAACCGAGAAGAACCGGGGTAATTTTTCGTTCCAATGTTCCTTTACGTAGTGCGCTGAATATAATGTCTTCGGTAATTGCCTCCTCCGCCAGCACTGCCTCCGTGAGCTCATCGGAAAAAAGCGTTGCCATATCAATCAACTCTTCCCGTTTCAAACGGGCTTCGGGAAGAAGGTCGACCGGCACTTCCTCAATACGCACCTTCTCGCCGTTTTCCCCGTCAAAATAAAACGCCTTCATGGACACAAGATCAATAACTCCGGTAAAGCCCCCTTCCAGACCGATCGGCATCTGCAAAGCCACGGCATTGTGCCCGAGCTTCGATCTAAGCTGGGATATGACCCTTTCGGGATTTGCCCCGCTCCGGTCACATTTATTGATGAAGGCAAGACAAGGCACCTTGTACCTCTTCATCTGCTGATCAACGGTAATTGACTGGGATTGTACGCCGCCAACGGAGCATAAGACCAGGATCGCCCCGTCCAAGACGCGGAGAGATCGTTCCACTTCGATGGTAAAATCCACGTGACCCGGCGTGTCTATGATGTTTATTTCATGTCCCGACCATTCACAAAAAGTTGCCGCCGAAGCAATGGTAATACCGCGTTCCTTTTCCAGCTCCATGGAATCCATGGTAGCGCCGACGCCATCCTTGCCCTTTACATCGTGGATAGTATGAATACGCTTCGTGTAAAAGAGAATCCTCTCCGTAAGCGTGGTTTTCCCCGAATCGATATGGGCGCTGATGCCGATATTCCTGACTTTTTCCATATTGTTCTGCATAATACTTCTTCCTTCAACCTCTTTTGAGACATATAACTATTTTACATTCCCTGCAACAACGAATCACCTCTTAAAATAAGAAAACGGGTTAGCGATTACCGTTAACCCGTTCATTCGTCCGGAGGAGCTGAGGGGAATCAAACCCCTGACCTCTTGAATGCCATTCAAGCGCTCTCCCAGCTGAGCTACAACCCCTGACCCCTGTGCCTGAGTTTTTCGTGCGCACCCACTAACACAGTGTTCGGAAACTTGTCAACAGATTTCTCCTGAAGCGAAAAGATGAAATAACAATGAACTTCGTTAAAAGAATTGTTTGTCTTGCCAACTCCCATTTTTTTCACTTGACAATTAAAAATGCTGAATATATATAGTATCCTACATCTTCAGAAACCTGCCTTTTATCTCTTATTGTGTTTCGATTGAAGAGACAACTTAACATATTAGCGGCGCTTTTGCTTATCCTTGCGGCGACTGTCCCGGCCTTTGGTCAGCAAGCGCCTCGAACGTTGACGTCGCTGGACTTTACTATTGTCGGCGTGAGCCTGCAGGTGGGGCCGGAATATCAGGCTGTGCCGAAAGGCATAGCATCGCAGGTGGCCACCGGCTTCGTCAGCGGCGGCCAGCCCCTGCCGGATAACGTGCTCAGTATGCTGCCGAAGGACTTCAAAGTCATCGGCGAATTCACCGGGCCGACTTACACGACACCTCTGATACTGACCACGACTCCCGGCAAATCCTTTGATCTGCCCACGCTTCCGCTTATCGGAAGGTACACCCTATCCAATGTCCGGCTTCTGGACGGCACGGGGAAAGCGCTCTTTGCCGCTGTTCCGCAGGTCGTGACGGTCGAGTCCATCGCCGACCCGATCGTCACCAGCGTAACCACACGTCCTCTGTCTCTTCAGGAGCTTCGCGACCGCGGCGTAACTTTTGACAGCACAAACTTTACTGTTTATGAATTTACCGGCGCTGTTGGGTTTACGAGCAGCCAGCAGCCGCTTAAGTTTCCTGTGCTTATCCCGAACACAACGAAGGACAACCCGGAAAATATTCCGCCGACGAGTGACCTCGGCTTGTCACTGCCTGAGGTGTACAATCCTCCTGAATTGCCCAATAATTTCAGCCTCCAGGGGTTCCTGATGGAGCCTGAAATACCGGAAGGGAATGGAGGAAGCATTTCGTTGCCGCCGATACCGGGCATCATCATAATCCCGAATAATATCGGGTTTCTCCATCAATACTTTAGCGCGCTGCTTATGGTGACAAACGGCGCGCCGACCATATCGAGCCTGATTGTGAAGGATATTGCAACAACCGTCACCCTGCCTGCCGGGGAAGACCAAAATCCGGGCACTGACGAGATCCCGGGCGATGATCCGTTGCGCATGGCGAGAGATGCTTCCGGCTATTTCCCGAGGACTATGGCCGTAATGAATGCGGGACCGGACGGGAAGATCGGAACCTCCGACGACAGCAGCCTGCTCCGCCCGGCAGAAAGCGGCCAGGCCGACTTTACGATTGAAGGTCTCAAAGAAGGTTCCCATAAGATAGATTTCGACATCAATGCAACACTGGAAGGCCTTCCCATCGGTCCCATAAAGATCAAAGGAAAGGCATCCGGTGCGGTATTGGTGCGGAACCCGGATTTCAGCATTACCATGGGCCATCCGGCCACGGTTCGCAGCAGCGAGGCCTACGACCTGTTCGTAACCATCACGAATACATCAAAATCAGCAGCTAATCTCGTCTCCACCCATCTGGACCGCCGGGCGCTTTCCGGCGCTGTGCTTGCTTCGGGTGAAGACTCTGACAAACAGATAGAAACGATACTACCTGGTTCTTCAGCCACCGTTAAATACCGTTTAATTTCCCAGCGCACCGGGCAGGTAACAGCCGCTGCCTTCCAGTCCGAAGACTCCAGTGTGAAGGGAAGATTCATACTCCGGTTAGGTGTAGGAGAGAACAACATTCCGCTTTCTCCCGATTCTCTGATTATTCCCTATACCGGCAGCCTGCCATTAGGGATAGTTGATGCAGCGGTAGGTCTTCTTGGCCAGGCCTGGAGTGTGGCTACGGCGCCCTCGGGAGCGTTGCCGGCGGACGTTCTTTCCATCGGCAAGCAAACAGTGACGCTCAGAGCCAATGATTTATCCGAGGCAGGGCTGCGCCTCCTGATCGGAGAGAATCTGGTCAAGGCAGCAGAAGACATGGCCTTTGATTTCATCGGTTCGGACAATGCGAACAATGGCTTCGATAATTTACGCCGGCGCTCGACCCAGGGGCTTAACTTAAATAACGCCCTGGCCGCGGTGTTCCAGTCCGAAGCGGCGTCTGTCGGCACATTGGCGTTCCAGGCAAACTTGGCCGAGAAAGAATCATACCGCCCCGGCCATATCTCCGTGATTACGAGCGAATCGCCGGCAAGCGTCAGGATTTCCGATATATCGGGCAATAATATGGGCGGTCTCGCAGCGGGAGAAACTTATCGCGATATAGCCTATGGGGATCAATTAAATTGGAGCTCCCAGTGTACTTCTCAGGGTTCAGAGTGTACAAGCACAGTGCAAAGCACACTATCGCTTATTACAAAGCTTAATTCGGCGAGCTATAAGCTTGATCTCAAGGCGCTGGCCGAAGCTACATTCGACCTCGGCATTGTCATTCCTGATTCCTCAGGCGCACTCAAACAGATCCGGTTTAGTCAAGTGCCGGTGGTTGCGGGATCGCGCGGAACCTTAACGCTTCTGCCGGGCGCAAATACTAATTATGTTCTTTCCTTCGATGATAACGGCGACGGAATGGCTGAGCGGACGGTAACATCAGCGTCCGTTCTTATCGCTAATCCCGAAACTCAGGCTGTGGCCGCCGCACAGTTAGTGCCCGGATTCGGCCCCGGCGGCGACAAGCATGGCAGGAACGTAGCTGTGCTCTTCAACAAACGGGTAACTAAGGCATCGGCGCAGAACATTGCCAACTATTCCGTCGAAGAAAACGCCGCTATGGTCTCCTATATCCAGCAAAGCGGCAGGATGGCTTTCCTCCAACTCCGCGACGGTATAGGCCCATTCTTCGGCGACCTTGATCCGATAAGGGGATACATAAATGGGAGAGCAATCACCGTCTTCAATTTGCAAGACCAGGCGGGAAGCGCCACCCCATCGTCGCCAAAGACCGTGCCTATTCGCATAACTGCTGCAGGTCCGGCAGCGGTTGTCTCAGGCATGGTGCGTACGGCCCAGGGCGCTCCTATTCCCGGCGCTACTGTTCGGCTCTTGCAATTGGTATGGAAGGAAGTCTTCTATGCGATCGAGCCGGTCTATGTCATTTTTAGTGAAAAGCCGGTGAACGCCGACGGCAGTTACCAATTTGATTATGTGCTGCAGAACGATGATCCCCCGGGGCCGTTCAGAATCGAGGCAATTAATCCCCAGACTAATGAAGCAGGTCAGGTCACCGCCGGCGTCGGCTACCATGGCCAGCGAATGACGCTCGATGTATTCATGAAGGCCATAGGAAGCGTTTCAGGCACAGTGCGGGACGCTGCCGGCAACCCGGTTTCCAATGCCGACGTGATGATAGAAACCCTTTGCGACTCGCGGGCCTATTCCGCCACAACGGACGGCGCCGGTGTTTTTTCTTTTGCCGATCTGCGCGTGGGCGCCTTTAGTCTGAAGGCGGTGAGCCAGGCTCTTTTTGCAGAAGGCTCGACTATGGGTACATTGCCTGATGACGGCAGCGCGGTTACGCAAGATATCAATATCTTCACCGTCGGCGCGTTGCAGGGGAATGTAACCGGCAAAGTGACTAATATGGACGGCACGCCGCGTCCGGGCGTGATCGTGATCATAACGGGGGAGCGATACAAGAACTGGATGCGGACGGGGCCCGACGGGAGCTATTCCTTCTCCGGCCTGTTTCCGGGCGCCGTCACAGTTGATATCTGGGATGATTCCACAGGCGAAGTCAGCAATGCATCAGGCGCAGTCATTGGGAATGCTACATCTGTATTAAACATTATCACAAAGGGCACGGGTTCCCTTTTATGTCAGGTGCAGCGCGAAGACAATCTGTCGCCGCAGGGGTTTTATGTAACAGCTACGGTGGCGTCGCTTAGCGGATCGGTTGACAGAGTGCTCGTCACAGATGCAAACGGGATGGCGCGGTTTGATAATATTCCCGTTGGGGACATCTTAGTTCGGGCGCCTGATCCCCGAAAGACAAATGCAAATTTCGCGCAAGGGAACGTCACCCTCCTGTCTGCGGGACAGACGGAAAATACCACTCTTATCATTCCGAGCCTTGCGTTCTCTACAAGCTCGATTACGGGAACGGTTTACAAAAGGGACGGATCTGTCTGGCCGCAAGCCGAGGTGATGCTGATTCTGGATATGGAAGAAGGCAAGTACAAGTCCTATCATGCCGACGCCAATGGAAAATATATTATTCCCGACCCGAATAATCCCGATGATATGCCGCCAGGAACATATGCACTCGTCGTTCGGAGCGGCGCCGAGATCGCCAACGGCACGGCAACTCTCTGGGTGGATGGCCAGGTTAAAAACCTGGATCTTGTCGTCAGGGGTATGGGCGCGGTAACAGGGACGATCTATGACCAAGGCTCCGGTATGACGCCTGTGGGCGCGGATGTCACACTGTACTCAATGAAACCGAACAGGATGGGTTGGCTCAAGTTCGACGCCAATTCGCCGACCGCCAGCATTAAGAGCGATCCCCAGACCGGAAAATACACCTTAACCGGCGTCTATGCAGGTCCCATTACAGTCAAGGCCTCGAATATCTTCAGGCCTGATCCGGTAAGCAATAGCGGCACGCTTTCGGCAAATGGCGATCTCGTTACCCTGGATTTGACGCTTGCGGACACCTTTGGTTCTATCTATGGTCAGGTGCTTCTTCCGGACAACAATCCCGCAGGCCCTGATGTGAAAGTCACGGTGAAATACGGCGGCGCCGACGTAGTAGTGACTACTGACTCGGAAGGAAAGTTTGCCTTCAGACATGTAATACCCGCGGGAAATTACAAAGTTGTGGCCGAAGATTATCTCACAACTTTG
>DATESZ010000023.1:0-6511 GCA_035283845.1 Syntrophales bacterium | reverse complement strand
GGGGATGCATGTCGTTTCTTTGGGTTTAATATATCCTGACGAAGTCATAACCTTGTTTCATCAAATGAGGAGGGGCATAACGGAGGAGTTTGTGGCAAATGTTGATTATGGGGAAAGGGATTGGCTTATAATCGACCTGCCTCCGGGAACAAGCTCGGACTCATGCAATCTACTTCAGTATATTCCTGACCTCGACGGCACTGTGATAATTACCGTCTCGCCCAAAGTTGCGCAGCTTGCCGCCCGAAAGGCAACCCTCTTAGCAGCCAAGGCCGGATCCAGGGTGCTGGGAATAGTGGAAAATATGTCCGGTTATGTGTGTGAATGCGGCGAGGTGCACAACTTCCTGTTGAAAGGGGGCGGTGAAAGCCTGGCTAAAGAACTGAATGTGCCCTTTCTCGGCCGAATTCCCATGGATGCGAATTTAAGCCAGGCTGGTGATTTAGGTATTCCTTACGTCTATAAATATCCCGACAGCCTGATTTCAAAAAATATAAAAGAGGTGGCCGAGAAAATAGAAAAAATGGTGCAGGAGGGGATAGAATGAAGAACGAGGCAACGGTTAAACGTATAACTGTCCAGGGGGAGTGCACCGGAAAATGTGAGAGCTGTGAGAAGTATTTTGACTGTATATTGCCCCTCAAGGAGACATTCCAGAAAAAAGGCATCCTGAGGATGATCCAGGAAAACCTGAAGGGCGTAAAGCATAAGGTAATTGTCCTGGGCGGCAAAGGAGGGGTGGGGAAATCCATGCTTGCCGTGAACCTGGCCGCCGGTTTGGTGGCTCAGGGGAAAACAGTATGCATTCTGGATCAGGTTTATGACTGTCCTGCCGTTCCGATGATGACAGGTGCGCCTGAAGATGCCAAACTGCGGATCGGCGCCAAAGGGCTGGTTCCTTATGAAGCCTATCCCGGCTTGAAGATTATGTCCACCGGTTTAATTTTAAAAACCACGGACGTGATCATCTGGTACCATGACATGAAGAGGAATGCGACGGAGGAATTGCTGGCCGCTACCGATTACGGGGAGCTGGATTATCTGATATTGGACATTCCTGCGGGGACGAGTTCAGAGACGGTGAACGCCTTAAAATACCTTCCTGATTTAGACGGCGGGGTGGTCGTTACCGTGGGTTCGGAGGTTTCCCAGAACGTGGCGCGAAAGTGCATCTACATATTGAACAAGGCAAATATCCCCGTAATCGGCGTTGTGGAAAACATGAGCGAGGCCCATTGCTCTCACTGCGGCAGGAGTATCGCACCCATCCAAGGGGGCGCGGGGAAAAGAATGGCCCAGAGCGAGGGCGTCCCTTTCCTGGGCAACATACCGGTTTCAGAGATGATAAGCCTGAGTCTGGATGAAGGGAAGCCATTTGTCATGAGCCATCCCGATAGCGAAGAATCAAAAACGATTATGGCGGCAAGCAAGGCTGTCATTGATTTTTGTGAGAACAGGGTGCGTTAAAGGGGAGACCGGCATTGCGGTGTCTTGTCGGTTTGAGATCAGGAGTCAGCACAAACAATTAAAGAAGGGAGCGTATTAGACATGGACACCAGGGAGCTTGTTCAACTTTTAAAGGACCATGGAGAGCTTGTAGAAATCAATGAAGAGGCAGATTGGAATTATGAGATCCCCGCCATGGAATTATTAAGCGGGAGGGTGAATGGCCCGGCCTTTCTTTTCAACAACATTAAAGGCACACCGAAGGGGGGGGGGCGCATACTCGCCGGGCATTTTTCCGGATCCTATCGCAAGGCCCATAGGCGGCAGGCAATAATGGTGGGGTTGGATCCTGATATAGACACGGTCGGTTACACTCAGGAACTTGCCAGAAGGATGTCAAACCCCATAAGGCCCGTTGAGGTCGCCATGGGGCCGTGCAAAGAGATAATTTTAGAAGGTAAGGACGTCAATCTCTTTAATTTTCCCTTTACTTACCATGCCATTGGCGATGGGGGCAGGTATTGCTTTCAGCAGCAGACCATTGTAAAGGACCCTGATTCGGATTGGCTGAACGTGGGGCATTACTGCATGGAGGTCTTTTCTAAAAGAAGAGTGGCCATTACTCCTTACGCGCAGTCCAATTTTCGTTTGATTTATCACTCGAAATATGAGGCAAGGAACCAGGTGATGCCGATTGCGCTGGTGATTGGAGGAGATCCGGTATGTTACCTCGTTGCCACCGCTCCCCTCCCGCCGGGGGTGTCGGAATATGACGCTGCGGGCGGAGTTCGAGGCACCCCTCTTGAGCTGGTAAAATGTGAAACCTCTGATATTCTTGTTCCGGCTAATGCCGAAATGGTAATCGAGGGGGAAGTGCGTCCTTATGAAACGCTGCCTGAAGGGCCGAAGCCGGAGAGCTTTGGGTTTTCAGCCGGGCCGCGACAGGAATACATCGGTGTGAGAATCAACTGCATTACCCACCGTAAGAACCCCGTGCTTTTGGATCTGCATCAGGGCCTTGGGGGAGGGGGGGTAAGCCTTTGCGACGCCTCTTTCAAGGTGGGGATTACTTTGATGGCCAAAATGATGGGTTTTCCCTTCAAGGCTACTACCTGGTACACCTATTTCGGCGGTACATCTTGTGTCATGTCTATGAAAAAGAGAACTCACCCTGAACCTTACCCAGGCTTCAGGCAGGATCTGGAGGACTCCATTATGGCGAATCCGGTCCTTTCCTGCATGTCGAACGAGATTCTGGTCGATCCGGACGTCAGCGCCTATGACTGGAACAATATCCTTGAGGCGATTATGACGCAGACCAATCCTCATCGGGACGTAAGACCCACCTATGACAAGCATCCGCGTATGACCCTGGAGACCCCGTGGGCGGAAGAAGAAGACCGCGCCAAGTATTATAACCTGGGACATATTTACGCCAGACACCTTTTCGTGGACAGCACTGCCAAAGAAGATGCGCCCCTGGGGTTGCCAAGGACCCAGTTTGAAACCCTCTTCCCCCCCGAGATGCAGCAAAAGGTTGTCGATAACTGGAGCAAATGGGGGTTCAAAGAGGAGCCCGAATGGTACAAGAAGTATATAGAATTGGAATCCGTGTAGGAAGACAAGGAGAAGGAGATGAAGACATACTGGATAAAAAAGCAGGAGTTCAAAAATAAAATTGACGGGAAAATGGGGACAGGTCAGACCGCCGAAGTCCTTTTGATGGACGAAGAAGACAAACAATGGCTAAAAGCGGAGGTGCGGGCCGGCGATAAGGCTGCCGATGGAGGGGCCATCTTGAAAGTCCTGGCCGATTATGGGAAACCTACGGATGAGGAATACCGGATTGAGGTTCTTAAGACGGACTCCCCGGAAGAGGATTAAGCCTTGAGTTGTCTTTTTGTGAAATAATTATTAAGGAAAAGGAGAGACCATGAGCTCACTGAGAGAATTTCTGGAAGACTTGGAAATAAATGATGAATTGAATGTCATAGAGGATGAAGTGGATTGGGATCTGGAAGCCAGCGCCATTTGCGCCATGTCGCAGAGGACGGGCGGGCCGGCTGTCCAGTTTAACAAAGTAAAGGGGTATGAGGGCAGTAAACTGATCGGAAGTCTTTTCGCGGGGCCTGGTTTCATGTACTGGCCTCAGGTGGACCGTCTGATGCATGGGCGGATCGCACTTGGCTTAGGGCTCGAAAAGGGTATGGATTATGAAGAATTCCAGGAGACAATTATCGAGAGAAAAAAGGCCCCGATCAGGGCAATTGAGGTGGATGGGGGGCCCTGCCAGGAAGTGATCATAGAGGCTAAGGATGTGGACCTTTATAAATACCCCATCCCCCGGCTTCATGATAAGGACGGCGGCAGGTATCTGACCTCTCATGTCGTATTCGCCTATGACAGTGAAAAACAGTGCACCAATTCAGGTATTTACAGATTGATGCTGGGAGGTCGAAATAAGCTGGTCCATGGTTCCATACCACGTCGCACTCAACCCACGCATATTGAACAGATAGTGGAGAAAGCGGCCAGGAAGAATGAACCGGTCCCCTTTGCCATTGCCATTGGCGTTCCACCTCCCGTTTACGCATCGGCTTTCATGAATTTGCCGGCCACGACGGACGAATATTCCATCGCAGGCGGATTGGGCGCAAACCCTATTGCGCTGGTGAAGGCCAAGCTGAGCGATATCCTGGTCCCCGTAGATTCGGAAATGGTGCTCGAAGGGCATATCTTACCGGGGGAAAGCGGCGAAGAAGGACCTTTCGGATCCATCTCTTATTACACGCCGAAGATGAAGAATTTTGTCTATGATGTCCAGATGATTACCCATCGGGAAGGGCCAATTTTTCCATTCATTGCCGAGGGCGCCAAACCGAGCGACAGCATGTGTCTTATGTCCTGCTTTCATGCCTCCGAATTGCTGGAACATTGCCGTGCGACGGTGTTTGGGTCGGTAATAAACTGGATGACGATTCCGGTGGAGGCCAAATTGACTCTTGCCATAGTCTGCCTGGGCGCGCAACGTTTGCCGGGCTTTCCCTCTCGTATCGCGAGAGCGATTTATTCCCGCAGTCCTTATATTCGCAAGACAATTTTCGTAGACTCCGACGTCAGGGCTCAAGAATTGATTATAGCGTTAAACGACAGGGTGTCGAAAGTAAATTACGAGACCAACGTTTTCATATCGCCCATGGGCAAATCGCTCGGCCTGACAGAAAATCACGGTTATAGCGGCGGCCTGTCCTCCACATGGACTGTTGACGCTACCTGGAGGTTTGACCGGCCCGATGAGGACAAGGCCAGAAGAATGACCTTTGAAGCCGCTATACCTAAAGATGTCAGGGATCGGGTGGTGGCCCTGTGGAAGAAGCTGAATATTACGCCGGCGCCCGTTACCATGGATTGATGTAGGCATCGAGAAGGGAGGATATGTTAGAATGAACTCTTACACTATTTTTGTTCCTTACGATAAGAAGGAAGATGCTCATAAACATCTGTCTGAGGGCGAGATCATCAGCGAGATCCTTCAAGATGAGGAGACCAGAGAACAGTTTAAGGCAAAGGTTCAGGTGTCAAAGTCTCCCCAGGAGGGGTGGGATAGGTTGCACATTCAAATGAGATCCGGTTCTCTTGAAGAGGAGTGGTTTGTCAAGATAACCGAAAGAGAAGACGAGGATGACGAAGTGACCTATTTTGAGTCGAAGAGGCTGGGAGCGAGGAGGGGTCACATGCTTCGCTCCATGATTGCTGAGGCCGAAGATGAAGATGCGGAAAAGAAACGGGTGATGGAGGAAGAGCTAAAGCATAGACTGAAATGGAAGAAAGATATTGTTAAGAAGATCCTGGAAGAATAGGGTCGCAACTCCTCTCGATTACGGCCTTGGAGAAGATCTGCAGGGCCAGTGCGCTGTATCTCACTGAAAAAATGAAGCCAGTCCGAAACTATGACGAATTGAAGGACATGTATATAGGAGATGGTCAGTGGGCTCATAGGGGCTGGGCAGATATCCTTGATTACAATGCCGGGAGGTGGCCGGATAAGGAAGCAGTTGTTGATGCCAGAAGGAGAATGACCTGGGCGCAGATGAGGCAGATAACAGATAGATTTGCCCTCGGCCTCCTTGAGGCAGGATTGGAGAGAGATGATATAGTTATCGGGCAACTGCCAAACTGCATTGAGAATATAGCTTTATGGGTAGCTTGCGAGAAGGCTGGGCTGGTGCATCTCTACTCCATGCCCACTCAGAGGGAGACTGAGATAAGCCACTTCCTCGAATTCACGGATGCTGTTGTTGCAGTCACCTGCTTTGAGTTTCACCGCTTTAACCACTACAAGATGTTCCACGATTTTCGTGCCAGTGGTAATTTCCCTAAGCTTAAACACATCTTCCTCATTAGCGGGTATGGGCTTAAGGAATTGCCTGAGGGAGCAATCTCCGTGGAGGAGATAATAAATACACCCTTGGAGGAGAAACATACCCCAGATTATCTCTATAAGACCAGGGGTAACCCCTTTGAGGTATGGCATATGGTATCAACGACTGGAACTACAGGCATGCCCAAGATTGGTATGCTCCCCCCGAATTGCAACATATCCACCGGACTGGAGTTTGTAAATCACTGGAAACTGACAAGAGATGATATAGGGGTCACCGCTGCATTTTGCTTCTCCGGCCCATCGGCAGGGGTAATACACGCACTGATTACTGTGGCAGGCAAAATTATCCTGATTGACTGGTTGGGGAGCCCAGAAGAAGTCCTTAAAGCCATAGAGAAAGAGACGGGGACCTATTATGGCGGCTTTCCCCTCCATGCCATCCAGATGGCAAGGCACCCTTCTCTCGATAAATATGACCTGAGCTCCCTGCGGTTCGTCGCTCATGCCGGTGCTCCATTTCCTGCCGGGTTGCTGGAGGAAGTGGAGGAGAGGCTTGGCGCACCTCTTATCCCTTATTATGGTGTCAACGAGGTTCAGGCGATACTCGGCACTGATATAGATGCCCCCAGAGAGAAGCGGTTTGGTTCTGTCGGCAGGGGCGGACCAAGGGTCCATCCTAAA
>DATESZ010000022.1:0-31567 GCA_035283845.1 Syntrophales bacterium | reverse complement strand
CGATCACACCGCGTTTGTAATTCATGATACGGTAGATGCCGAAGTCCAGGTCTGCTGCGTTGAATTGAAAAAGTTCTTCAAGGAGTACCTGAAATTTCTTGATGTGGTCCATTTTCACCTCTTCATGGATTCATGTTTGGACGAGGTATAAGGCTCATATATCAACAGCCCCAGGATCGAGTAAAACATGCCGTAATAGACCCGGTTGATGACGGATCGCAGGCTTTTCCCCCCGACCAATAGATAGCGCGCTTCGTCCAGGCTTTCCTCCGCTTGGGTGAGCCGGTACAGGGATAGGGCTTTTTGCTTTTCCCTATCGGTCATAGAGACACTCCCTCTCGTTTGCACACTTTGTAAAGTGGGGACTCCGATAAAGGGCCTTCCTCGATTTCTTTTTTTCCGAAGATGACGGCAGAGATAAATGCATCATGGGCAAGGTTGATCTCAAAGATGATATCATCAATCTCGGAAGCAATGGACGAGTTGTATTCTGCCAGTTCAATCATGACATCGATATCTGAATCCGGCCTATCCAGATCTTTGATTTTTGAACCAAAGACGCGGAAATCGAGAACGTCATACTTCTGCAAAAGGGCATCTTTCAGGCTTTTCAGGGCAAGCGCTTCATTATCTTTTAATTTCAGAGCCATAACGATAACCTCTCTTAAACCGTTGCAATGGGCAGATGGTAACGGAAAGTGTTACTTTTTGCAAACGATAAACGTGACGGGTAACAACGAAGAAGACCATCTTGACACTCTCCGACTCAACAATGCCTGATATGTCCGCCAAAATCACATTATGATGGACTATTCCTGATCTTCTTGCTATGTTCCGGCCAATTGTCGGCGCAGTCGGCCTGCGAAGCCGGCATTGACCGCAGAGAGGATGTGGCAGCATGAAAAAAATATTCCTTTTGGTTATAGCATCGGCAATCGTAGTCATGTGTTTAGGAGCTTGCACAAACGAGAAAAATTCTGTTGTCAAAGTGGGGGTTATAGCCGAGTTGACGGGCGATATGCCGGCGGTGGGAGAGTCATGTAAAAAAGCGGCTGAAATGGCGGTAAAAGAGGTAAATGATGCGGGCGGACTGGAAGTAGGTGGGAAAAAATACAAGGTAGAGCTTTTTATTGAGGATAACGCGGGCAAGTCCGATCAGTCCGCTGCGGCCGCCCAGAAGCTTATCACGCAGCGGAAAGTTCACGCCATCATCGGTCCCAATGCCACACGTTACGCTCTTCCAGCCTCGGAGATTGCGGAAAGTTCAAAGGTTGTTCTCATCACCCCCTGGTCAACAAATCCAAAAACCACTCTCGACGCCAGGACCAATGTCTCAAAAAAGTACGTTTTCCGTACCTGTTTTATTGATTCTTTTCAAGGTCGCGTGGTAGCAAAATTTGCCATGGATAACCTTAAGGCTAAGAAAGCCGCTGTCCTTTATGATGTTGCCTCTGAGTACAATAAAGGTATCGCCGAAATATTCAAAGAGACATTCGAGCAAGGCGGAGGCAAGATTGTCGCCTTCGAGACCTATACCACGAATGATAAGGACTTCTCCGGACAGATGACGAAGATCAAAAGTGCGGCCCCGGACATGATCTTTTTGCCGAACTATTACAGCGAAATCCCCCTTCAAATTCAGCAGGCAAAAAGGCTGGGAATTACCGTACCCTTTGTAGGCAGCGACTCCTGGGGTTCCCAGGAATTGCTGAAGCTTTGTGGAAAGGACTGTGAGGGTTATTATTTCAGCACCCATTACTCTGCCGATGCGGCAACGCCAGCGGCAACCAAGTTTATTGAGAGGTTCAAGGCCAGGTATGATAGCATTCCCGATGATGTGGCGGCGCTTACCTATGACTCCTTCGGCCTCCTCTGGCAGGCGTTCAAAACCGCCGACAAACTTGACAGGGTCGCCATCCGTGACGCCCTGGCCCGCATCCCCCTGTATGAAGGCGTGACGGGGAATATGCAGTTCAAGGAAGGTTGCGGAGATCCTGCCAAGAGTGCCGTGATCGTAAAAATTCAAGACGGCAAATTCCTCTACTTTGTCAGCGCCAACCCATGATGATCTATTTTTTTCAGCAGTTGCTTAATGCCCTCCAGGTGGGCAGCATCTATGCGCTGATTGCCCTCGGTTACACCATGGTATATGGCATCCTGGGCATGATAAACTTCGCCCACGGCGATCTTTTTATGGTGGGGGCATTTGTATGTTTCCTGGCAGCGGTATTTCTTAAACTTCCCTTTGTTCCGGTGCTCGTAATTTCCATGTTTGGAGCGGCGCTGCTGGGCGTTATTATAGAGCGCTTCGCATACAAGCCGCTGCGCCAATCGCCGCGAGTTTCCGCTATTATTACTGCCCTCGGGGTAGGATTGTTTCTGGAAAATTTCACCCTGGCATTAAGCCCCTATCCCCGGCAGGTGCCCCAGCTCTTAGCCAATACGACCTGGACATTATTCGGCGTTTCCATCTCATCGATAGAGATCCTTATTGTCATTTTGTCTCTGCTTTTTATGTTCGTACTGGACCGGATAGTAAGGCATACCATGGTAGGTATGGCCATGCGGGCCATATCGTGGGATAAGACGGTGGCGCCGCTCCTCGGGGTGCCGGTGGATCTCATCATTTCCCTTACCTTTGCCATCGGCGCCGGTCTGGGGGGAGCCGCCGGCGTGATGTACAGCCTTGCTTACCCGGTAATTGACCCCTATATGGGCGTCATGGTGGGATGGAAGGCGTTCATCTCGGCCGTCGTGGGAGGCATCGGCAATATCCGCGGGGCCATGATCGGCGGTTATATCCTCGGGGCGGTGGAAATTCTGGTGGTTGCCCTCTTGCCTTCCACTTACCGGGATTTCGTTGCCTTTGTCCTGCTGCTGGCATTATTGATTTTTCGGCCCTATGGGATACTCGGAAAACCTCACCCCATGAAAGTTTAGAGATGACGAGTACATTGTATATAAAGCATGCTATGGAAGAATTGGTTCAGACGCGCGGGCTGATGCCGGCCCTTTTGACAGGCGTTTTTTTTCTTTCCCTCATCGTTCACCGCTTCGAGCTTCTTGACCCTTATGTCCAGCTTGTGGCCATGTACATCGGCATCAACATTATCCTGACGGTGAGCCTCAACCTGGTAAACGGCTACATGGGCGAGTTTTCCGTGGGACACGCCGGATTCATGGCCATCGGCGCCTATATTGCTTCCTTTCTCACTGTGAAGGTTATCCCGGCGCCTATGATGGCCTGGCTATTCCCCTTGGCGGTCCTTGGCGGCGGGGCTGCTGCGGCCTTAATTGGCCTGATTGTCGCTTTTCCTTCCTTCAAAACGAGGGGCGACTACCTGGCCATTGTCACCCTCGCTTTTTGCATGATTGTCAAATCGGCCATTGAAAATATCGATGCCCTTGGCGGACCTCGCGGCTTTCTGGGCATGGAAAAATTGGCTACCCTCCCCTGGGTCTGCTTCTGGGTCGTCCTTACCCTTTGGATTATCCGCAATCTGGTCTATTCAAATTTCGGCAGGGGGGTGCTGGCGATCCGCGAGGATGAGATGGCCGGCGCCTTGATGAGCGTAAACACCAAGCATGTGAAGGTGTTGGCCTTTACCATCTCATCCTTTTTCGCCGGCATTGCGGGTGCGCTTTTTGCGCATCTCCTGCAGTTTATCAATCCCCGGGCTTTTGATATTTTAAAATCAACAGACATACTGATCATGGTATACTTGGGAGGCATAGGATCTATTGCCGGTTCCATACTGGGCGCAACGGTTTATACATTATTGCTGGAAATATTGAGGCCCCTGGGCATCTGGCGCATGGTCCTCATGCCCCTGATGTTGGTGATGCTGATGCTATTTCGACCGAAAGGCATCATGGGTTTAAGGGAATTCCGCTGGTTCGTGCCCCGGCGCGACAGGCTGGCGAGCAGAGCCTGGCTTGAAAAGCGAGGGTGTCTCTGATGGCGGTTTTGAACGCTCATAAAATTTCGCACCACTTTGACGGGCTGGCCGCAGTTGCCGATTTCAATCTTAATCTGGAACCATATGAGCTGGTAGGGATTATCGGTCCGAACGGCGCCGGAAAGACAACAATATTTAATCTGATTACGGGAGTCTATCGGGCGACTCGAGGCAGCATTTCCTTCGCAGGCACGGAGATTGTCGGTAAAACGCCAAGCCAGATCACTTCCCTGGGCATTGCCCGTACATTCCAGAATATCCGCCTTTTCAAAGAGCTGACGGTGCTTGATAATGTTCGTATCGCCCACTATGGAAAGGCAAGCTATAACCCCCTTGAGGCTTTGCTCCACCTGGGCCGCTTCCGTAAAGCGGAGGACGACATCATCGCGCATTCCATGGATCTGCTGGCCTGTTTGAAACTGGAAAGTTATGCCGATGAACCATCTAAAAACCTTTCCTATGGTTTGCAGAGAAGACTGGAAATCGCGAGGGCCCTGGCAACAAAACCGCAGCTTCTCTTGCTGGATGAACCGGCAGCCGGCATGAATCCCAACGAGGTCGCGCAGCTCTTGGAGTTTATTCAATGGATCAGGAAAGAGTTCAGCCTGACCGTCCTGCTCATCGAGCATCAGATGCACCTGGTGATGAATATCTGCGAAAGGTTGCTGGTCCTCGATTTTGGGGAAACGATTGCCGAAGGACAGCCACGGGCGATACAGAATGACCCGCGGGTGCTCGAGGTATACCTCGGCGAATGCGGTGATGATGGAGAGGGGGGAACGGATGCTGGCCGTTGAAAATCTCACCATCGCCTACGGAAACATAAAGGCGGTGGATAACATATCCTTTACCGTTCATGAGGGAGAGATCGTCACGTTAATCGGCGCCAACGGCGCCGGCAAGTCGTCCACACTCCGCGCTATTTCCGGTGTTACGCCCTATAGCGGACGGATAATCTATAAACAGCAGGACCTGCTGGGCGTGCCCGCTCATCGGATTGTGGGGATGGGTATGGCCCAGGCGCCGGAGGGACGGGGCATTCTGGGGAACCTCACGGTTATGGAAAACCTGAAACTCGCCACCTGGCAGAGAAGGGATAAAAAAGATGCTGCCAGGGATTATGAGCGTGTCTTTGAACGCTTTCCCCAACTTGAGAAACGCAAAAACCAGTTGGGCGGTACGCTCTCAGGCGGCGAACAGCAGATGCTCGCGGTGGCCCGGGCGCTCATGAGCAAAAGCGCGATGATGCTCCTCGACGAACCTTCCATGGGGTTAGCGCCTCTGCTGGTGCGCGACATCTTCCGGATCATCGTCGATATTAATCGGGCGGGCACAACGATCCTCCTTGTCGAGCAGAACGCCCATATGGCCCTATCCATCGCCTCGCGCGCCTACGTACTGGAAACGGGAAGGATCATCCTGTCCGGTTCCGGCAGGGAACTCCTGGGCGACCCCTGTGTCCGCGAAGCCTACCTTGGCTAATGACAAGGTCTTAGAAAAGCCCGCAAGGTGGAATTCCTGCCATTGGCAGATTTGCTTCAGAAAACAGGGAGCCTTTCATGATAGAGGAACTTCGCATGACTTCTTTGAGATTCCTATTTCTAAGCATTTTAAAGTTAGGGGCCTCGGCCTATGGCGGTCCCGGAATGATCAGTCAGATTAAAGAGACGGCGATCGATAGATACGGCTGGGTAAAAGAAGGGGAGTTCATGCGAGGCGTGGCTCTCTGCCAGTTGATCCCCGGCGCCATCATGGTCCATATAGTCACTTATATCGGGTATAGGGTCAGAGGTATTTGGGGCGCCCTGACCGCAGCAGTGGCCTTTGTGCTTCCGGCGTTTGTCGCCCTCCTTGCCCTTTCAGCCATCTATTTCAAATTTCATGGCCTCTGGTTCATGGAGTCTCTCTTTAGGGGACTGGGGGCAATTGTTATCGCGATCCTCCTTAACGCCTGCATCACCTTCGGGAAATCCGTCCTCAAAGATTGGAAGGTAATCGTTATCTCTGTTTTTTCGTTCTTCGCGTTCCTCTTTCATTTGAACATTGTTCTCATATTCGTTCTGGCGGCTGTCGCCGGTCTTCTCCTTCGCCCGGAAACGGTCCAAACGAAGGCACTGCCGCCGGGGGGCCCTCGCCGGGAGACGGGAGAAGAAAACCCCCGGCTCATTCTTTTGGCGCTTGCCGCATGTATTGCAGTAGTTTTAGGGCTCTGTTACCTTATTGATCCCAGGATTGCTCATGTTTCTCTCAGTTTATCCAAAATCGGCGCCGTGGCCTTCGGAGCGTTCACGGCGATTCCCCTGATCCAGCACGATATGGTAGACCGGCTTCACTGGCTAACCACAAAGGAGTTACTGGACGGGATCGCGTTGGGCTGTGTGACGCCCGGTCCTATTATGATTACCGCCACGTTTGTCGGGTACAAGGTTGCGGGTTTTTTGGGGGCGTCAATGGCGACGCTCGGAGTCTTTTTCCCTTCATTTTTCATCCTGGTCTTGCTGATCCCTTATCACGACCGATTAAGGGGAGTGGCAAAAGTCCAGATGATGGAGCAAGGGGTACTGGGATCATTTATTGGCATCCTCGCCTTAGTCCTTTATAATTTCGGAAGAACCTCCCTTGTTGACGTTCCGAGCATTCTTATGGCGTCAGGGGCTTTTATCGCCATTTATAAAAAGATGATCAGCCTGCCCTATATTCTTCTCGTCGGTGTAATACTCTCGATCATTTTTTGGGGTCTTCTTAAATGAATTCGTATCCCAAAACAAAATAAACCTTGACATAAGTAACCGGGAAGCGTATAGAGGCGCATCTTTTAGATTTGGTTTTGGCAATTGTCGTCCCCAGAGCCCGAAAAAGGCTTCTGGGGTTTTTTTTAATTTCCCGCTTAGGTAGGGGACCGGGATCACACCCGGCTTAACAGTAAGGGATATGTAATGAGTTTCAAACAGTTTAATTTGCACCCGCACATCGAATCAGGCATCCAGTCTTGCGGCTATACGGAGCCTACACCGATCCAATTCCAATCCATTCCCCTCATTCTCAAGGGCAAAGACGTCATGGGGCTTGCCCAGACGGGAACGGGAAAAACCGCCGCCTTTGCCCTGCCTATTTTGCAGCGCCTGATGGATGGTCCGCGAAAAAGTCTTCGCGCCCTGATCCTTGCCCCAACGCGGGAGCTGGCGGAACAGATACATGTAGCTATCGACGGGCTGGGACATAGGACGAAACTGAAGAGTGTCTCCATTTACGGCGGGGTGAACCAAACCGCCCAGATCCGCAAGCTCCGCGAAGGGGCTGAAATCGCCGTGGCCTGCCCGGGACGTCTGCTCGATCTTATGGATCAGGGCGCCGTTAATTTATCCCGCGTCGAAATTCTCGTCATTGACGAGGCGGACCGCATGTTCGACATGGGCTTTCTGCCGGACATCCGAAAAATTATGAAACGACTGTCGAACAAGCGGCAGACACTGCTCTTCTCTGCCACCATGCCCGACGACATCCGGCGCCTGGCAAGCGAAATACTCCATGACCCAGTCACCATCCGGGTCGGCGCAGCGGCTCCCGTATCAACGGTTTCCCATACCGTGTATCCCGTTGAACAGCATCTCAAGACGTCCCTGCTGATGAAGCTTCTCGACCGGACTGCTACAGAATCGGTACTCGTCTTTACGCGCACAAAACACCGCACCACGCGTCTTGCCGCGCAGATGAAAAAGGCCGGGTTCCCCGTGGCAGCCCTCCAGGGCGACCTTTCTCAGAACCAGCGTCAGGCGGCGCTTCACGGCTTCCGCAATGGCACGTATCAGATACTGGTTGCCACGGACATCGCCGCGCGCGGGATTGATGTCACAGGGGTATCACATGTCATCAATTACGATATGCCCGACACCGTCGATGCCTACACGCACCGGATCGGCCGCACGGGCCGCGCTGAAAGGACGGGAGACGCTTTTACCTTTGCGACGTCTCAGGACAGGGCTATTGTTGGAAACATAGAGAGTGTCCTTGGCGAAAAAATCGAACGATGCACGCTTAAGGATTTCGATTACACCATGCCGGCTCCGTCGGGCAATGGCGGATCAGATGGCGCACGGCATTTTATAAGACAAGAAAGTCCGCGAAAGGGCCAGAGACAAATCACGGCGCAAAGAGGAGCCCCTTCCTCACACCGGAATAAATGGGGACGCACTAATTAGGGCGTCCCTCTAAAAATCCTTGAAGTCTCCATTCTCATCAGATTTTATCGTTTTCTCAATCTCCTTCAAGTGTTCTTCCATTACCTGAAGGTCTTTTGTAGGATTCTCTGCATGCATGGGCCGAAATTCTAATTGGGCTACTTTCAGGTGCCTGACGCCCGTTAATGGATGAGATCATGCTCGGGCAAGTTGTACAGATGCCTGACATATGAGCTCAGCGTCTCAGGCAGGTATCTTCCCCACAACTTGATCGGTACCTGGTCAATATCAATCCTTGGGCTGAATCCCACCGCAAAAAGGGATTCAACGAGGAATTCGACATTCATGGGAATATAGCCTCTGTAGTTATTATCATACCTCTGGGCGACGATCCTTTCCTCATGGATGCTCTTACCGAGTTCGGATTCGACCATGTCCGGGAAGGTGGAGAGTATTACCTCTATGTTAATCTTCGACTCCGCATCGACCATAAAGAGCTCCAATCCTTTTTTCAATTCCTCTTCGGGAATTCCACGCCCCACATACCTCTCCCAGGCCCTATCATCTCGATATCGTTGACAAACATATTCAGCATCCCAGGGGACTTCAAGGATCATGTTTGTGGCTTGATACTTGCCGTTGAAGTCTTCCTGTTCAAGAACCCTAATGTCTGGATTCTGCATTAGGGCTTTTTTAAGCTGCCGCAGCTTATCGTTATCTGCCACGATCTTTATCGCGCCCACGTCATGTATCGTCAAAGCAGTTCTATCGAACCTGATGCTGCCATCTCGAAAGCTCCCAGCGATAAACTCTTCAGCCCGTATGAATTCTTCTAACATTTCTTCAGAAGGAGTTACGAACCCGTCTAAGGGGACTCCTGATAGCTGCGCCCTCTCTCGGGCCATCTCATTAGCCCGGCCAATGACTTTTTCAAAAATCCAATCAGCGATTCTTCGATTCGCTTTTTCAGCAATTCTTTTCGGTCGCTTTATTCTGAACGATCCGAGCAGATGATTCTTCTCATCAAGGCAGACCACTCCATTTATGGGAGCTTCCCGGTAGTAATAATCAGGGTTTTCGCGGTAGCGATTCACGAGCGCCGCCACACGTGGCTGTGCATCCTGGACATCATTGGAAATAATATCACGTAGCTCTCCCTTGGAGCGGATACACTTCTGATGGAATGGTCTTTGGTGCGTTATGTCGAGCAGGCGTCTGCTCAGCGTCGACAGCGTTTCATTGATGACAAAGCCATCACAGATGAGGATTTCAGTGAGTGACCGACAGTCGCCCGTTTCCGGACAATTGCAAAACCAGCGTTCGGCAATATTGAACAAAGCATTTCGGTGCATAAATGAAGTCAGATACACGTCTTCAGCCACCCCTCATGATAAAACCACGCTATGATACAGGAAAGAGACTGCAGATACTGCCCCCTCACATTATGTCGATTTGTCCCACCCATAGCAGCACAGAATCAAATCAGAATTATTCATAATGTCGGCTACTTATAAGATTCTTGAGGCATAAATATCCAGAGAAGGAGATAAACAAGCAGCCCCGTACCTAAACAGAAAAATGTCAGGCAGAATATAAATCTCCATAGCCAGGATGGGAGAGGAGTATATTTGCCAAGTCCGCCACAGATACCGCCAATCCATTTGTCGTCCCGGGATTTTACCAATTTATTTAGCCAGATTTCTTCGGTCACATTGCCTCCTTCAGGACAGATATCCAGAATCAAACCATCCATTTCCAGCGAATCACAAAATAATTTTGCTCGTAGAACTTTAAGTAAATATTGGGTATCAGTGGTAACTTCACAATCAAATATTGACCATGCTCCATACCTATGAGTGAAATTTTGACTTTTCCAATACCCTCAAATGAAACGATCATCGTCATCCCGATAGCAAGTCCCGGACACACGGGCGCATTGTCCCTTACGCTTAAGAGAAGAGGATTCTACTCAATTTTTCGTCCTGTATCAACATGAAATTCTCATGACGGTGCCCGACACAAAGGAGAATGAAAATTACCCCTCCCCCTTCCCCCTCCCTCAAGGAGACTGTGTCGTAATAGGGGAAAGGGTCATTCCGAACGGAGGTGAGGAATCTTAATATGTTAATTTCATTAGTCATTAAGATTTCTCGCTACGCTCGAAATGACAAAAAAATGAATTATGACACAGTCTCAAGGGGAGGAGGGGGAGGGTGAAAGGTATTTTCAGATGAAACTCTCAGGAAAGGGGGAAAATTACAGAGATGCCGTTATTTCTTGACAGGCAACCCCCATTTCCTTACACTTCGGACGCAGTGAAAAAGGTTCTCATCGAAGTACAGTCAAGCCAAAACGGATCCCCATGACCTATCAAGAATTGAAAAGTTTATGACAGAGAGAGGCAAGAAAAAAAGGAAACCCAAAGTCCGGTCGGAACACGTGCTGCAGGGGATTCTCGCAGGCCTGATTGTCGGAATCCTTTTAATCCTCGTCATGCCGCTGGGATTCAACAAGTACCTGGAACTTATGACCCTGGATATGAGGTATCGCCTCAGACCGGAGATAACAATCCTCCCGGAGATAGGCTATATTGATTACGACGACGCATCTCTGGAGCTTTACGGCAAATGGCCCTGGCCCCGCTCCAGGCAGGTGGAGCTGGTGAAGACCCTCGACTTCTACGATGTCCGCTCAGCAGGATACGACGTGTTCTTTATTGAAAATGAAGATGTGGTATTCAAGCCTTATATGCTGCGGAAATACCTGACCGGACAAGACGCCGGCGGTAATGTGCCCGCCATCGCGCCGCTGTTGAGCGAGTCTTTCAGGGATTCTGATAGAGAGTTCGCAGAGGCAATAAGAAAAGCTGGCAATATATACCTGGGATTTTTCTCCCATGACCCCTCAGACAAGGCCGCAGAGGGAGGATTTGCCGGAGTGTTGAAGGAAACCTCAGATAGGCGCAAGGGTTTCTCTCTTTCGAAGAAACAGGCGATGGAAGAATTGGAGAAGGGATTTCTTGATACCCCGGAGAAGTGGAAGGCCGGACTTTACAAGACCACTGACATGGATCCCCCCCTGCCGGGATTGACGGGAGCGGCCCGCGGCGTCGGCTTTGCCCAGCCGGGTTACGACAGAGACTCAATAGTCAGGAACTACATATTTTTCCGCTTTTATAACGGCAAGACCATTTACGCCATTACCCTGAAGATGCTTTCCCATATTCTCGATTTCAATCTCAATGAGATTGAGTCGGCACCGGATGGAAGCATCGTACTGAAGAACGCTATTGATTACAGAACCGGGGCAAGGAAAGACATCATGATACCCGCAGACGAGAACTTCCAGACAATGATAAACTGGGCTGGCAAATATGACAGGACATTCCTCCATATACCCTTCAAATTGCTTAACCATTATTATGCGTACATCACGGCAAAGGGTATCGCAAGGGGCTTCACAAATCCTTCCGCAAAGGACATGCCTGCCATCAGGGAAAGCATATTTCTGCGTATCATGAACGAAAAAATTGTCAATGAGGAGGCAGCGGGTGAAATCGCCGATGAGATTGCGGCGGCACAGGTTGCATCAGCTTACTTGAAGAGAGGCGTCCCGGCAGGAACAGTTGTTGAGGGGCTGCTGGCGGCCGCCGGCAAGTCTTCAGAGACTGCGCGTTTAACTAAGGTAGTTGGCATTGTGGCAGAGGCCGAACGGATGGCAAAGGTTGTGGCCGGCAACGCTTCAATAAACTTTGACGATTTCACCGGCCTTAAGTCCGGCGCTGGAACAAAGACCGACCCGGAACACTTGAAAGAGGCCTTTAAAAACATAAAATGGTTTGCTGCAAAAGGCCGCCTGAAAGACGCCGCGCCTTACTATTTCCCGCCGCAAACGCCCGTCATCAACAATGGCAAGTTGACACCCTTCTCCCCCGTTGACCTGGAGGGGAAGATTTTCATGATCGGACTGACGGGAAGCCACACCATTGATCTGAGGCCGACGCCTTTCGAGAATTCCGCGCCCATGGTAGCATATCATGTGAATGCCTTGAATACCGTTCTGACGAACAACTTCCTCCGTTTTCCTCCTGCTTATTACAAATACGTAATTACCATTTTCCTGGCGCTGCTCACAGGCCTGATAGGGAGTGTCTTCAGTCTGCCGGTGTCCATTCCGCTCTCCGCCCTGTACACGGGCGCCTACCTCTTTACGACTTATAAACTATGGGAATTACATGGACAGTGGCTGGAATGGGCCGCGCCTTTGGAGGGGATATTCTTCACATATCTGACCATTATTGTTATGCAGTTCGTAAGGGCCTTCAGGGAGAAGAGGCAGGTAAGGGGCATCTTCTCCACCATGGTCTCTCCGGCTGTCCTCAAGGTTATGGAAGAAAATCCCGATAAGTTCTCCCTCACCGGCGAGCGTAAACCGGCCACGACCTTGTTTTCCAAGATAGACGGGATAGGTTCCGTGACAAAGAGCGTGGCGCCTGACGAACTGACACACCTCTTAGGCTTTTATCTGACCCCGAACAGCGAGATAATAATGGATTATGACGGGTATATAGACAAGTACGAGGGGCATGTTATTATGGCGGACTTCGGCGTGCCGCTGGACGATGCGGACAATCCGTGGAAGTGCGCTTTTGCCACGGTGGAGCAGAAGCTGGATATAGAGGCTTTCAACTATTTTGTGCTTGCGAAATACGGCCTTAAGGTGGGCGTGTCTATGGGCTTCAATTCCGGTTATGTCTCAGCCGGAAACATGGGCTCGGAAAGGAAGTTTCAGTACACGGTCATGGGAGACCCGGTTAATGTGGCCGCCCGCTTCATGGCGGCGAATTTCATCTATGAATCTCCGAATTCCCTTACAGGAGAGGAAACGGAGCCCCTTATCAGGGATTACGTTCACCTTCGGCTTCTGGACAAGCTGCTGTTGAAGGGAAAGACAAAGCCCATCCGGATTTTCGACGTTATGGGATGGAAGCCGGACGCCTATCTCAAACTGAGGGGCAACAGACCTGTGCCGGATTTCCTGGAGAACGTCTGGGGCAGGTGCCCGCCGGCAAAAATTTTCGGCTACCACCGCTTCTGGTCGCGTGAATACGCGAGGAACGGTCATACCATGGCAAAGGACATAATGGAGTTCTTCGGAGCTTCTCTGGATGCTGCCGCAATCCTTATGCTGAACGAATGGAAAAAGGAAATAGAGGAGTATCAGCAAAGGATTGCGGTGCTCACGGGGAGGAACGGTTCAGCCCTGAACAGGCCGCCCGGCGTGACATTGGCAGGCGAAAGGCCGGACTACCGCGGGGTGCTTGAGGACTGGACGGATGCTCTCAAGGCGCTGTCCGCAGAGGCAAGGGAAGAGAGCGGCAGGAAGGACGTTGCTGAGGCAACGGCGCGTGAAATTAAGATATTGTTAAGCAAGATAGAACTCCTGAAACTTCGTCTGGATTCGGATGTGGTATCGGAGGAGAGGATTTTGCAGGCCATAGAGAGTCTGAAGGGTTACATTGTTCTTGTCTCCTCAGGGCAAGAGGCAGGTACGGAACAACTTGAGCGCATGCTTGGGGAAGGTAGAAAAAAATACGTCCACGCTGTCGCCGATTTCTTCAAAACCATAAAGGAAAGAAAAGAGCGGTACCATGAGATGATGTCTCTTACAGGCGCGCCGGAAGCAAAGAGCCTGGAAGCGGCGCATCTCTTTGATGAAGGGTTGCAGTTTTACTGGGGACGTCAGTGGGACGCTGCGCTGGAGAAGTTCCGCGCTGCTGAGTTCCTCTCGCCCGGAGAAGGTCCGCTGGTGTCTTTTATCAAGAGGACAGAGATGTACAGAACGAATCCCCCGGGGCCTAACTGGCAGGGGGAATACGTCCAGACAAAAAAATGAAAAATATCAAGACAGATAAACGAAGAGATGGAAAATTCAGGGCAAATCTCAAGCCGACGCTCGCGCTGGGAGCGTTCCTGATCTGTTTTCTCGCCGTCCTCATGGCCGCTCACTTCTTTGACGGGATCGAATACAAGGTCCTGGACAAGGCATTCAAGGAACGTCCGCCCATCAGGATAAGCCCCGACATCGTCACTTTGGACATAGACGACAGTTCCTTGGGCATCGTAGGCAGGTGGCCCTGGCCGTGGAACGTGCACTCGATGGTACTGGATTTTCTTACTCTATATGGTGCGCGCAGCGTAACCTTCATTGATATTGATTTTTCCAGGGAGAACGACATGCACTTCACGCCGGAAGAGGCCGTTAGGTTCAAGAGAAACCTGGAAAAAGATGCCTCTTCAGGCGCAAAGGGGCGCTCCCTCCTGTCCGATCAGAACAAGCTGTTATACGACAGCATAAGGAATAATGGCCGGGCTTTTTTCACCATGTCCTTCAAGTTCCCGCTTAGAGAAGACGAGTTGAAGTCTCCGCTTAAGAGCGCAGAGGAAAAGGCGCGGCTCTTTACAAAAGAAAAGGAGCAAAATATTGCCCTGTTGAGAAAAAAGATAAGTATTTCCGGTCAGATGGGATCATATGCCGAGGCTGTGGACATTGACCCTCCCCTTGCAGGGATTATGAAGAACGCCGCCGGCGCAGGCTTCAACAGCATCCTCCCGGATGAAGACGGCATTGTGAGAAGGTATCCTCTGATAGCCTCGTACCGCGGGGATATCTATCCCTCCGTAGGGCTGCAGTCCCTCATGAATTTCACAAAGGCGAAGAAGATGGGCTTAGCGAAGGGAAATCACGTGGAGCTCCAGGGAGAAAAGGGCCCCATGAGGATACCCATTAACAAAAACGGAGAGATGTACATCAACTGGGCGGGCGGCTACACGGCCACCTTCATGCGCATACCCTTCAATCTAACCGCCTCCTTCCTGTCCCTGCAGGCGGCAAAAAAGGAACTGGCGGCTTATTCCATTAACGCCATGCAGGATCCTATGTCCCTTCAGGGAATTGTAACAGACAGGCTGAGGGCCATGCATATCCTGACGGAGGAGCAGTGCAATTACACAGGAACCATTGCTTTTGTTTCCTTTATCATAGAATATTTTCTTCGCAACACACCCCATCCCCTGGAAGAGATACTCAATTCCCTGGGCATTGATCCACGTGACGAAATGTGGCTTACGACGGGAAGGGAGATTGCTCTGAATAACTCGCTTGTAACGCTTAACTTTAAGAACGGTAAAATGCCGGCCTTTGATGAATTGGTAAAGATGATGGGATATGGCTTGAACGAGAAGTCCAGGGAACAGCTCAGGAACTCATATGACCAAACGGAGTATTTTATAAACAAAGGCAGAGTAGATGAAGTGCGTCCGCTTTACTTCGGCGGCTCCCTAAGCCTTAAAATAGGCAAGCAGGAGTATAAGGTCAGTCCGCTGAACTTCCGAGACAAGGCGGTATTTTACGGCCTGACTGCAACCGGTCTTACCAGCCAGAGCGCCACTCCTTTCACGGAGATGCACCCCATGCTTGATCTGGCGCCCAACGTCGTAAATACTGTAGTTACAGGCAACACTCTGATCCCCTTGCAGCACAATGCAATAAGCTTCGCCTACCTGATTGCCGCGCTATTTATGGTGATGCACCTTTCTCCCCTAACGGGCTTCCTTGCCATATGCCTTACAGCTCTTCTCCACGCTTCCGCCTTCTGGTTCGCCTTTACCAGGCACGGGTACATGCTGCCTGTGATTCCTCCACTCTTTTCCATCTCCATGGCCTATGTTTCTACCCTTATGTACCGCTATTTCCAGGAACAGAAAGAGAAGAAGAAGGTAAGGGGAATGTTCGCGACAATGGTATCGCCAGAAGTGATGAAGATAATGGAGGAAAATCCCGAAAGTTTCAGATTGGCAGGCGAGCAGCGCGAGGCCACGATATTTTCATCCGACGTCTCCGGCTTTACAAACATATCCGAGGGAGTGACGGCCAGGGAACTGGCAAACATCCTGAACATTTATCTGACCCCCATGAGCAATATCATCATGTCCTACAGTGGATACGTGGACAAGTATGAGGGCGACGCCATCAAAGCGGACTTCGGCGTTCCCCTCTCCGACCCCGGCCATAGCTGGAAGGCATGCTTCTCCGCCCTTTACCAGCAGGAAGAGTTGAAGGTTATACAGAGAATGATCCTCCTGAAATACGGCGTCAAGATAACGGCCAGGATGGGCATAAATACCGGCATAGTATCGGCGGGCAACATGGGATCGGAGAAGCGGATGCAGTACACGGTCATGGGAGAAGCTGTGACCATAGCCGAGGAGTTAGAGCCGGCCAACAAGCTCTTTGAGTCATGGATAGCCATAGGTCCGGATACCTTCCGACAGTCCCGTGAAGCGGTGGATGTCCGCTACCTCAACAACCTGATTATGGGACCGTCGCATCAATCCCTGCCGGTATACGAGCTTGCGGGATGGAAGAAAGACAAGTTCCTCGATTTCTGGATAGGCAAGCCGGTTTCGGAGCTGGCCTTGCAGTCCCTGGCCAAAATGCTCCCGGAGAAGGTCATCGCCTATTATGAATACTACATGAAACGTGATTTGCCCACTTCACCGCTTCTTGATGACCTCAAAAAACTGTTCGGAGAACTTAAGGACGACGCGGTTTCCTATATCAGGGCGAGCAGTGCCGCCAGCGTATTTTACATACGAGAAGAATTGTCAAGCCTTAAGGACGCTCTGCAGGCCCATGGGGAAATAGGCGATAAGGCGCCTGAAGGTCTTGCCGGGGAATTGGCGAAGCTGAAAGATCAGCTTTCCTCAGAAGGGAAGGATTGGAACCGCGCCCTGCTCAACTGGAAGAAGGAGCTGAAGGAATGCGCTATAGCCCAGAGCCAGCTTATAGGTAAGATAGACAAGGAAGAATCGGATCAATATTTTGCTTTAATAGACATCCTGGAAAAGAGCATGGCGTGCATATACATGAGAATAACCTTTCCCTCCCCGGACGACACGGTGGCGCTTGAGATGGCGGACCACCTGAAGGATCTGCTCCTGGAGAAGGATTCTGCATACGCAGGCGAGAGCGCCGCAACTGTGAAAGAAAAGGCAAAGGCCATAGAAACGGGGATTAACGGCAGTCTCTCCCATTTTGCCGGAAAGCTGAAGGACAGAGCCGATGAATACCACCGTCTGCTTGCCGATATCTGCGTAATAACCGAAGACACGAAAAGGGTCTTTGAAATCTATGGGAAGGGACGGGAACACTACCTGAGGAAGGAATGGGACGAGGCGATATATGCCTTCAAGAAGGCCCTGGAGATAATACCGGACGACGGTCCGTCCCTGATGTTCATAAAAAAAATCGAGTCGCTGAAAAATAACCCGCCGCCGCCCGACTGGAACGGGGCATGGGAAGAAGGTTAGCCCATCTTCCATTATTAATAGGAAGAATTTGCCGCCTCAGGACCGGCTCTTGGCCTGCAGGCATGATCGGGGCTGCAATCCAAGCTCTGGAAATAACATCATTATATCAGTAAGTTATGTTGGGAATAGGAGTCTTCTGGCCGGCATGCCCCTGGTTGCGGGGCACCGTTGGCTCAGACGGCATGAAAATCGCAAGCGCCAGGGAAAAGGCTTTATAAGAAAGAGAGGAGTAGGGCAATGGATACTTCCCTGGCGAGTATTGCCGACTGCCAGGTCGGCATTCCCGAGATCAATGTGAACAACCTGATCGTTGAGTTGGATCATTATCGCCGGCAGTCGGAATGGCTGGCAAAAATCAATGAACTGCATGGGCGGCTGGCCGGCGCCGTGGACCTGGCCGGCATGATTGAGGCCTTTTCCATCTGGTTGATGCCGGTTATGGCACACGATCTGATCGGCTACGAACATAATAAGCGGCGCCGGCACCATCTCTTTTGCTCTTGCCACGGGCCGGAGCGTCGTTCGGTAATGTCTTCAGCGGACAAGATGTTTAGGCGGCTGGCCAAGACGGACGGCGATGGCTATTGGTCAGATAAAAACTGTCATCTCCGGAGTTTCCGGATGGATGGAGAAGAAGATTCTGGCTTTGTCGTCCTCCTGCGTCGGGGCGAGTCGATTGAACCAATGGAAGAGAGGCTGATCCGCGAGGCCCTGGATATTCTGCGTGAACCGCTGCAACGAGTGCTGGACTACGAAGATATTTTCGAACAGGCGCGGCGTGACAGTCTGACCGGTCTGCCCAACCGCCGCGTTTACGAAGAACGGATCGTCCCCTTGCTCGACAGCGCCCGTAGACATGGCCATCCCATGACGCTGGCCAGTATGGATCTGGACAAATTCAAGCTGATAAATGACACCTTTGGCCATGCCAGGGGAGACAAGGTACTGCAAACCGTGGCCATGACTATGGCGGCCATGGTCAGAAAGAGCGATCTGCTTGTCAGAATGGGCGGTGATGAATTTCTCCTGGTTATGCCGGACACGGAAATGGATGCGGCTCAGAGCTTTACCAGCCGCGTCTGTCAGGCTGTGGCCGACCTGGATATCCGCGTTTCGGCCACTGAAAAGCTCGGCGTCAGCATCGGCCTGGTTCAGTATCATCCCGATATGACACGGGATTCATGGACGCAGCGCGCTGATGAGGCCCTCTATCAAGCCAAGGGCGCCGGGCGGGCCCGGATCTCTGCAGCGCAAAGTCCACATTTGGTAAGACATTAAGATGATGTGGTCCAGTGCGCAGATCCAGCCTCCAATGTGCCCTGATTAGTAAAGGAACATGGGCTTGCCGTAAATCTGCCCTACTTTCGGGCGATAACAATTAGCATCATAAAGTTCTGCAACATCTACGCGTTTGACTCCCTTCGCAAGCATGTCAATAGGAACGGTTGTATATTTCCCTTCATGCAACGCAACCATCTTTCCAAATTCACGTTTAATGATGAGATCAATAGCCAAATTGGCATAACTTGTTGCCACCATGCGGTCAAGTGCATCAGGTTCACCGCTGCGCATGAGATACGCCAGTTGCTGATAAATAATTTGTGTCCCCGTCAATTTCTGCAGTGCCTCACCTGTGATTGCTCCAATACCCCCCAGTTTTTTGTGACCGTACGCATCTTCTTGCCCAAACTCGATAACCTTTCCGGCAATCATTTGCGCTCCTTCCGATATCGTCATGATCGCATAGTTGCTGGGATTGTTACGCTTGTCCTCCATGAGGAAGCTTGCCAGTTTTTCAGGGTCGAAATGCACTTCAGAAATAATTGCGCGGTCAACGTTGGCAAGATACGCTGATATGAGAGAAGTTTCACCGGAGTTGCGCCCAAAGAGTTCAACAACGGCAATGCGCTCATGTGAACCTGTCGGTGTTCGCAGAGCGGTAATAAAATCTACGCTGCGCGTCACTGCCGTCGAAAAGCCGATGCAGTAATCTGTTCCAAATACATCGTTGTCCATGGTTTTAGGAATGGCAACGACAGGAATACCATCCTTGTGCAGACACACGGCATAGCTTTGTGTATCATCGCCGCCGATGGTCACCAGCGCATCAATGCCGAGATGCTCGATGACCTTGATCACATGAGGTGTGAAATCTGCCGGCGGGTCATTCTCCAGCGGCGGATGATAAGGTTCCTGAAGAAATTTTGGCACTTCACTCCAGCTAACCCGACATGGATTTGTGCGCGAGGTGTGAATAAATGTGCCACCAGTTCTATCAATCGTCCGCGTGTTGGCCTTGTTTAAAGGTATCACACACTGGCCATTATCCACCGCATCCGGATTGTAGCAAAGCAGTCCTGCCCAGCCGCGACGGATTCCAAGGACTTCATGCCCGGCATCAGCCGAACGATAAACGAGCGCCTTAATGCAAGGATTTAAACCGGGGACATCGCCCCCACCGGTCAGAACGCCTATTCTCATGGTTTATTCTAACTCCATTTAAGGCAGATTACCAGGAACGATCTCTCTTTTTGCAGCGGCAATGGCCTTTCTCATAAATATCTCATCCACTACGCCAAAGGGGGCGGGCGTCTCGAATATCCGCTTGGGTATCCTGAGGTTCTCAAAAGAGAATCCTTCTCTCATCTTGAAGCGATACTTCTCCTGGTGTATCTCTTTTCCCAGGCAATCGAGGTCAGCGGCTGTCAGATCGAATCCTACCACCTGTAGGGCCCTTAAAATCATCCCCTCTGTGTATACTCCACGAGCGAAGAAACAGACCACCAGCGAAGAAAGGATCATGCGCCAGCGCTCTTCTTTTATCAGCTCCTGTACCATCTCCTCCGCCTCCGGCATCCTTTTAGCGATTACCTTCTGATCGTAGCTGTATCCGGCATTGTCCAGATGGCTGTGGCGGGCTCCGATGAGCACGCCCAGATGGGCTGCGGGCCCGGTGTGATAACCGGGCATCTCGTTTCCACCAAAGGACAGGGCAAAATCGGCGCCGCCATACTGAGATATGGTATAATCGAGGCCCCTGGCCAGGGCCCGGTACAAATCATTGTCCTGAATGACGATCCTTTTCAGTGCATCCATATAGGTTTCGTAGTTCCCCCAGGCGAGTTTCAAGCCTGCGTCCGCCTCGGAAATCAGTCCCTTCTCCTGGGCCTCCGTGGCCCAGGCCAGGACAACACCGGTGCTCATGGCATCGATGGCCCATTTTTCCACCCATTCTATGATCTTCAGGAGACCCTTGGGGTCTGCTATGCCCAGCATAGAGCCCAGTGCGTAAATAGGTTCATAATCATATGAAATCATGGATGTTTTGTAAAAATAGGCCTCATCCACATAAGGTTCCCTCAAGGCGGCAATGTGAATGCAGCCTACCGGGCAATGGGAGCAGGCCAGCCGTCTGCCCAGGAAATGTTCCGCTAGGGCCTCGCCGGAGATGTCGCTGGCATTTTCCAGTCGCACATCTTGTAAATTCCTTGTGGGCAATCCCCCCAGTATATTCAGGGGATTAATGTTTTCCGCCGTACCCAGGTCGTGATATTTTTTCATCACCGTGGAGGTCACGGCCGCCTGGTAAATTGATTCGTAAACCTCATTGAAATATTTCCTGTTTGCCACCGGCACGGAGTGGGTTCCCGAGACGACCAACGCCTTAAGCTTTTTACTGCCGAATACGGCCCCCAACCCGAGACGGCCAAAATGGCGATACGTTTCGGTGGTGACGCAGGCATAGGAGACGAGATTTTCGCCTGCGCCGCCGATTCTCATAATGGTCCGGACACCCGTTCCGGTTTCGTTCTCCCGGAGGATCCGCCCCACGGTGAAACTACTCACCATGCCCCAGAGGGAAGCGGCGTCGCGAAAGTTGACCATATTGCCATGGATAGCCAAGTAGAGCGGTGTGGCGCTTGCCCCTTTAATAACGATTGCCCCGTAGCCGGCGGAGCGTATAGCTATGGCGCTTCTCCCGCCGCAATGGCTCTCTCCCAGATTGCCGGTAAGGGGTGACTTAAAGAAGGCAACCGTTTTTGACGCCATGGGGAATAATGCCGTGAGGGGGCCCACGGCCAGGATAATGGGGTTGTCGGGACCCAAGGGATCGCAATTCTCCGGGCATTCTTCAAGCAGCAACTGCGCCGCCACTCCGGCGCCACCGAGATACTTCTTGAAGAGGTCATCCCTGCGCACTGACCAGAAGGATTTTTTGGTAAGGTCTACATAAAGCACATTAGCCAGAGGATCATCGGGGAGCATAGTTGACCTCCTTTTCCATAAGCTTGATAACCCCGTGAGGGCAGAAATTGCTGCAGGCGCCACAATGCGTACAGATCATGGGTTTGTTTATTTCGTCGGCCCAGAAGATGGCCTTGATCAGACAGGCCTCGCGACAGTGACCGCAGCCAAGACACTTATGGGGATCGAGCAGAACGCCTCCTCCCTCCCGGTGGCGCAGGGCATCCGTGGGACACACCTTCATGCAGGGAGGGTCTTCACAGGCCCGGCAGACAACCACGGTGAATCCCCGTTCCATCCCTCCCACAGAATGGACACTAATGCAGGTTCTGGCCAGGCCTGCCACACCCTGACGACGATTGCAGGCAAACATGCAGCTCTGACATCCTACGCATCTTTCGGAATCTCTAACGGAAAGTCTCATAATGCCTTCTCCATCCAATCAAAGAGTTACGTTGAGGTGCTTGCACATCTTGACGGTGTTAACCCCATCAAGGCATTGGTAGGTTACCTGATCCATAATGTTCCTGATGATATAGAGTCCCAGTCCTCCTTTCAGTATAGAGGGAAATGGGAATATCCACAGTATGTCCCGGCTGGAGGTGATAGGAATGCTTGATGGCATTGTTTACGACTTCAACTACGCAAGCTTCCATTTGCGATGTATCCATCTCGCTGAGAGACTTATACGCGCAAATGCCCCGGACTGCAAGTCCGACAAGGAACACCTCCTCCAACCGGCTGTCGACCGTTAGTCTGATTCTTTTAGCTTCTCTCTTTTCGTTTTCGTCCATAGGGGCGCGTCGTTTGTATAACTTTAAAATATAATTATCGCCATTGCGGTCAGAAAGACATTTTCAGATCATGCGGTCTTTAACATATTTAATGTTGAATAGATGCGGGAAACTAAATTTTAACGCTTTTTAGCCATTCGTCTATTTCTGATCCAGCGCTTCCCGCACCTTGGCGGCCAGGGCATCTTTAGAGAATGGCTTCTGGAGGAAATACACCCCGTCATCCAACACGCCGTGATGGGCGATGACGTCGGCCGTATAGCCTGATGTAAACAGGCATTTAAGACTCGGATAGAGGGAAAGCATTTTTTTTGCCAGGTCCTGGCCGTTCATTTCGGGCATAATCACGTCAGTCATCAATAGATGAATCTCCCCGGCGTACTCCTCGGCCAAACGGATTGCCTCGCCCGGCGTACCGGCGGGCAGCACCCTATAGCCCTGTCTTTCAAGCATGAACTTGCTCAGGTCCAGGAGGGACAACTCGTCCTCCACCAACAGTACGGTCTCTTGGCCGCGCAGGGTTGTTCCCAGCGGTTCTTTTGTCCCTATCTGTTCGGCTGTGCCGATGTGCTTTGGCAGATAAATCTTGAAGGTCGTTCCCTGATCCGGTTCGCTGTACAAGTTAATGAACCCGTTGTTTTGTTTGACGATCCCGTAGATAGTAGCAAGACCCAAGCCTGTGCCTTTCCCAGTCTCCTTGGTGGTGAAAAATGGTTCAAACAGCTTTCCGAGAATTGCCTTGTCCATGCCGCAACCGTCGTCGCTCACGGCGAGCATGACATACTCTCCGGGAACAAAGCCCGCGTGATCGGCGCAAAAGGCCGCGTCGAAGCTAATGTTTGCCGTTTCGATAGTGACTTTGCCCACACCCGCGATCGCGTCACGGGCATTGACGGACAGGTTTGCAAGAATCTGGTCAATCTGTGACGGATCAATCTTAACCGGCCACAGGTTAACACCCGGCAGCCAGGCCAGATAAATGTCCTCACCGATAAGCCGTTGCAGCATATTGAGCATTCCTTCAATAGTTTCGTTCAGGTCGAGCACCTTGGGGGAAGCCGTCTGCTTGCGGGCAAAGGCCAGGAGCCGGCTTGTGAGATCCGACGAACGCTTTGCCGCTTTCTGGATCTCCTGAAGGTCGGTAAGGAACGCCTGCCCCTTATCGACCTTGTCCATAGCTATCTCCGCATGGCCGAGAATCACTCCCAGCATGTTGTTGAAATCGTGTGCCACACCGCCTGCCAACCGGCCGACAGACTCCATCTTCTGGGATTGGAAAAACTGGTCTTGGAGTTTCGCCTTTTCTTCCTCAGCCAGCTTTTGATTGGTGATATCACGATTACTGGCCCGCCGGCCGAGATATGCTCCATCGCGTCCGCGCACGATCCGGCATGAGTGAGCAATCCAGCGCACTTCACCGGACCTGGAGATGATGCGGAATTCTTGCTCATGTAATTCAGGACCTGGGCTGTTGACGTCATCAATATGACGGGAGATCTGTTCGCGGTCATCAGGATGGGTGATGGCCGCCAACAGATCAGGGCTTTTCTCAAATTCCTCGGCCTGATAGCCCGTTATTCGCTCACATGCGGGAGAGCAGTAGATGAAACTCTGGTCGGGGCTCATCCAGTATTCCCAATCAAAGGTGAAATCCGCCACTGTGCGGTAGCGCAGCTCGCTCTCCCTCAGCGCCTCCTCCGCCCGCTTGCGCTCGGTAATATCAGATACTAATACATAATATCCTTTTATCTCATCATTGGAGGAACGATCAGGCACAAGATTATTGCAGAAGGCTATAGTGGTGCCATCGGGTAACGTTAAGGTTTCTTCAAAAGTGACTTCTTCTCCCGACAACGCTCTTTTTATAAAAGGTAGGGAGAGCTCATATGTCCCGTTAGGCAACAAGTCTTTTACAGTCATCCCAAGCATTTCTTCCTGTTTCAGACCAAACCATTTTTCATAATTTTTATTCACAAACTGGTATCGATAATTTTTATCCACATATCCAATTACGGCTGGTACATTATCCGTAACCATTTTCAGGCGTTGTGCACTTTCAATTAAGGCTTGTTCAGCCGCCATGCGGCCGGTTATGTCTTGACTGAAAAGTGAATAACCAACAATATCACCTGCTGGTGAAATTATCCCGGAAACACGTGATCCTATATGCCGGATACCATTATCAGTTTTTTGCTCTATAAAATAACGATATTCGCCTTTGTTCCGCACCTGCTCGATGGCATCAACAAATCGTTCCGGCGCTACCTTTTCCCTGGTATGCATTTCCTGTACTGTTTTCCCTATGACTTGTTTTGCTGAATAGCCAAATAGTTTTTCCGCCGCTGAATTATAATAGGTGATGCGAAAATCAAGATCTGTGGTGGCAATAGCCATGTCGTTGGCACTTCTGAGAATATTATCCAGCATGGTTGTTTTTTCGATTAACGCTTCTTCCATCTGCTTGCGGGAGAGAGCAATGCCGATGCTCGAACCCAAACCCTCAAAATAGTGGATCATATCGAGAGTGAAACAACCTTTTTTCCGGTCATTGAGTTGGAGCAGGCCGACGATCCGCTGATTCGCGCGGATGGGAATAAGCGCCACAGAACGGAAACCTTCATGGATGCAGCGGTTCCGTGGATAAAGCCTGGGATCCTGGTCGACGGTAAGGCCCAATAGTGGCAATGAGTCGTTTATCCAGAAACTTCCACCTTGCGTGAAAAGGGGACTTTTCGGATCGGTCCGTCCGGAAATTACAAGACCACAGGCGCATCCCAGGCTGATGTCGCCGTTTTCATCCCGGCAAATATCGCCAACTTGGTCGCGCACAGTCAGCGTATTTTCGGTGCGTAGAAAATCATCAGAAAAACCGTTCTGGACAAAGTAGGGGAAGTCATCGCCGCTGCGCAGGCGAATCCCTACCGCATCGAATCCCATTTCCCTTTTAATTGAGATGAGAATGCGGTTAATTGTATCGACCAAGAGAGGTGAATTATTGATAATAGTCATGATTTCAGCTATAAGAGATTGGCGACGTTCCGCCTGCTTGCGCTTGATGAGTGTCCATTGAGTGATGACAGCGTACAACGTGATCAAGAGTAAGGTTAGCAACCGCTGAGTCAGGCGCGTCTGATCAGGAATTAAAAGTGACGTGAAGAAGTCCGTGGTGCGGAAGATATATACATCCAAAATAGTGTCAAAAATCCAGTAGACGGCCGAAAAGACAAATATTGACCACACAGTCGACACGTTTATCAATGCTGATACTTTTCCAATATTTTTCATGTTTTTGAACTCTTGTGATGACCTAACCCAATCATAATATCACATCAAACACAATAATAATACCTAATAACCCCCATTCCCGGGTTGGGCACAACGAAGAATGTATTTTATCCCACATCTTAACACAGAGGAGGAGTGCACTTTTGAATTTTAAATTAGTGCAGTTTTGATTCTAACTGACACAGCAGTATTTGAACTTGACAAAAAACTGCGAAGCGGTTAATAGAATGCACCTCTGAAATATGCGCCTGTAGCTCAGCTGGATAGAGCAACGGACTTCTAATCCGTAGGTCCCGGGTTCGAATCCCTGCAGGCGTACCAAAACATTTGATGGTGGGTGTAGCTCAGTTGGTTAGAGTGCCGGGTTGTGGCCCCGGAGGTCGAGGGTTCAAGTCCCTTCACTCACCCCATTGTATGTAACAGGGTTAATCGTATATAAAAGCGCCCGTAGCTCAGCTGGATAGAGTCGCAGACTTCGAATCTGTTGGTCGTAGGTTCGAATCCTACCGGGCGTACCAGATTTCGGTAGAAGAATGCATGGGCCCTTAGCTCAGCTGGTAGAGCAACTGACTCTTAATCAGTAGGTTGCCGGTTCGATCCCGGCAGGGCTCACCAAGATAATCAAGGGGTTACTGAGAAATACTGGAGCCCCTTTTTCTTTGATAAGTGATTTTGTCCCGCTATAGTCCCGCTTTTTTAATTTCTATCTCGAAAATAAGCCCCAGGATTTCTCCCAGGATTATTGCTTGATAAGGTGCCGGTGTTTTCCTGGCCTGGTGTTTGGATCTGGCGTCACCCCCTCGGGGGCTTGGGGGGGATAAAACAAAATAACGCCGGTTACGATAGTTTTCAGGAGTGTTTTTATAGTTGCCGGGTATTCTCCTTTCTTGATTGCTAACGGTAGGGAACAATATGTCTACTCTGCCTCCCCTAAAAAGACAAAGGCGCCCCAGTAGTAAGGGCTGTCATGGCCGTAGCGGGTCTTCACCGTTTCCCGCTGTTTGAGGGCTGCCTGGCGAAGGGCCTCGGCCCGGTTTATTTTGCCTGATTGCAGGTTCTTGTAGAATGAAACCATCAGCTCCTTGGTCTCCCTGTCAGGAACCGACCAGAGACTCATGACGAGGCTCTTCGCCCCCGCCTGGGTGAAGGCCCTTCTCAGCCCATAGACCCCCTCACCGTTCTTCACGTCTCCCACCCCCGTCTCACAGGCCGACAGGACCACCATGTCGGTCCCCCGGAGATTCAGAGCGAGAATCTTCTCTGCTGTCAGGATGCCTTCCGTGACGCCCTCGTGGGCCAGGGAGCGGTTGGCCCCCGCCAGCGCGAGACCGGCACGGAGGAAGGGGTTTTCGATGCGGACTGGTTTTTTGCCTGAAGGCGCTTTTTTGGCGGTGATGCTAATCCCCCGGCTTTTTTCATCCATCAGGGAGGACCAATCCTGATCGGAGAGGAAGAAGCCATGTGTGGCCAGGTGCAGGAGCCGGGGGCTTTTGCTTTGTATCAAAACCGACTCCCTCGCCCTCGCCCCCGTATAGGTATCGGAAGCTGCACGGCCCAGCAGGGCGGCGATGGCCTCCACTTCCTCCTTGGTCCCCGGAAGTTGTGAGAAGCTGAGTCCCTGCATCTGTCGGGAGCGTGTCAGGGGTCTTTCTCCCGCTTCCGTTATCGTCCCGGCGGCCAGGTCGAAATCAGGATCACCTATCAAGAGGGCCTTCTGTCCTTTTTCCTTGATCATCCCGTAACCGGCAATATCCCTCCCGGCGGAGACGTAGCGAAAAGTATGTGTCTCAATAAGATAACGTCCTGTGTCATCCCGAAGGACCTCGAAGGGGATAAGGTTAAGACTGCCGTCAGGGGAAAGAAAGATTTGTCTTGATTTGCCGAGGGCAGATTTCAACGGGGCGAAGATCAGCCCGTACAGATCGTTGCTCTGTTTCGCCAGGACATCGGGCAGGGCTTTACTGTTCTCCAAGGACTTCTTGAAGGCTGCCGCCTTCCGGTCAATGCTGTCGGCATCGCCCAGATCAACCAGAGAGACGTCGGAATCTTTGCCAGCGGGCAGGGCAAATGCGAGGTAGCGAGAGGCGCCCCACTTGTCAGATTTAAAATCATAGTTCCTGATCCGGGCCATATCGACGAGGACCGCGCCATTTGGGAGGGCGGACGCGACGGATGAAGGTGTGGCTATTCTCGTCTTTCTCTGCTGAGCGAAGGCTTGACTCAGGCGGCTCAGTTGCCCCTCCAGGGTTTCCTTTTGGTTGGCGAGATCGGCCATGCGTTTCTGATAGGCATCCGGCCTTTCCTTCTCCGGTCCTCCTAAGATGAGTCGTGCCAATTCCTGACGGATGCCGATCAGCTTCGCGAAAATTTCCTGCGCCTGGGGGTTGTCGCCGCCGACAAGGACGTCCTGTATCCGCTTCTGGGCTTCAAGAAGGATCCCCTTCCGGGATAGCCAAGAATCCAGGGCGTTCCTTATGGCTTTTCGATTGTCCGGGAAGCGTTGGAGGATTAGGCTGAGGTAAACGAAAAAATCGTCCTCCCGGGTTGCCAAAAATTGGGTTTGCTGGGTCACCGAGGCAAATCCGAGGATTTGCTCTATCCGCTTTTTGTCTATACCCTGGGCTCGTTCTATAAGGGTTAGGGCTTCGTCGCTCCGTCCCTTGAGAGCATAGAGTAAAGCCAGACTGTTCAGGGAACTAGCAGTGTCAGGATGGTCAGGCCCCAAGGCTTTCTCCCTAATTACCAGAGAGCGCTGGTAGAGGTGCTCCGCCTTGTCGTAGGCTCCCAAATTGGCATAAAGGGTGCCAAGACCCTGCAAGGAACTAGCGGTGTGAGGATGGTCAAGCCCCAAGGCTTTTTCATTGATCGCCAAAGAACGCCTTAATAGTGGCTCTGCCTTTTCATAGACTCCCATGGAACAATAGAGTGAAGCCAGACTGTGCAGGGCTCGGGCGGTTTCGGGGTGGTCAGGCCCCAAGGCTTTTTCATTGATCGCCAAAGAACGCCTTAATAGGGGCTCTGCCTTTTCATAGACTCCCATGGAATAATAGAGTGAAGCCAGACTGTTCAGGGAACTAGCAGTGTCAGGATGGTCTGGCCCCAAGGCTTTCTCCCTGATTGCCAAAGAACGCCTTAATAGGGGCTCTGCTTTGTCATAGGCTCCCATAGTTTCATAGATTCGGGCAATACCGTTGAGGGAACTAGCGGTGTCAGGATGGTCTGGCCCCAGGGCTTTCTCCCTAATTACCAGAGAGCGCTGGTAGAGGTGCTCCGCCTTGTCGTAGGCTCCCAAATTGGCATAAAGGGTGGCCAGATTGTTCAGGGAACTAGCGGTTTCGGGGTGGTCAGGCCCCAAGGCTTTTTCATTGATCGCCAAAGAACGCCTTAATAGGGGCTCTGCCTTTTCATAGACTCCCATGGAATAATAGAGTGAAGCCAGACTGTTCAGGGAAGTAGCGGTATCGAGGTGGTCAGGCCCCAAGGCTTTCTCCCTAATTACCAGAGAGCGCTGGTAGAGGGGCTCCGCCTTGTCATAGGCTCCCAAGTTGAGATAAAGGGTGGCCAGATTGTTCAGGGAACTAGCGGTGTCGAGGTGGTCTTGCCCCAAGGCTTTCTCCCTGATTGCCAGAGAGCGCTGGTAGAGGGGCTCCGCCTTGTCGTAGACTCCCATGGAATAATAGAGTGAAGCCAGATTGTTCAGGGAAGTAGCGGTGTGAGGATGGTCTGGCCCCAGGGCTCTCTCCTTGATCGCCAAAGAACGCCTTAGTAGGGGCTCCGCCTTGTCATAGGCTCCCAAATTGACATAAAGGGTGGCGAGACCCTGCAAGGAACTAGCGGTATCGGGGTGCTCCGATCCTAAGGCTTTCTCAGAGATTGCCAGGGAGCGCTGGTAGAGGGGTTCCGCCTTTTCATAGGCTCCCAAGTTGAGATAAAAGGTGGCAAGATTGTTTAAGGAACTAGCGGTGTCAGGATGGTCTGGCCCCAGGGCTTTTTCCCTGATTGCCAAGGAGCGCTGGTAGAGGGGCTCCGCCTTGTCGTAGGCTCCCAAGCTGATATAAAGGGTGGCCATGTTGTGCAGGACAATGGCAGTGTAGAGATGGTCCGGCCCCAAGGCTTTCTCATAGATTGCCAAGGCTTTTTCAGCTATTTTAATGGCTTCTGGATAACTACCTTGCTTTTTTAACTCGAACGCCTGCTGATTAAGCGCTTCCGCCTTTTTTAGTTCAGTCTCTGCGGCTTTCAGTGCATCCCTCTTAACTGGGGCCACACAGCCTGCACGGAGGGGAATAAGTAATATGAAGGTAAAGATTAGAAGAAGAGCAATCAGGATTGATGTTATTTTTAAAGGTGTTTTCATACCGGTCGTAAACCTCGAAAGCAATATTATGCCGTCAGCGGCAGGCCGGCTCCGCTTCGGCCCTTGCATGACCGCTGCGTTCGATTCCGCGCCTGCCGGGCTCAATGACTTGGAAGCAGGGCAAGCCGGAAACCGCGGCTGAAGTACCGGTCGGCAGGCCCGTCCCGAGAGCGGAACGCTGAACGGCAGAACCTGGCGTCGGTGTCCCACCTACCGCCCCGAAGCACGCGGCTCAAGCCATTTGATGGCCCTGCTGGGTCACTAACATTTCCGGACGGGTAACGTAACCACCATGTTTTTTCATAATGATACCTCTATCATTTTATGATGTTGGCCAGGTTAATATTTTATCATTAATGGAAAAACCTATTAGGGTCAAGAAAAAGCTTGTCTCCTGCCTATAGAGTATAAGGGAAACGAAAAAATCGGCTTTGATCCTCTGTCGCGGTTTCCTTCAATGGCATGTGAAATTTTGTTATTGATCATCGCCGGGAAAAATCCTATGGTTAGGCTATAAACGAGAAGTCACATAAAAAAAACAGCCGCGGCCCTTGTCCTCCTAGTTCTGCTTTTATTTCCAACGTCGCTTTTCGCGTTGAACCTGAGCGATGTTAGTTCATCCATCTACCAGAATCACCAGGTCATCCGCATACCTTACAAGGTTCACTACCAGACTCACGCAATCTTTTGAACACTGCTTCTACAATTTTGTTGGCATCCGATTGCATGGCCTGTTGCGGTGTTGCCAATGCTCTCCCGCAGTATACGTTTTATACCTTGCCGGCTGGAAGCGAAAGACGGGCTTCATAGGGAAATTCTTTCGAGGGCTCGTTTTCTTCCTCTCTTTTCAGCGGGGAAACCAAATTAATCGTGATCCCACTTATCTCCGTCTCAACCTTGCCGTGCAGTTCGCTTGTGTGCTTTTCTGACCAGTCTTCAAATTTCTGGTACATCAGCTTTATTGCAGCAACATCACCTTCGTTGGCTTTGAACTCGCCATAACTAAGGACTTTAGGCATAGCAATAAATTTCTTGAATAGAGAAAGGATTTACAAAAGAATCATCAAGGCGGGTATTTTCCACGTCGCACCCTTCTTTTCTGGACATTTCCAAATATTCGGCCCAAACTTCCTTTGGTGCAGGCGAAAAAAGATATTCAAGGTTGTTGTACTCGTGCGAATATTCGATATGAGCACGGCAAAGGTCTAAGATAGCCTTTTTAACTTCCTTCAACGTGTCTGCCGTTGCGACAATATCGAATTGAAGGCAATGAGCAAGGTAATAATCTTCTTCTTTTTTAATCAGGATGTCTAATCTGATATCGGCTTTTTGTCCCATGGCATTTTCTTTGTGATCTTTCAATTTAGACGGTTTGTAG